>CAYJHH010000164.1:0-5657 GCA_964369995.1 uncultured Desulfovibrionaceae bacterium
TCCTTGAAGCAAAAATCGCTTATGGTCCTGCCAAGTGCGCCAATGCCGGCGGTGTGGCTACCAGCCAATTGGAAATGGCTCAAAACTCCAGCATGCAACCTTGGACCTTCAACGAAGTGGACACGAAGTTGCAAGGCATCATGAAGGGTATCTTCACTTCTGCCAGCTCTGCTGCCAATGAATTTGGCCAATCTGGTGATTATGTGCTTGGTGGTAATATTGCCGGCTTCCGTAAGGTAGCAGATGCCATGATTGAACAAGGCGTTATGTAATTAAATAAGAGTAGTTTTGCTGTTTAGCTAACAGCAAAGACTGTATAAATAAAAAGAGAGAAAATGCATAATTTTCTCTCTTTTTTTATATGAATGATATCTATGAAAAAGCCATTGGATTTTGCGCGCGCAAAAAAAGCGCATTGACAAAAATCAAAGCTAGAAGAGGTGTGGTTAGTCTTTTTTGGAGCGTTTTTTACGGCAATCCGCACAGATTCCGTATAAACACATATTGTGAGAAGTGAGGACGAACCCTTGCTTTTCAGCAATGGTTTCTTGCAACTTCTCAAGTTTTTTGTTTAATATTTCCACAGTTTTTCCACATTTTTCACACACAAGGTGGTCGTGGTGTTCTTCGCAATACGGCTCATAGCGTGTAATGCCATCACCTAGGTGTACTTCATGGGCAAGGCCGGATTCGCACAATAATTTCATGGTGCGGTATACGGTGGATTGGCCTACAGAAGAATCCACATTGCGCACAATCTCATAGACCTGCTCTGTGGAAAGGTGTCCTGTGGACTCCATAAACACCTCAACAATGCGAGCACGTTGACTGGTATTTTTAAGTCCACTTTGCGAGACATAATTCTGAAATTGTTGTAGGTATGTTTTCATGGAAAAAAAATAGCATAGGGCGTAACTGACGTCAATACGGGCATAATTTTTTTACTTGGCAAAAAGGCTTTTCACGCGTACAAGATGAGCAGTAAGTGCTGTATTTGCACCTATATATACAAAAAACAAATGGGGTAAAAAAGTATGAAGTTTTTACAAAACATCACCTTGGTCATATGTCTTTTCATCATGGGGCTTTTGGTAGCGCCTTTAGCACAAGCTGCAAGCACTGCAGTGCTGTTACAAACCAGCATGGGGGATATAGTAGTACGTCTTGATGCCGCCAAGGCTCCTGAGACTGTTAAAAACTTTCTTGCCTATGTGAAGAGCGGTCACTATGACGGCACAGTATTTCATCGCGTTATCAAAGATTTTATGGTTCAAGGTGGCGGTATGACATCTGATTTAAAAATGAAACCCACCAATGCTCCCATTAAGATTGAAGCGGCCAATGGCCTTGATAATGATGAATACACCATTGCCATGGCGCGCACTTCCAATCCTAATTCTGCCACAGCACAATTTTTTATTAACACAGCGAAAAATGATTTCCTCAATTATAAAGCTCCCACAGCGCAAGGTTGGGGCTATACGGTTTTTGGTAAGGTCATTAAAGGGCAAGATGTGGTAAACAGAATTGAGAATGTGGCTGTGGGCAATCGTGGCATGCATGAAAATGTGCCTCAGAAGCCAGTGTTCATAGAAAAAGCTACCGTCATCGAATAGGATAATATAGATTCAAAAAACATTTTTAAGCTCCGAGGATACCTCAGGAGCTTTTTTATTGCCTTTTATTGTGTGCAATGCTAATCTTACAGCTTCAATGAGTGGTAGGCTGTTTTTTAATTCTTACATGAAAAAGGGAGCATTGACGTATGAAAAGCTTTGTAAAGTCTTCGTTGTTTTGTGCCTTAAGCTTAGCATTACTTATGGTTACGCCAGCCATGGCTGAAACTAAAGCCCCAGACCATTTACGTTTTATGGCAGGCCCTCCCGGGGGTAACTGGTTTGCTTTAGGTACGGCTTTGTCAGAAATGTGGACTAAAACTGTAGTTCAAACCACCAATAGTACCGGCGGCGGTGTTTCTAATATTATCAATACCAATGCAAAAAAGGGTGACCTTGGCTTTACGGTAACCGCTTTTGTGGGTGCAGCCATTAAAGGTGAAGCCGATTTTAAGGGCAGAAAAATTGATAACGTCGCTGTTTTTAGTAACTTATATACTCAGGTAACGTACTTTGTGGTGCGTGAAGATTTTGCGAAAAAGCATGGTATCACCAGTGTAGGCGATATGATTGCCAAAAAAATCCCTGTACGTTTTGCCACATTAAAGCCAGGCACTTCTTCTGAATTTATGGTTAAAGTGCTTTTAAAAGAAGGCTATAAGACAGATTTTGCCGCCTTAAAAGATGATAATGATTGGTCTGTGCAATACGCTTCTTACGATGGCGGTGCTGACCTTTTGGCAGATGATCACTTGGATGTTTTTGCTTTTTCTGTAGGTCAGGTGGCTTCCATCATCTTAAATATTGAAAGCCGTGTTCCTGTGCGCATTTTGCCTGTGGAAACTGCTGCTTTAGAAGCTGTGAGTAAAACCTACGGCACCACCGTGCATACCATTAAGCCCGGTGTGTATAAATCTGTAGCGGAGCCTGTGAACACCATTGGCGACTTTACAAGTGTGGTTATTCGCAAAGACTTACCTGAAGATTTCGTGTATAATCTTGCTAAAACCATGTGGGAAAATAAGGCTAGCCTTGCCGGCGCCGTTAAAGATATGAATGAACTTTCACCAGAAACGGCAGTGCCTAGCGGAACGCCTGCACACCCCGGAGCTGTGAAATTTTGGAATGAGTTAAAGGCAAAGTAAGAGCACGTGCTTTTTTAAGAAGGTACAGCTTTTTGAGCTTATGACTTCTCATGTTATTCTTTTGAGCCTTTTGATGGGGGGTAGGGTAAATCCTAAGTGATCCCCTTCCCCCCTTTTCTTATCGCCTTCACAATGACGCGTTTATATGATTATTTGTTGCACCATCATACAGAGGGCATACAAAGAGCATACATAATCATACATATCATCATAAAATAAAAGTTTATTGTTTTACCAAAGCTCAGATATGATAAGGGCTTTTTTGCAGGGGGGATTATGCGAAAACTTTCAGGCTGGCAACAGCACGTTCTTTATGTGTACATTGTGGCTGTGGGTATTTTCCACATGTATACGGCGGTAATGGGCTCCTTTGAAGCCTATTTACAGCGTACCACACATCTTATGCTTATTCTCCCTTTAACCTACATACTCTTTCCCATAGGCTCCAAAGCCCCTGATGATAGGGTTCCGTGGTATGATTGGCTTTTAGGTGCCATTAGTATGATTCCTGGTGCTTATGGTATCCTTTATTATGACGATATTGTGCATCGTATTCAGCAAGTAGATCCCCTGACCGCAGGGCAGTTGTATTGCGGCGCCTTGCTTATCATTATGCTTTTGGAAGGTTCTCGCCGCGTGGTGGGCTTGCCTCTATCCATCATTGCCGGACTTTTTGGCGCTTATATGTACTTTGGCCATGCCATGCCCGGTATTTTGAAAGGTTTGTCTCTTTCTTTCCCTGAAGTGGTAGAGCAGCTCTTCCTTACTGATGAAGGGATTTTTTCCATGCCCTTGGGGGTATCTGCTACTTTTGTTATTGTTTTTCTTATTTTCGGGGGCTTTTTGGAAAAAAGTGGCGCCGGAGATTACTTCATGGACTTGGCACGCGCCCTCATGGGGACCAAGCCCGGCGGCCCTGCGCAAATAGCCGTGGTAAGCTCTTGCCTTTTTGGTTCCATTAGCGGTTCGGCGGTGGCCAATGTATATGGCACAGGCTCTTTCACCATTCCGCTTATGAAGCGCATTGGCTACACTCCCACCTTTGCCGGCGCGGTGGAAGCTGCTGCCAGCACAGGGGGGCAGATTATGCCTCCGGTCATGGGTGCCGGTGCCTTTTTAATGGCTTCTTTTTTAGGAGTACAATTTAAAGAAATTATGATAGGCGCGGTTCTGCCAGCTTTTATGTACTATGGTGCTTTATTGCTCATGGTGCGCTTAACGGCCTATAGCCAAAATATGCAAGGGTTAAGCGCTGATGAATTACCAAAGCTGAAAGAAGTACTTAAGCGTATTTATTTACTTATTCCCATCGTGGGCGTGGTGGTGGTGCTTTTAGACGGTGCTTCCCCCATGAAAGCAGGGATGCTTGGTATAGTGCTGTGTTGGTTGGTAGCCTTGCCTGACCCTAAGCGCCGCATGGGGCCTAAGGCCATTTTAGATGCCATTTATGAAGGTACCAAAACCATTCCCATGGTATGTGTGGCATGTGCTGCAGCGGGTATTGTATTGGGTTCGGTGGCGCTTACAGGGATTGGCGGAAAGCTTGTGGGCTTTGTTATTGCCTTGGCAGGGGACACACCCTTCTTGGCCTTGGTGCTCATCATGCTTGTATCCTTGGTATTAGGTATGGGCTTGCCCACCACAGGTGCCTATATTTTAGCCTCTGCTTTGGGCGCACCGGTGCTTATTAAACTGGGCTTTGCTCCTTTGGCAGCGCATATGTTTGTGTTTTATTATGCCATTATCTCCAATATAACACCTCCCGTGGCCTTGGCTGCTTATGCGGCGTCATCCGTGGCGGGCTCACCTCCCAATGCCACAGGCTTTCAGGCCATGAAACTTGGTTGCATTGGCTTTCTTGTGCCTTTTGCTTTTTGCTATGATCCAGGTTTGCTCATGCTTGGCGATGGTTTTGCCAACTCTTTAGCTGTGGTCAGTGGCTTCTTGGGCGTATTGGCCTTTGGAGCTTTTTGGGTGGGCTATGCTTATGGGCCTTTAACGGTAGTGCATCGAGCTGTGCTGGCTTTGGGCGGTATTTTGGTTTTTGCACCGCAAGTGTTATTTGTGGTGGCGGGCGCTGCGGCTGTACTGGGTGTATGGGCTTTATCTTGGATGCAATCTAAGCAAAGTGTACAATCGGCATAGTATGCGTTACGTGGGTAAATAAAGCATATGGGGGGAAGTTTTTTAAAGCTTTCCCCCATTTTTTATCAAAATGCCTACCTTCACGGGAAGGCGTGTGCAAGTATCAACTCTATTAAGATGTTACTTTTTTGCGACGTATGAGGCCAAGTCCTGCAAGACCGCCACCCATAAGCAGCATGGTGGCAGGTTCAGGCGTTGGAGCCGGTGCATTGTTGCCATAGTCTCCATTTTTTATGGCTGATACACCAATGCCATAAAGGGGGCTGGTTCCAAAGAATGTATGCTCGTTGCCAGAGCCACCAACCCACATGGTGGAGTTACTGTCAAAGAGAAACTCAAGGGTAAAGTCATAACCTGCATAGGAAAATGTATTACTTGTTAGCCCTGAAAGTTGAAAGCCGCCTCTATTATTGGGATTATAAAGCATTTCATAATCCATGGAAAAGGTTGCTGACTCTAAACCATATCCTGTAAGAGTTATGGTAGGAATAAAATCGATATAAGCTCTACCAGAACTAAATCCTTTAAAAGTTGTTCTAAATTTTAAAAGATCTGTACCTTGCGAAGCTTCAAATGTGCCATCCATGGCGCTTGATGTATCAAGAACCTCATGCCTTCCGCTGACATTTTTAAAGTCAACCCCATAATCAAAACTGTATGAGAAGTGGTCAATAACAGCAGCTTGCGCTGTGGATGTTATCAGCCCGTTGAAAAAGTCGCTCTATCCCAGTAAACTCCTTCTCACAGGGAG
>CAYJHH010000165.1:0-5621 GCA_964369995.1 uncultured Desulfovibrionaceae bacterium
TTTATAAGTTCTATTTTTACTGATAGTTAAGTTGTTTTTCAGTGTCGACTACATAGTCGGCGCTTAAATACTTTTTCAGTGTCGACTACATATTGAGCATAAGAATATATAAAGCATGCAAAAAGGCAGCGCTGGCGTAGAGTGCCATCGCTGCCTTTTATCGTATGATAATATGTAATTACAACTATTTTGAATTACGCAAAATATCTTCTAAAGCGTCCAAGAAGGCGTCTAATTGTGTTTCTTCCACTGTGAGAGCTGGCAACAAGCGTAAGACCGTTTCTTGCGTTAAGTTACAAATGAAACCACGCTCAAGCAAAGCGTCCCATACAGGCTTTCCTTCTACGGCTAAGTCAATACCAAGCATAAGGCCAAGGCCACGTACTTCTTTAATGGTACCGGGAAGACGCTGTGACAAAGCCTCTACCTTGGCCATGAAAGAGGCTCCCACCTGCCCTGCGCGCTGCGCCAAATTATCGCGTAGCATAATATCCACACATGTGGCCGCCACGGCAGAGGCCAAAGCGCCGCCGCCAAAAGTGGTAGCGTGACTACCAGCTTCAAAGCCGGGGTTCACAGCGTCCGTGGTGAGCATGGCGCCCATGGGCAAGCCATTGGCAAGGGCTTTGGCCACGGTCAAAATATCCGGCTTCACATCAAAGTTTTGGAAGCCCCAAAACTTTCCTGTGCGGCACAAACCGGCCTGAACTTCATCCACCATGAAAAGAATATCTTTTTCGCGGCACAAGTTTTCAATGGCTTTGATATACTCTGCCGTCATGGGACGAATGCCCCCTTCGCCTTGCACCACTTCAAAAAATACACCGGCAGTTTGCGGGCCTATGGCTGCACGTAAGGCGTCCATATCCCCCCAAGGCACTTGCTTAAAACCTTGCGGGATGGGCGCAAAACCATCTTGAAAACGCTCTTGGCCTGTGGCGGCAATGGCGCCTAGGGTACGCCCATGAAAACAACCGCTTAAGGTAATAATTTCATAAGCATCACGATTTTTCACTTTGCGCATATAGCGACGCGCCAATTTAAAGGCCGCTTCGTTGGCTTCTGCTCCGGAGTTACAAAAAAAAGCCTTATCCATATGACAAGTGGACAAAAGTTTTTCTGCTAAATCTAGCTGTTCTTCTTGGTAAAATAAATTACTCACATGCCACAATTTTTCCGCTTGGGCTTGTAAGCTTTTTACCACTTCATCATGGCAATGCCCAAGGCCTGTGACGGCAATGCCCGCCAAAAGGTCTGTATATTCTTTACCATCCGCATCCCAAAGCGAAGAATCTTTACCGCGTACAATGGCAAGGGGATAACGCCCATAGGTACGGCAAAGGGATTTTTCTTCTCTTTCTTTCATGGCCAAAAATGTAGCTGTTGCCTGCGTCATGTCTTTTCTCCTAAAGGACTTCTCCGCCCCTTTTTTCATACAGTGAAAAATGTGTGCTTTCACTTTCTGAAGGGCGGTTGTTTTGTAAAAATTCTTCTAAATAATCGCAAATATGAGGCTCAAATACATGATTAAAAAGTTTTTCCACGCCGGAAAAACTCGCTACATGCGCCTCGGCGGCGGTAAAGTCAAAATCCTCATAAAAGCGAATCATATCTTTTTGTACAGCTTGCCATAGAGCCGAACGCCCTCGCAAAATATCCGAAAAACTACGCCATACGGCAGCCGCATAATTTTCTTCATACTGTTTTCCAAGGCTTATACAGCCATAGAGTAAATACAACAAATCAAAATAATACAAATGCTTTTCATGCTCAGAGGTGTTTTCCATCTTGCCTTTATGTCCCACAATGAAAGTGGTAAGCAGTTCAGAAAACTCCTTGCCCTCAGCCATATTACGTGCAAAATATGGCATATCCCATGTAAAAGCGCGGCGTATGCAGGCTGTTAAGGTCATGGTGCGCTCTTGCTTCGCCTCTAGCCCCTCAGCCACTACAAGCTCATAGCCATTAAGACGCAACACACGGCACAAATACACATCATCATTAATACGAGAAGTATGCCCTGCAAGGCCTCCGGTGCCATGATACACATCACGGCGCATCAAAAAAACACAGCCCGGAATAAAAGGCACCACCCCCGGCTGCGGGCGAAAAGAATAGCGTTTGTCCACATACAAAGACACATCATCATGGCCGCCGGTGCATACCACGTGGGAAGAGACCAAACCCGCGCGCCCTTGACGCAACAAAGGCAAAGCTTTGGCAATCCAATCTTCACCAATGCGTACATCACAATCTAAAGATAAAATAAGGGGGAATTTTGCTGCCCCAAGCCCTGCGCTTTTGGCACCTGTGGGGCCAGAATTTTGCGGCAAGCGCAAAACCTGCACATCTTGCCGCTGTGTGGTAAAAGGCTCATCTGAACAATCATCTACCACAATAATTTCTCGCGGTTGCACAGACCAAGAGCGCATATGCTCCAGCAAGGCATGGCACAGCTGTGCGTCATTATAGGTATAAGTAACCAGACTTAAAGCCACCGTATTGGCCACAGATGTCATGAAAGCCCCCTTGTGCCTACGCTCTACTATGCTTGCCCCGTATGTCCAAAACCGCCGCTGCCTCTTTCGCTTTCATCCAAAGCTTCACGCACGCAAAAAGTAGGACGTATAATAGGCTGAAAAACCAATTGCGCCACCCTTTCGCCACGCTGTAAAGTATACGGCATGGTGGAGGTATTAAGCAACATAATCATAATTTCGCCGCGATAGTCCGCATCAATAACACCTACGCCTTGCGCCACACAAATACCATGTTTGGCACCAAGCCCACTGCGCGAATACACAAATCCGGCAAGGCTTTGCCCCACTGAAGGCGCGGTTTCGGTATTTTCTGAGGAGTAATGCGGCTGTATGGCTATGCCCGAAGGCACCAAGAGGCGCTCTTGGGGGTCAAGGCAATATTCTTGTTCCTGAAAACAGGCCCGCAAATCCACTCCGGCCGATGCTGGTGTGGCAAAATGCAACATGCCACCATACAATTGCTGTGCATCAGGGCGCATAAAGCGAAGAAAGATTTCATACATGGAAAACGATGCCCCTTTGGCTTTTACAAAAAAATGCAGAAAAAGAACCTTAGGAAAAAGTATTGCCCATGAATTAGGAAATATCTACATTTTCCCATTTATCTGTGGGGAGCCACTGGCGTAAAACGCGTTCTAATTCTTTAATAATCAAGGGCTTTGACAAATAATCATTCATGCCGGCGCGTAAAAATTCCGAGCGTACATCACCCACAGCATTGGCCGTCAGCGCCACAATGGGAATCACACGATAACGATCATCGGCCAAATGCCTAATATGCATGGTGGTTTCCACGCCATCCATTTTAGGCATCATATGGTCCATAAAAATCACATCGTATTGGATTTGCTTCACGCTTTTAATGGCGTCTTCTCCAGAAAGCACCGTATCAGCAGCAATGCCATATTCTTCCAGCACGCTTTGGGTAATAATAAGATTAATATTATTATCATCCACCACCAAGGCACGCACGCCATTGGTTTTTAAGGAAAAAGTAGTTTGATTGGCCGCGGAATCACTCACATGATAAATGGAGCCTTCCAATAAGCGCGCCACCACAATGGTGGTTAAGGGAGCATAGGCCACGGTGACATTGTCCGGAACGTCTTTGCCCTCAAAGAAATTACGCGACAAAGCCACCACATGCACATGGGGCACTTTAGCCACGTCATAAAAGGAAAGCTTAGTATATTCCATGAATACATGGGTATATTCTTCAATAAAGGCCGAGCTTTCAATGATGGTGGCCTGCGCACCCATTTCATTCAATTTATTGCACAAAAACTCAGCTTTCACAGCAGATTCAAGCCACACAGCCACGCGCATATTTTCAAAATTCTTGGTGGCTAAAAGAGGCGTTTCATCCTCCACCACTTGAGGCAATTCAAAAGAGAAGCATGAGCCTTTACCATACACGCTTTCCACGCTAATCTTACCGCCCATTTCTTCCACTAAGCGTTTGGTAATGGCAAGGCCTAGACCGGTACCTTCAATATTTCTATTTTTCTTGGTATCCAATTGGGCAAAATTACTAAAAAGCATGGGTAAATCTTCGCGGCGAATGCCTATGCCTGTATCTTCCACACGTACTTTGAGCCATGTGGTTTCGCCCTTGGCGGCAGGCTCTGCCCGCATGGAAAGACGCACATGCCCTTGATAGGTAAATTTCAAAGCATTGGAGAGCAAATTCACCAATATTTGCTTAATGCGAATGCCATCCCCCATGAGGATACTAGGCATGGCATGATAATCTTCCACCAAAAGCTCTATATCTTTACGCCCAATACGTACATTTATGAGCGCCACAATATCATTGATGAAAGATTCCACATAATACGGATCCGGAATAATTTCCATGGCTCCGGCTTCAATCTTAGAAAAGTCCAAAATATCATTGATGATGGCCAATAAAGAACCTGCCGCGCCCTTAATATTTTGCAAGCATTCATTGACTTGCGTGGCCGGATTATGACGCAGCGCTATGTCAGACATGCCCAAGATGGCATTCATGGGCGTGCGAATTTCATGGCTCATATTGGCCAAAAAAGTGCTTTTGGCCTGATTGGCAAGTTCTGCACTTTCAAGGCGTCTTTGCTCGGTAATATCAGAGAAAAAACCCTCAAAAAGATACGGTTCGCCGCCCTTGGTAAATTCCACCACGCGGCTACGCTCCCACACCCACTTCACAGTGCCATCTTTAGCAATAACTCTAAAAGATGTATCTAGCGGCAAGCCTAGCCCAAGGGTAATGGCATTGAGTCTGGTGAGTTCTTCCAAATCTTCCGGATGCACCAAATCCAAAATACGCACGCCGCCCTTGGCCGTAAGTTCTTCTGCCTTATAGCCAAAAAGGCTTTCGCAACCTTCACTTACATACGAAAATCTATGCGCTGAAGCTTCATTGACGCATTGATACACAACGCCGGGTAAGTTTCCTAGCAATCTGTGAGCACGCTTTTGCGTAATTTCCAAATCCGCTATGGCTTGATGATGCTTTTCGGCAATCATGGCTAAAGCCACAAAATCCGCCAAGGAAGACGTAAAATCTTTTTCAGAATCCTTCCAGTGCCGCGCCGAATGAAACTGTTCCATACAAATGACAGCCACCACGTCTCCATCAATACGCACAGGAGCGTCTAAGGTGGCTGTCATATTTTCATTATACGTGTTTACAAATTCAAAAAAAGCCCCTTCGGCGTCGCTATCAATGCCAAGCACGCGGCTGCCTATAAGGCTGCTCATATAATCAGGGTGATCTGCTAAATTCACATCGTCCACCACAGCCATGGAATCCCCTTCCTTATTGTAGGTAAGAATAGACCGCAGGACATTTTCTTCGCGCATAACACGCCAAAAAGACACACGAGAAACCCTCAAAGCGCGGCATGCTTCTCTTGCAATAGTAAGCCCTGCCTCCTCTAATTTACCAGAGGTAAGCGAGGGGGACTTAGTAATGCGAGCTAAGGCCTCAGTGAGACATTGAGGATTTTCTGGGCAACGTGAAATTTCCATGACACCTTCTTAAAACTAATTATTTCCCTTCTAAAACCTTTTCAATACGAGAAAGTGCTTCCATAAGCA
>CAYJHH010000166.1:0-5579 GCA_964369995.1 uncultured Desulfovibrionaceae bacterium
GATTAAAAAGTGTATTTTTACCGAGGCTTAAATACTTTTTCAGTGTCGACTATCTTATACTTTGTCAATGGTCTGAGGCTTCATGGTATACATGAAGCCTTTTCAAACCTACAGTTACAAAACCCTTATTGCAATTGAATACCCCCGCCAGACACAATAATCTTACTTTTTCCGACAAAGTTAAGCTTTTCTCCCACATGCGCCTCACCATCGGCGCCAATGGCTAACACATTCCAGCCTTCATTGCCGCCATCAAGATTAACACTCACGCTCTTGCCCTTGGCTAAGGGAGATTTAAGCATATTACTTACATTATCTCCGCCATCTTTAGATATATTCAATGCATCTAAAGCCGCGTTACTCTTATTTTCCACCGTCATGCTACGTGCCAGAGCTGCATTCACCCAAAACAGGCTACAGATCAAAACCATGGCCCAAACAGATACTTTCTTCATATGTTCTCCTTTATGCTATCATTGAAAATATCTTGGTATAATGCGAAAAAAAATCTTTTTTGTCTAGCCAGTTCCACGTCCATGGAGCCCATACACAGCGCATTTAAGGCTCCTGCCCCTTATGATGTTCCATTTTTACCCACTGGACAAAAGCCATCTTCTACTATAAAGTATTTTACTAAGAAATCATCATTTCTACCATACCAATTCCTGCGAGATTTTAATGACAGTACGTAACATCATAACAATTAATGAAGAACTTTGCGATGGGTGTGGACAATGTATTTTGGATTGTGCAGAACATGCTCTTGCCATTGTGGATGGTAAGGCTAAGGTTATTTCGGATAATCTCTGTGATGGGCTTGGCGCCTGTTTGCAAGGCTGCCCACAAAATGCCCTCACTATCATAGAGCGCGAAGCCGCCCCTTTTGACGAGGAAGCCGTACACGCTTTGCAAAAAGCAAAAGCAGCGCCTTTAATGAGTCAAACTTCCTCACATTTAAGTACATGTAATACAGCTATTACTCGTGGTTGTCCTTCTTTAAGCCCAAACCTTAAAATGAACACCACCCCTTGGCCCTTAAAGTTGCGCATTCTCCCCGAAAATTCCCCATTTTTGAAAAATGCCCATATTATACTTACGGCCGATTGTGCACCAGCCACCTATACAAAATTTCATGAAGATTTTGGCCATAAAGTAAAAATTTCTTGCTGTCCCAAATTTGAAGAGCATGACGTGCTTATCAAAAAGTTAAAGAATATTTTGGCCACAGGTCAGCCTAAAAGTTTACATGTATTACGCATGGAAGTGCCCTGTTGTTTTGCTTTAGCAAAAATTTGTACTGAGGCTTTAGAAAAGGACTCCTCCTTACGTCCTAAGCATCATATCTGCTCCAGAGACGGACAATTATTAGAAGCAAATGTAGAAAAGTAAGACCCACAATAAAAAGGCCTTTTAGCAAAACTAAAAGGCCTTTTTATTATATTTTTTTGCACGTTTAAGCTTGTTTTTTTCTTTTTTCAAGCCAAGCCTTGCCCATTTCATACACAATGGGCAATACGGAAATAATGATAATGGCATACACTATAAGGCCAAAATTTTCGCGAGCAAAAGGCGTGTTACCTAAAAAATAACCCACACTTACTAAAGACCCCACCCAAATAATGCACCCTGTAATATTGAAAAACAAAAAAGCAGAAGGACGCATAAGCGCAATACCTGCCACAAAAGGAGCAAAGGTGCGCACAATGGGGATAAAGCGCGCTAAAATAATGGCCTTGCCGCCATGTTTTTCATAAAACTCATTGGCTTTAAGCAAATGCTCTTTTTTAATAAAGCGTGTGTCTCGCTTAAAAATAGACGGTCCCACATAGCGCCCTATATTATAGTTCACCGCATCCCCAATGATGCCTGCCGCTAAAAGCACACCCATGGCTTCAGCATAGCCAATAAGACCAGCTCCAGCCACCACTCCGGTGGCAAAAAGTAAAGAATCACCCGGTAAAAATGGTGTTATCACCAAACCTGTTTCGCAAAAAACAATGAGAAAGAGTATGGCATACACCCACATTCCATAATTTTCCACCAAAGCAAATAAGTGCTCGTCAATATTAAGTATAAAATCTACCAAAAAAAGTATGATATCCATAGACATTCCTCAATGTAATTTGTAATTGTAAGAAATTTCCAAAGCAATAAAAGCTGTAAGCTACACTTTTACAAAAAGATACAGCTTTACGAGACCTTTTCTCCTTGCTATAAGGGAATTACGCTTATGTTCACAGCTTTATCATCATATACCATGATACAATTAAGCAAAGCTTATGCTTTGTCACATAGTCTTTTTTAAGAGTTTCATTGCTTTGGTTGCCTTACGCAGCCTCATGTGCGGGGCACTGTACCCATACTTCAACAAAAAGGCAAGATTATGCTCCTACCCGCCGCGCTGACCTTAATGCCCTTGATATTTGTGCTCATTTTGCTCATTCGCTTCAAAATGCCTGCGGATATAGCGGGTATCTTCGGGCTTTTACTCACTTTATTTTTAGCTATCGTCTTTTTTGAAACTTCCATTGAAGTTATACCACGCATTCTCCTTGCGGGGGTGGTGGGCTCTTTGCCCGTGGGACTTGTTATTGCCGCAAGCATTGTGCAAATTACCCTCATGGCTGAATGCGGCGCCTTGGCACGCCTTGTGGCCTTTATAAAAACCCTCACCCCCAAAGACAAAGCCGTGCAAGTGCTTCTTATCAATGTGGGCATGGGCATTTTACTCACAGGCCTTGGGGCAGCTTCTGTGGCCATATTTCCGCCTCTGCTTATGGCTTTAGGCTATAGTACTTCCGCAGCCATACTCTTGCCCGCCATGGGCTATGTGGCCTTATGCATGTACGCCTTACTGGGCATACCCGCCGTTATCATGGCACATTTTACCGCCGTAAGCCTTCAAGATACGGCTTTACTTCTTGCTTCTTTTATGCCCTGTATCTCCACCGCTGTGGCCTTTGCTTGCTTACACATTGCCGGTGGCTTTTCCCTCATGCGTCGTGGCTTTTGGCCAGCCATTCTCACCGGGCTCAGTTCTGGTTTTGTGTCCATAGGATTAGCACATATGGGGCTTATTACTGTTACCGCCATACTGGCAGGTGTTGCCATTGTCATAAGCCTTTTGGCCTATGTGAAAATCCGCGGCGGTATATTACAAGACAATGGCGTTCTTAATAATAAAGACCTTGCCGCCAAAGAAAACTTTAGCCTGCCGCGAGCTGCTTCGCCTTGGCTCATTTTGCTTGTCTTCTCGCTCATACTCAATACACCTGCATTGCCCTTTTTTAACTTTACCTTCAACACCCTCGCCATGCCCGTGGAAATCATCCCCAGTCACCCAGAAAAAATACGTCTTTTTTGGCAAGCCTATTTTTGGGTTGCCATAAGCACCCTCATAAGCCTTCCCTTATTAAAAATCCCCCATAAAGCTTTGTGGGGGAAAAAAGGCATGCTCACCAAAGGAATACAGCGCGCTTGGCGCACCATAGGCGCCACTGCCGTATATTTTTGTATAGCCTATGTGATGAACCATTCCGGTACGCTGATTGATTGGCAAATCATCAGTAGCAACAATATGATTCTTATCCTTGCTAGCGCCGCCACAGATATTTTTGGCACCTACTACCCTGCCGCCACGCCCTTCATTGGTGTGCTTGCCGGATTCATTGGTGGCTCAGCCTCATCTGCTGTGGCCATGTTTACCAAATTACACATGACTGCCGGAGCGCATTTGCAAGTCTCTCCCTTACTACTAGCCACTGCCAATGGCATAGGCGGCGGTTTGGCCTCAGCCATATCTCCGTCCAAACTCTTTGGGGCGGCTTCCTCCATTGACGCTCCCGAAGCCGTCAATGCCGTCATAGGTTATGCTTTTGTGCTCACTTTATGCATCACTTGCCTCTGCGCCCTGCTCACGCATTGGTGGATATAAAAAAAGCGTACGCTCAGAGTGCTGACAAAGTCTCCTGAGGGAAAACCTTTTCTGAAGAAAAGGTTCTTCCCCCAGACCCGCTCTGCTCTCGATTTGCGTAATTGCTCGTACCTCGCAAACGCAAACGGCTCCGCCGCCCGTCGGGTCGGCCTTTCCAAAAAACTTTCATTGCGACGGAACTTTACCTTCGTTATATGTTTTTTGGCGCAAAGTAACATGTAAAACACCATTATGACATCATTTACAAGGAAAGCTCTGCTTGCCCTTGGCCTGTAAGCTTCGCCACATAGGCCGCCGCCAATGATAGTACCAAAGCCACAGCTAAGCCCACATACGCATACACAGTATCACCACTCAGCGCCGCCGCAAGGCCAAAAGCGCCGCCCATGGCCATGGCAAAAGTCATGGTACCTGTATGCAAAGTATACTTCTTATACAATAACATGCCCACAAAAACCGGCACCACCACGCCACATACATAAATATCATTGGCCATAAGCAACAAAGACAAAATCCCCTTACCAGGAATGGCCAAAAGCACAGAACCTACCCCCATGCCCACAATACAGAGGCGGCACACACTAGGTTTGGTGCTACGCAAAATATCATTACTGGCAATGGTGGCCGCCGTCACAAGGCTTGAATCCGCCGAAGAAATAAGCGCCGAAAATATGCCCAAAAGCACTAAGCTCGATGCCCATGAAGGAAGCTCGCCAAAAAGCACCGTAGTCAGTACCGTTTCCGGCAAAGTCCCTTCCGCCGCCGTAGGCACCAAGCCGCGACATAAAATACCCAAAGTCACTATAAGACAAGCCGTCACCACAAGACCCGCCACAGCTAAAAAAGCACCACGTTTAGCCACACCTTCATCTCGCGCCGAAAGCAAACGTCCAAAAAGCATGGGGCAAACCACATAAGAGCCACCCAAAATAAGTAAAAAATAAGTAAATTTACTTACAGTAAAGCCCTCATTCAACACTTCCAAAGATACAGAAGTCAACGCCGTGGCATTGCCTTGCCATAAAAAAGCCGCTGCCACCATCAAAGAAATCATAAGCACAATATATTGCACCACGTCACTTTTAATAATAGCCGCCTGACCACCAAGACAGGCATAAACAATGACCACAGCCGCGCCCAGCACCAAGGCCACATCCTTAGCCATGGTCGCCTCAAGCCCCCAAGATTCCATAAGTACAGGCGAAAGCAAGGCCGTCATGGCACTAAATTGCGCCGCCGTAATGGCAAACCATGCCAAAATAATAATAATAGAAGATAAAGGACGCGCCGGAGCTCCAATAAATGTAGTTACCATCTCCGGCAAAGTAGAAGCACCACTCTCACGCACACGCCTTGCCAAAAACACAGCCAATACGCACAAACCCATGGCGCCCGTGCCAAGCCACCAAAAAGCCGGTAAACCCACATTCCACGCCAGACCCGCCATACCCAATGTGGCAGAACCTCCCACGCAAGAAGCAATGATGGAAAAGGCCACCGCCACCGTACCCGATTGCCTATTGTTCACAAAAAAAGCCTCGCTAGTACTTTGCTTCCCTACACTATAGTAAGAAATCACGCACAAAAGCACCGCGTAAAGTAAAAGTATGGTCATTGTAACTCCATATATATTTTGTTTTATTTT
>CAYJHH010000167.1:0-5562 GCA_964369995.1 uncultured Desulfovibrionaceae bacterium
TTGAAGTGAGCGTGCCTTTCTTAAAAACGTGTGAAAACACGTTTTTAAGCGCCGATTAAGATATTACACGAGCAAGCATCGAACCTTATGTATACCTCCTACCAGCGTAAACGTAGGCTCATTTTCTTTACATATATCTTGTGCTTTGGGGCATCTGGGATGAAAACGGCACCCTTTAGGTAAATCATAAGGCGGAGGAACCGTCCCTTCAATGGTGGGTAAGCGTTTCACGTCCATGGCATGGCGAGCAGGGGAGGCATGTAACAAACCCTGCGTATAAGGGTGCTTCGGATTTTGCAATACATCATGCACACTGCCTTGTTCCACCATATATCCGGCGTACATGACCCCTACCTTATGCGCCATTTGTGCCACCACGCCAAGATCATGGGTTATAAGCAATATGGCACGTTGTTTTTCATGAGCAAGTTTTTTAAGTAATTCTAAAATTTGCCATTGAATGGTCACATCAAGAGCTGTGGTGGGTTCATCAGCAAGAAGTAAGCTCGGGTCACATGCTAAAGCCATGGCAATAACTATGCGCTGACGCATACCACCGCTTAATTGATGCGGATAATCATCGAAACGATTTTCCGGAGAGGGTATGCCTACTTGGCGAAAAATATCAATAATATGTGCTTTAGCCTCTGCCTTGGAGCATTTTTTATGTAAGCATACATGCTCCACACATTGTGGCCCCACACGTAAAACAGGGTTTAAAGCCGTCATGGGTTCTTGAAAAATCATGCCCACATGTTGGCCGCGTTGCGCCCGCATGTCTTTTTCTGAAAGGCTGAGTAAATCTTGATTATGCAAAAGTACCTTGCCACTTAACTGCGTATTTTCTGGGCTAAGACGCAAAATGGCCTTGGCCGTAAGACTTTTTCCGCAGCCGGATTCTCCCACAAGACAAAATATTTCACCTTGTCCCATGGAAAAATGCATATCAGACACGGCCTCGTAGCTGTCTCGCTCTGTATGAAAGGTGACGCACAATTGCTGTACATCTAATACGGCTTGTTCTTGCATATTACTTTTCCCAGAATTTTTTTTCGTTTTTCTTGGAAGGCTTTATGACCTTTTTCTTCCTTTCTTGAGGTTTTTCCTCTCTATACGAGGCATTTTTTCCGCGCCCTTCCGATCTTTCGCCAGAAAAAGATCGTGGACGATCTTGGGAATATGGTCTTGAGTATTCTCGTGTATATCCATCTTCACGACGAGAATCTCTATAGTCTCTATACTCTCTATCCTCGCGTGCAGGAAGTTTTTCCTTATGCTCCACAATAAAAGCACCAGATTTTCTATCGGTGGCACTTTCATCATGGGGAGCTTCTATGGATACAAGAGCTCCCGAAGGCAGATGTTCGGCCCGGCCCAATAAAGTCAGACCTTGCGGCGCGCAAGCATAACGCGAAAAACCAGGTACATTGGGCACACGAAAAGGTGCGGAGATAATACGCGCTGAAGAGGGTGTATGGCGGCCTTCTTGTTCGGTATGGCTCTCTTGCTCTTGTGCATTTTGCCCCCCCTGTAAAAGAACAAAGGATAAACTTAAAGCATCTTTGCGTAAATTTGCTTTAATGGACAGATCGGTGAGCCAATACGGCGCCCCTTGAATATCAAAGGTAAAATGGCACCATGTACGCGTATCATCCAAAGGACATTCATGCCCATGCGTGCAAGGGCTTACGGGGCGTAATTGGTAATTTTGCGCCACTTCACGCAATGTTACAATGGTTTTTCCGCCAAGGCGTGTTCCTGGCTCCACAAAAAGCAAACGTGCATCGGGAGCGTGCAGGCTTCCGAGAAGTTTTTCTACCACTTCTTCTAAACGATCTTCCGAGCTTTGTTCATGGCGTCCTTTAAGCTCATTACACACATTGGCAGCGGTGATAAGCCAAGGAATGCCTTCGGTCTTATGCATTTCTGTGGCGGTGCCTTCTAAATGACAGCGCCTTGTGACCACGCGCCAAGGGCTATCCTTACCCACCAAAGTTTCAAAAATCTTTTGTCCTGTGCCAAGGGGGTGAGGAGAAATATCCGTACATAGCACTGTCAAAGGAATATGACGCCACTGAGGTTTAGCAAGCCAAAGGGCTATGGGCAGGGAAAGGGGGCCGCTGCCCATATCAGCAAAAATACGCGGCAAGGCAGGTCCATTTTTTTTAATGGGCATGGGCGTAGGTTCTGGTAAATCAAGACTATGCAAAAGACGTGTTAAACGCAGGATATTCCATGGTAAAAAATACCATACATAGGCAGAGGTAAAGCGCGGAGCAGACCAGTACGGCTGCTGTAATAAACCACGCTCGGTGGTAAGACGTGTGGAAAGTTCTTCAATGGCCTGTGGCAAAAGATGACGGTGCTTGGCCTGCATGGGCATGGCACTTTGCAGCACTTTGGGAAAATCTTGGAGGGCGTCACAAATGGCGCGGGGGAGGGGGGGGAAAAGTTCTTGCATAATTATCCTGCATGGGAAAAGTTCATGTGTTGCATGAATTTTTCCGTAAAATGTTCATCTTCTGTGAGCTTTACAAGGGTACATCCCTTGCTCCATTGGTACAGCTCTTGGCGTAAAGAGGGAGTATGAAGCAATGCAGCCATACCTTCTAAGGCACTATTACCTAAAGATTGAATGCGCGCTCCTGCCCCTTGGGGTACAAAACCTAAGCCTTCTAAATCATGCACTTGTACATGCTCGCCCATGGCACCTGCCAAATATATATGATGTATATCTGCTGGGGCAAGTTGTGCATGCTGTAATAAATATTTCATGGCCAAAGAAAAAGCCGCTTTTACTTTTAAAATTTCTTCCACATCGGCGGCGTAAAGAAACATGGGGCTTGCACTATGCTTAGGCCATAAGCGTAAAGCCAAGCTACCATTAATTTTTTCAAAATTTTCTGCTACCTTGGTAAAAAAGGGAGAAGGCTTTTTCCCTTCAGGTTTTTCACAAAAAAGTCCTTGCTCAGACAATATTCCCAATTTTCGCAAAGCATGTATAAGTGAAATATACCCTGTACCGCAAATTTTTTGCGCCGGTGTACCGTCTAAGGTGACAGGCATAAGACCGGTGGGCTCCAAGCGCACAGTATGCACAATGCCGTGACTTCCGTCTGCCATATGTCCGTGCGAAAGTCCAATACCTTCTAAGGCAGGCCCCATGGGAACTGAGGCCACATAAGCTTTTTGTGCATGCACTGCCAAAATGAATTCCCCATTGGTACCAAGATCGGCCATGAGAAAGGGAAAGCTCGTATTTTGCCCTTGTTTTTGGCGCATCAGAAGGGCTGCATAGCCCGCGCTGATATCCCCGCCCACAAAAGGCGCCAATTGCACCGGAATATACACAAGGGGCAAGGAGGGGATATGTTCTTGGCAATGTCCCTCCAGTGGCAGTGCGTAAGGAGCATGAGCAAGACTTTTTAAATCCTTTTCCAAAAAAATGGCTGTCATGGCTGTATTGGCTGCCAGTCCAATTTCCTGCACTTCATGGGCAGGCGCAAGCTCGCATATGATATCTTGCATGGCTTTGTGCACCACCTGCGCTAAGATTTTTTTTCCTTGCGCTTGCATACCCAAATGTATGCGTGAAATAACATCGGCACCGGCGCCCATTTGTGGATTTAACCTGCGCCCTTGAGCCACCGTATGTCCTTGCATAGTTATGGCTTCATAACAAAGGGATGTGGTGCCAAGATCTATGGCAAGCTGTACCGGCACAGAAGATAGGGCAGAAAGGGGAGCCTTTGTCCTACTGTCAGACCCTACCAAGGACGAAAGGGGCATTTCCTTATGCTTCTTAAGGGCAAAAGCCGAATCGGGTAATTCTAAACGAATATGCGTCTCATTGCATAAAAGTTGCCCCAAATCATGGCGACATGCAAGACGCCAGTGTTGCGCTATGGCTTCTTCACCCAAGATTTCTTTTTCTTTCTCAAAAGCTTGAGGTGCAGCGCTTAAAAAACGTACCTTACATGCACCGCAACGCCCAAGTCCCGAACATAAAGGCAGGGGAGCAAGTTTGCCAGAAAGCCATAGGGCTGTTGCTAAACTTTGCACCAGAGCTTGCGGTTTTATGCAAATGGGCGCCCCTTGCGTAGGGTAAATACTAATACTGTAATCTTGTTGCCCTGAAATGGGCAAATGGGCTGCCTCTTGGCAAAGGCTTTGGCTTTTATTCCTGCAGTTTCTGTCCATGGGTATAGTGTAACGCGCCCTTGAGTGAAGGTCAAACATACAAAAAACAGTCTATCTTTTTACATCTGACAGAAAAATGTCAGGCATATATTTTGCATAAAATATTTCATTGTGTGCAAAGCTCATTTTTATGACTCTGTGTGTTTTTAGATAGTTACATGAATTGCTCATAAAAATATTGACCTTCTGTGCAACACTGCCTAAAGTGATGACGGTATTTTCCAAAACAAAGGGTATTGTATGAATAAAATTTTGGCACAAGATGAAGTAGATGCTTTATTACGTGGTCTTTCCGGCGGCGAAATTGAAAGCGAAAATGACACACCTGATGATGATTCAGGTATTGTTCCTTTTGACCTTGCCAATCAAGATCGTATTATTCGCGGGCGTATGCCTGTACTTGAAATTGTAAACGATCGTTTTGCACGCCTTTGTACCAACGCCCTTTCTAACTCCTTACGTAAGCGCGTGGAATTGAACCCCATTTCCATTGATATGGCGAAATTTGGTGAGTTTATTCGTTCACTGCCCGTACCCACAAGTATTAATATCTTTAAAATGGATCCCTTACGTGGCAACGCCATTATTGTTGTGGATTCACGCCTTGTTTTTGCCTTGGTGGAAAACTTCTTTGGCGGGGCAGGGTCCACTCCAAAAGTAGAAGGGCGTGAGTTTACCCGCATTGAACAGGCTGTGGTGGACAAAATTATTAAAATTTCTTTGGATACCCTCGAAGAATCATGGCGCCCTGTGCATGATGTAAAGTTTGAAATGGTGCGCTCTGAAATTAACCCTCAATTTGCTGCCATTGTACCTCCTTCAGACGTGGTGGTCGTCATTACTTTTGAGGTGGAGCTGGATAATACCATTGGCTCCATGGTTATTTGCTTACCCTATGCTACCATTGAACCCATTCGCCAAAAATTGCACGCCAGTTTCCAAACAGAACGCCTTGAAATTGACCACGCATGGGTGGCACGCTTAAAAGAGCGCCTTATGGAAACACCTGTGGAATTTAAGATTAAATTTGGTGAAACGCAAATTACCGGTAATCAGCTTTTACGCATGCAGGTGGGAGATGTGCTGGTACTTAATACCGACGTGGAAGACCTTTTACCCTGCACGGTGGCCGGTGTCACCAAATACTACGGTCTTGGCGGTACGGTAAAAGCCATGAAAGGGTTCCAAATTGTAAAAGAAATTGAGCCGCAATATACATAATTTTTTCCATAG
This sequence comes from uncultured Desulfovibrionaceae bacterium, assembly GCA_964369995.1. Taxonomy (GTDB): domain Bacteria; phylum Desulfobacterota; class Desulfovibrionia; order Desulfovibrionales; family Desulfovibrionaceae; genus CAYJAD01. Next base: position 5,434 of record CAYJHH010000167.1, read on the forward strand.
ACTTTTTTGTGAAGGGGAAAAAGATAAACTCTTTTTCCCCTTTCTCATGTGGTGAATACTTTTCAGTGTCGATTTATTTAGTCGACACTGAAAAACAACTTAACTATCAGTAAAAATAGAACTTATAAA
>CAYJHH010000168.1:0-5503 GCA_964369995.1 uncultured Desulfovibrionaceae bacterium
TGCAACCTTGCCAAGGTTGACGTCGCGGGTTCAAATCCCGTCTCCCGCTCCAAATCTATCTTTTTTCTCCTACATATAAATGAAAAGCATTTTTAAGAATGAAGCCTTCTCAAACTGAGGATTCTTGTTCTGTATTTTGTTTTCACGCGTCGCCATCCTTATTTTCGCCACTTGCTTTCTTTATCTGCTTTTTCCAAGTGCTTTTGGGTACGTAGCATTTTTTTATCATATATATACTGGCTTTTTAGTGAGTACATAAGCCTGCTTCGGCGCGGTATTTACTTTGAAAGGAAAAACAGTTACTTTTATGTAGAATTTTCTAGGGGAAAAGAGGCTTTCCTGCTTTCATGATATATGAGTAGGGAATAGTAAGGTAAAATGACAACGTATAAGGAGCATGTGTATGAAACGTATCCTCATATTGGCATTGGTACTTTTTTTCATGGGACAAGCGCAATCCTCTTCTGCCTTTAGCATAGGCGGTAGTGTGGGCGGCGGTGGATTTGGCGTTGGTGTCTCTTCTGATGGTTCAGCTAGAGTGAGTGGAGGGCGCGGGCCAGTGAGTGGTTCAGTGCATATGGATAGTAACTCTGGCGCAAGTCAAAATTCCGGTAGTGGTTCTGACAGTGGCGGAGCAGGAACAGGCACGCCGCATCATGTGTATGGTAAGCCTATTTTTGAAATTGCACCTGCGGATTTCCCCAAGTATAAGGGTAAAACTCCCAAGGTGTATGCCAGACTTAACGGGGCTTTAATTTATAGTGATGTTATTTATTTATATTATAATAAAGTAGATAAGCAAATTGAGGTAAAAACCCTTGAGCCTGATGGTTCGGTACGTCATAGCGCCATGCTTGATAAAGATGTGGTAGTTCGCATGCCCAAAGGGCCATGTAAATTACAAAATAATGATTTTATTTGCCCGAAATAGGGCGCATATACTTATCCCTCAACCTGTGTTGGGGGATTTTTTACTTAAGAGGACAGCTTGCTACCATCGCCCAGTTCTATCCCCCCCTTGCGTTGCTCTGTGTATGAAAATGTTACCGTGGCGCCCATGCTTTATGTGGATGCAGATCCCGTGACAAATTTTGCCGTGGGCGCTCATGCACAGGGTAAGGCTTTGCGTGAGGCGCATAGATATGTGGGAGGCATGCGCAGCACGCAACAGCTTCCCCCGTGGGCAGCGCAATGTTATTCAACGCAAGAAGTTATTTATGGCGGTATTTTCTTTAGTCAGTGGGGGCATTTTCTCACCGAAACCTTACAAAGGTTGTGGTATGCCAAAGAGAATGCTTTACCTATACTATGGGTAGGTAAGGCGATTTTTTACGCCAATCAACCTTTCTTCACCCCCACACATCATGAAATTTTTCAAAAACTTGGTTTGAAAAATGAACATATTTTTCTTACACAGCCTACGCAATTTGCTAAGGTGCACTTTCCTGAGCCGGGTTTTATGCTAGATTCTTACGGACATATTGCGCATAAACATTTTTTAGGTTTTCATGAAGGGAAGCTGTGTAAAGGAAAGTTTGTGTATCTTTCACGAGCGCATTTTGGCGAATGCAGCAATGAAAATGCTTTGGAAGCAATACTGCGTCAACGGGGCTGGCATATAGTTTATCCGGAGCAATTGCCCTTGGAAGAGCAGCTTGATATATTGAGCAGTGCTGAAGTGTGCCTTATGATGGCAGGCTCAGCACAGCACTCTTTATTACTTACTAAAAATAGTGCCACGCGATTTATCATTATTCCGCGTATTCATAATAGAACTTATGACGTTGTGGCCTCCCTAACAAGTAATAATTATTATATATTACATCTAAAAAAAACGCTTCTCAGCCACGGGGTGGGAGCTTTTAAAGATACCTTTAGCTTAGACTTAGACTCTTTACACTTCATATTACAAGAAACGGAAAATTTTACCCAAGCCATGGAGGCTCACACGCCTTTATTACAAAAATATGATGGGCTTGCTGCGGAACATGGACAAGTGCCGCAGGTGTATACAAAGGCCTCTGTACAGCTAAATCCCATGGAAGAGCTTTTTTACCAAGCCGTATTTTTATATGAAGAAGGTAAGTATAAAGAAGCCTATGAGCGTATCATGCCTGCTTATGAGCAAAATGCGCTGGAATTTTTCATGTATGATTATTTTTTCATGATGGTGGAAAAATATGACGCGCAGTACCATGTGACCACGCCTATGCGCATGGATAAAAATCAATTTTTGCTACAAAAAATAAGCAAGATCATGGCCAAAAATCCTCATGTGGGTGAACATTATATTCGTATGGCTGAAGTGCTTACACGTATGCAGCGTTTTGAAGCAGCAGAGCAGCTTTTACATAAGGCTTTGAAAAAATTTCCTCAATGGGCTTTGCCGCATGCGGCTTTGGCGCAAATGTTTGTGACGCAAGGGCAAATGGCTAAGGCCGTAAGCCAGGCGCAGCAGGCTTTTACCTTGGCACCGCATGATGCTAAGATAAAGGAAGTTTTGGCTTATTGTCTGCACAGTGCACAGCATGACAGTGCCAGTGAAAAAGCATAGGGAAGCTCAGACCAGCCTTGTTAGTGGGCCATGATAAAAATCTTTAAAAAAAGTATTTTCGTCGCTTGACTTTGCTAAGGCACAGGCATATATCCCTCATGTCTTGTACATACTTGTGGAAAAGGTCGTGCATCTTCATGTGTTTATACCTTTTCAGTAGAAAATATTTTTTTGGAGAAAATAATGAAAAAGTACATTTTTAGCATCATTATGGCTCTTGTATTAGCCACTCCCGGTTTGGTGGCTTTGGCCATAGCCGACGATGCCAAAACAGGCCCTTTTGTCAAGCGTGATACCAATGGTGATGGTAAAATTGACGCGGCAGAGTTCATGGCTCCGCATCAAGCCCGTTTAGAAGCAGATTTTAAGGCTGCTGATACGAATAATGACGGCGCTCTTAGCAAAGAAGAGTGGAGAGCCCAAATTGCCGACAGAAAGGCTGCCAGAGGCAAGAAATAAGTTTTCTTATTCTCTCACTGCCAATTTTTAGTAGTATGGCGGCAAAGTTTTCCTTATAATGGAAAAGCTTTGTCGCCATACATTTTGGGGAAAGGGGCGTTTTGGGAAAAAATCTGGGAGAAAACCTTTTTGTAATAGTGGTTTCCCCCCAGGTGCTTTTGGTGATTTTCCAGATCCTTTTTCAATATAGGAACTCACGGCGCAGGCTGTGAGTTTTGTTTTATGAAATGCAGATAATTTCTTCCGAGAAAGGAGTAAGGCATTGTGCGCCGCTTTCTGTAATTTCGTATACAGCTTGAATACCCACCATACCGGGAAGCGGCAAATGCGGTAAGGCCACAAAAGCGCCTAAGCTAAAAACGGTGCCGCTTTTGCACAGTACCTCTTCTTGATTTATATGCGGAGCCACACTTGTGAGTGCAGGCCACTCTTCCATACTCATGCCAAGGCTTGAGCCCAAGGGCGGCGCCGAAGGCCTGTTCAGACCGCCTTCGCCCATGAAGGTGGAAGCGTATCCGGCATATTCGGCTCTCAGCTGTGCTTTGTACCAAAGTTTGGCAAGGCTGGCACCGGGGGTGAGCTTGAGAGCTAATTCTTTAAGCAAGTTTATGCAAAAGGTATAGGCCGTATGCATACTTTGCGGTATTTCTTCTTTGGTGCCGGCAAAATATGTGGCGGCGGCGTGGCTGTGATAGCCTTCATGCATAAAGCCTGTATCTATAATAAGGCTTTGTCCTTTTTTCCATAAAGACCCTGCATAGCCCATATAAGGCATGGAAGGGTGCTCTCCCACAGAGCCCACAGCACTACGCTGAATACCGGGATACAGAGCATTGGCACCTGCGGCTATATCTCCAAGAAAAAGGTTTGTATTATACCTGTCTTGGCGCAACATGCCACCATGGCCCAAAGCGAAGAATTTGTCCCAAATCATATGCGCCACGGCACGTTCAGACATATTACTAGAGAGCGCTTGCGGTATATGTTCTTGCAATGCCTTATGATGTTGCTGGGTACAATGGCGTAACAGATCCAATTCATAAGGCGTTTTTTCATAGCGCGCCGCGTCAAAAACAGTACTGGTATCTACAAAAGAACAGGGCTTCATGCGTTCTTCCAGCATGGAAGCTAAAGACCAAGGCAAGGCGCGCATTTCTGCACCTACGTGCCAAGTGGTAACGTTTTGTGCGCCAAGAGGCGAACCGCATTGTGCGCAAAGTTCGGCAATTTGGCTGTATGATTTGAAAGAAACAATGTGCTGCAAGGGGCTTTCAAGGCGGCAGCGTTCAGGAGCTTTGCGTACCATAAGCACCGGTTCCCCTTGGCGCGGGAGCCAAAGTATGCCATTGGCACGGGTACCCGTAAGATAGTAAATACTAGTGCGAGAAAAAATGAGCATGCCCGATACATGTGGCGCCACTTTTGCAAGCCATTGACGACATTTTTCTTGGCGTAATTTTGCCTCTTGGCTAGGGAGTTGAACTGCCGTAAACATTAGCGCACTACCTCCACAATATTAAAGATATCTCCCGTCAGAGATAAACCGCCTGTGGGCGTCACTTCAAAAGTATTTTCCACACCCACCATGCCAAGGCCGGGCAGCCCCACCTTGGGCTCAAGGGCAATGGTCATGCCTTCTTCCAAGGGGGCGTCAAAGCGCTGGGCAATGACCGGAAATTCATCAATAACAAGGCCAATGCCATGTCCTAAGAATGGTACTTTATTCCCCCCGTGCCCCATAAAACCTTCTTCAATGCCCAGCTTTTTGGCGCTTGTTTTGGCTTCTTCCCAAATTTCAGAGGGAATGGCACCGGGGCGCAAACGCTCTGCAGCTCGTTGCTGAATTTCCATGCATGCGTCGTGAGCTTTGCGTGCTTCAAAGGGCATATCTTGAATTTTTCCGGAAAAATATACTTGAGTTTTATCGGTATGGTAACCTTCAAGCACAAAGCCAATGTCCATGGTAAGGATTTGGTTTTTTTCCCAAAGGGCTTCGCTATGCCCCATATAAGGCACAGCAGGGTGCTCACCTTTAAGGCCCAGTGGCCCATTAAAATGGCTGGGGTAATTGCCATTATCCCCCACAGCAATATGTCCCAAAAAGCATTCTTCGCCAAAATTACCCATGCGGTTCATGCCACTGTGGCCTAAGCGGAAAAAAGCTTCCCAAGAAAGTATAGCCAATTGGCGCTCGCTTTGTCCTGCTTGCATGTGCCGCGGTAATATATCATACAAGGCTTCATGGTGCCGTGCACCGGCAAGACGCATTTTATTCAGTTCCCATGGGGACTTGCGCGAGCGCGCTTGAAGGAAAATAGCATCAGCACTTGTAAAGCTATATTCTGGCATTTTTTCTTGTAAATCTTTGGCCATATTCCATGGAAGAGCGCCTTTTTCCACCGCAATGACAGGGCTTAAAGGGCACTGCATCTCTTGGCATAGCTCCGCCAAATTATCCCATGTGGGAAGGGATACTACAGAAGTGATTGG
>CAYJHH010000169.1:0-5494 GCA_964369995.1 uncultured Desulfovibrionaceae bacterium
ATAAGAGTCGGAAAAATAAAAAGAAAGTCACCACTGCCATAAAACGTGTCAAAACTATTGCTAACGCCTTGCTGCGTGATATGCAGCGAAAAATGTTACCTTCTGCTTTGGAAAAATGGCAATCATTATTGGATATTTGTTTTAAAGCTATCAATCAAAAGCGAGAAGATAAGAATAAAATCTATAGTTTACATGAACCACAAACGGCATGTATTGCTAAGGGGAAGGCGCATAAAAAGTTTGAGTTTGGCTCAAAAGCAGTCATTGCCATGGCTAAAGAAAGCTGTCTTATCGTTGGTGTGAAAAGTTACCCAGACAATAGACATGACAGTAAAACGCTTGAAGAAGTCATTGCACAAGTATCTGAAAATCAAGGTTATAGCCCTGAAATAGCTTTTTGTGATAGAGGCTTTCGTGGAGTGAAAAATGTTGGTGAAACGCTCATTTCTATCCCTCAGCCTTCAAACAAAAAAATGAGCAATTATGCAAAAAACAAGGCACGGAAGAACTTTAGACGGCGCAGTGCCATTGAGCCTGTCATAAGCCATCTAAAAAGCGATTTTCGTTTAGCCCGTAACTACTTGAAAGGCAGCATCGGTGATAGCTTGAACTTACTTCTTGCCGCCGTAGCCTTCAATTTAAAAAAATGGATGAAGGCCACGGGGCAAGGTTATATTTTTGCGCTTGGCTGGGTCTTTGCTGTTTTGAACAGCTTTGCCCTAGCTGAAGAAAGAAGAGTGTTTAGCTCTTAAAAATGTGTTTTTAATATTCAACTAATTAATGTACTATTGATGAAATATTTCATAACATATAAAGCATTCACTTTTATGTGTAATTTTAAATAACAAAATTGTTAATTTAGTATCAAATACAATAGGGATATAACTATGAAAGAAATAATACCAGTGATGCACTGCTTTGATAATAACTATGTTATTCCTGCTGCAGTTTCATTCTATTCAATGTTAGAGAATGCAAATAGTGATTTTTATTACAAACTGTATGTTTTACATTCAGATATAACATTAGAAAATCAAAATAAACTTAGTAAATGTATAGAAAAGTTTGATAATGCGTCAATTGAATTTATTGACATGGAGAACAAGTTTTTTGATTTGTTTGCCAAAATGAAATCAAAAAGCCATTATTCACCTGAAATGCTATATAAAATGGTTGCTGCTTCACTTTTTACTAACTATAGCAAAATAATTGTTACCGATGTTGATGTTGTTTTTTTAAGTGATATATCAAATGAATATAACGATTTTGATGTTAACGAAGATTTTTACTTGGCAGGCTTTAAATGCTTTGTTTTAAAAGGAAGTTTCCTAGAAAATCATCACAATTTGTATAAAGATAAATATAGTTATGAAGAAATGGAAAAGCTTAAAATTGGTGCTGGGTATTTAATTTTAAATTTGGATAAAATAAGAAATGAGAAGTTAGAAGAAAAATTTATTAACTTTGCTATCGATAATGCAGAAAGATTGATACAGCCAGAGCAAGATGTTTTGAACTTGGTAGCTTATCCTAAAATTAAATATTTAAAATCAAATGCTGTTGTATGTACATACATGTATGATGTATATAAAAGTGAAGATGACTTTCACAATGATTTAAATTGGGATGCTAAAGATATAAAGTATGCTATGGAAAACCCAGTACAACTCCATTATGCAACTAGTGTGAAACCATGGAAAAATATTGGATGCACAAAGTCAGATGTATGGTTTTCATACTTATTAAAAACTAACTTTTTTTATGAACAAATGTCAAAGATTGAAGAAAGTAAAGTAAACATAGAGAGTAAAGCTGAAAATTTAAACTCTTTTCATGTAGAAAATTTTTCAGGATGGTATTTTTTATTTAAATATATTCCTATAGTACATGTATCACATAATATTGTAGTAGGTGAGGTATTTAGAGTTAGATTTTTAAATAAGTTTTCTTTAAAAAGAAATCCTGGATTGAAAGGTAGAGTGAAAGAAAAGATAATGAAATTTTGTTTTAAAATTAAAGAGAATTTGAAGAAGAAATTTCCTTTGCTACTTATGGTCAAAAGAATAATACATAAAAATATTTTTAAAATTCTAAAAAAAGAATATGTTGAACCAAATTATGTAATAAATGAAAATAAATGTATTGACCCCAAAACAGCTTTGCTGAGTACTAATAATGACTATAAATGCGCTGTACTTTGTGGTGTCTACAATCATGAAAAACATTTAGATAAGACATTAGAGGGGTTTGTAAAGCAAAAAACATCATTTCCTTTCAAAGTTTATGTAGCTGATGATGCTTCGTCTGATGACTCAAGGAATATAATCAGCGCATATGCTGCTAAATACCCAGATATTATTATACCTATTTTTCGCGAATATAATTTGGGTGTAGGTAAGAATTATTTAGATGCGCTGCAACGTATCGATACAGAATATTTTGCTATTTGCGATGGAGATGACTATTGGATTGATGAGTATAAATTGCAAAAGCAAATTGACTTTTTGGATAGTAACGGTGATTTTAGTATTGTATGTTCTTCAGTTAAATGGCACTACATCGATACTGATAAAGAAGATGAAATTTTTGATGTAAAAAAATATATCCCAGTTGAGATGCAGGAAAAAGGCTATCAAGACTTTAGGGATTTTCTTTACTGTCGTTTTATTGCAAGTTGTTCATGTGCTATGAGGTGGAAGCTTCATGGTAAAGTCCCTTCATGGTTAGAGAATCATGTAGTAATAGATTTTCCGTTACTTTTAATACATAGTTCCTATGGTAAAATTAAAGTATTAGATAATGAAGTTTTTGCTCAGTATAATATACATGATCATGGTGTATCACGAAATGATGCAACATTAGAGTATAAAAGGAAGATGTTTGAAATACTAAATCATGTAGACTCATTTACAGAATATGCATATCATGATATTATAAAAGAATTCACTGCAATCGCTTATCCTGAGTTTTTAGAAAAAAGTAAAGCTGAACCTTACAAGTTATGCGATAGCGAGAGGAATGAAACTAATATTATACAGATACCAACATGTTGCCAAAAATATGTTAATTTGAGTATAATTGGTTCAAACAATACAGTTGTTGTTGAAAAGTTAAACTATGCATCAAAAGGTTCAGTAAATATTACGATTATTGGTGACAATTGTAATGTTATTCTGAATAAAAATATTAGCATAAATTCTTCAATATCAATAGTTATTGGAAATGATCATAAAAACTTTACTTCAGTTAAAGATGTTTATGTAGAAATAGGAACAAATACAACATTTGAATCAATGAGTTTAGTTACTTTTAATAGCGGTTCTGTTGTTACCATTGGTAGTAATTGTATGTTTGCGAATAATGTCACTCTTATGCATACAGACTCTCATCCTATTTACAATATTGATACAAATAAAATCGTCAATTATGTATCAGAGATGCGTGTTGGCAATAATTGCTGGTTAGGAAATCATGTAACTTTACTGAAAAATAGTGTTTTACCTGATAATACAATTGTTGGTTTAGGGGCAATTGTAACTAAATCATTTGACAAACAATACACGATTCTTGCTGGAAATCCTGCAAAAATTGTTAAAGAAAATATTTTTTGGGATTCTTATTCCTACGAGTATGCTAACAATGCAAGAGTTGCCCTTCCGCATGTTTTATCGTTAGAAGAAACTGTTCAAAAAATTATTGATGAAAAAATAAGCATAGCAAGATTTGGTGACGGTGAGTTTAGGTTAATCTATGGAGAAGGTGATTTGTCGTTTCAACTATTAACGCCAGAAATATCGCAAAGATTGAAAGAAGTTTTATTTGCTAAAAGTGGAAAATTGTTAATTTGTTTAAATAAATTCGTTTTTTCAGACTTGTTAAGCCTTCGTGACTTTAATAAACAATGGGCCGTCGAATATTTAAAACTAAATAGACACAAAATCCAATCATTATTGTCTCCAGATAAGATATATGGATCTGCAGAATTTACTTCAGCCTATATTGTTAATGCAAAAATGAATCATGGTGAACATTTTTCTCTATTAAGAAAAATTTGGGAAAATAGGGATATTGTAATTGTTCAAGGGAATAATATTACAAGGACGTTTAGGTTTAACATTTATGATAATGCTAAAACAGTAGAGTATATAGAGGCACCTGCGCAAAATGCTTTTAGAGTTTATGAACAAATATTTAAAGAAATATGCTGTATTGATAGAAGTAAACTTATCGTCTTAGTTCTTGGACCTACTGCGACAATTTTAGCACATGATTTAGCAAATGAAGGGTATCAAGCGCTAGATCTTGGACACTTAGCAAAAGATTATGATTGGTATAAACAGTCAGTTGACCCAAACTCTGAAGAAGCGGTTTCTACGTTTTACAATGTTGACTAGCTTTGAATAAAAAGATAGTTCTTTCGGAAAAAATATTAGTTTATTATTAAGCTTAACATATGTAGTCTAAAATCTAAATTTTATGAATTGTATATATTAAAGTGTTAAGTTGTCCGGCAAGTTTATGATTCTTTATCGATGTAAAAAACAACTTTTTATATGAAGTTTTTGTTTCAGATGATATGTGATTGATGGAATAGAAAAAACAATAAAAGAATAGGGTCCTAGCTAGCTAAAAAGATGCAATAGGTGCTAAAGGTTGTTGAAAAACTCGCTCTATCCCGGTAAACTCCTTCTCACAGGGAGAAACTATGGCAATAGACAAAAATAAGAAGAAGCAAGAGCATTTATTTATTGATCCATCCAGCTTGCCTCGTTTAGCAGGGCATGCGTCTATGATGTATTATAAAAGATTTTGTGCAAGCATGAGTTTGATATATTAGTAAAAAATCAGTGTGCGCTGTGTTCTGCTGCTGGCAAGGGTGTCCTTCTATTCCGCCTGGGCAGTATTTTCGTATGCACGTTGTGGGGTATTTTGAAGTATAGTCTGTCAATTTACTTCTTTCAAACGAATGTTGTTATTGGTGATAGCTGCCTAATTCAAACATGTTTCTTTATTGGTCATGATGTTTAATTAGTTCACCCTTAAAAAGTACATATAACTCTGAAATATATTGAAAACAGTCAAAAGTTATTATAAACTTCTCAACCAGAAATAGTCTTACAATACAAAAAAACTGGTTGAGAAGGACTTGTAAAAATGAGCATAAAACCAACGCAAAAGCACAAGCAAGGCAATTTGATGTACCCAGATTTACTTGATCAGCTGAATCCCAAGCATCCTCTTTTACAGCTTGCCAATGCAATTCCCTGGGGTGAACTTGAAGAGCATTTTCTGCCTCTATATTCCACAACTGGTAGGCCGGCAAAGCCTGTACGGCTCATGGTAGGATTGCTTTTACTCAAGCAAATTGAAAACTTGAGCGATGAGCGTGTGGTAGAAGCGTGGGTGCAAAATCCTTACTATCAATCATTTTGTGGAATACAGTGTTTTCAGTGGAAATTTCCTTGTGAACCTTCTGACTTAGTTCATTTTCGTA
>CAYJHH010000170.1:0-5263 GCA_964369995.1 uncultured Desulfovibrionaceae bacterium
CACCGGGATAGATAAATTGATAGCCAATGCGCGAATCAGAGCCAATACCCACGCGCACATCACGCACGTCAGCGTCTACCTTTTCGCAAATGGTGGCAATTTCATTGATGAAAGAAATCTTGGTGGCAAGCATGCAGTTGGCGGCGTATTTGGTCATTTCTGCACTGCGCACGCTCATGACAATGATTTTATCACGACTGCGCGCAAATGGAGAATATAATTCACGCATAACGGCGGCGGCCTTTTCGGAAGAAGTACCAATAACCACACGGTCAGGCTTCATGAAATCAATGATGGCATCGCCTTCTTTCAAAAATTCGGGATTGGAAACTACTTCAAAAGGAATCACCGTTTGACGCGTCACCAAGGAGGCTTCGATGAGGGCGCGCACTTTATCTGCTGTTCCCACAGGTACGGTGGATTTATCCACCACGATGATTTCTTTTTGGATATATTTACCAATATCGCTGGCCACTTTTTCCACATAAGAAAGGTCACAAGAACCATCATCACCAGAGGGAGTACCTACACAAATAAAAGCCAAATCGGCATCCACTAAAGCTTCTTCCAAAGAAGTGGTAAACTTTAAGCGACCATCAGCATAACTACGCTGCACCATATCCTCAAGGCCGGGTTCAAAAATGTGCACAGAACCAGCTCTTAAGCGCTCCACAACTTTAGGGTTTACGTCTACACATGTAACACTATTGCCCATTTCTGCAAAGCATGCGGCGCTTACAAGGCCCACATAACCAGTTCCAACAATACAAAGATTCATATATCCCTCTTACGTGTACGAAAAATACTCCCCTGTACTGCATAGCTCTTGACGCGAACAAAGGGTGTGTTTACAATATTTTTATGGTGTTTCACATGTCTCACCGGTGACACAAAGCACATGAGACAATATAAACGAGACTACCTTACACATAATCTTTCATCTTGGCAATGGATACTATGATTTGCGGATTAGGCACTGATATCATTGAAATTTCTCGTATAGAGCGTTCGCTTGAACGCTTCGGGCTACGCTTTGCCAAAAAAATCCTCACCCCAGAAGAAATACAACAAATGCAGGAAAGATATCCAAACTTTCCTCTAAAGATACCGGCACATAGCCTTGCCGCACGCTTTGCCGCCAAAGAAGCCGCCGTGAAAGCCCTAGGCACAGGCTTTAATCAAGGTATAGGCTTGCACCATGTGGCCTTATTATCTCTGCCTTCAGGGCAACCCCAAATGCACTTTTACGGGCCGGCTTTGGAAGCCATGTATGCCCTTGGCGCCACACACAGTCATGTGAGTATTTCCCATGGGCGAGATTCAGCTTGCGCCGTGGTCATATTGGAAAAACCATGCCCTTAATGGCCCATAGCGCCCCTCTGCCCACCGCAGCCCAAATGCGTCATTGGGATGCTGCAGCTGTGGCTCATGGCATACCCGAATGCCTACTCATGGAAAATGCCGCCCGCGAAGCCTTGCGACTTTTGCAACAATTGCAAGGAAATTTACAAGGTAAAAGCGTGCTCCTGTTCATGGGTAGCGGCAACAATGGCGGCGACGCCGTTTGCCTTGCACGGCATTTACGTGATGTGGGCGCCTTGCCTTTAGTACTGCACACCAAGCCCCTCAGCGCGTATAAAGGCGTTACCAAACAACATCTACGCATGGCGCAAACATGCGGCGTACCTTTACGCCCACTGACAGAACGCGCGCTTAAAAGCTTAGCCCCAGCCTCCATAGTGGTGGATGGTCTGCTCGGAACGGGCTTTGAAGGAAGCTTACGCCCAAGTTTCATACAATACATTAAGGCCATCAATGACTTTGCTAGCCAAGCTTTTATTCTTGCTTTAGATATTCCCAGTGGCTGCGAAGCACACAGCGGCTTACCAAATCCAAGTTCCCCTATGGCTGTGCACGCCCACGCCACCCTATGTTTTGCCGCCGCCAAACCGGGCTTGGTTCTGCCAGAGGCAAAACCCTATACCGGACAAATTTTTGTGCGCAACATTGGCATGCCCCATGTGGTGCAAGCCCAAAATCCTCCGGACTTTCGACTTTTACAAGAACACACCTTGGGGACGCTATTACAAGAAGATAAAAACAATAGCCATAAAGGCTCTTGGGGACATGTTTTGATCTTGGGCGGCTCCACTGCCCATGCGGCCTCCCCTTCTGCACCGGACCTCACAGGTGCGGCGCATTTAGCGGCTTTGGCAGCCGCACGTACCGGCGCCGGCCTCGTCACCGCCGCGGCGCCCCCCGCCCTTTGCGCCGCCATAAAGAATCATTGCCCCCATATGATGACCTTACCCTTACACGCCCAAACACAAGGCCGAGCACATGCAGAGCAAGAACACATCTGGCCTAGTTGTGTTCCCCCAGCCTTGGAAGAAAATTTTAAGCAAGTACACAGCATAGCTGTGGGCCCCGGCATGGGCAAAGACGCTGCAAGCTTGGCTTTTCTTAAGGCCATCTTACAGCACCCTAGGCGCCCTCGCGCTGTTGTGGATGCCGATGCCCTCACCTTGTTGGCACAGCATACAGACTTGCACCCCTTGCTACGCCCTGACGATATGCTCACCCCCCATCCCGGTGAAGCAGCACGCCTTTTAGGCTGCACATCTAAAGATATTCAAGCCCAACGTCCGGCGGCCATGCGTGCCTTAACCAAGCTTTTGCCTTGTGCTTGGTTGCTTAAAGGAGCAGGTACCCTCATAAGCCAAGAGAATCATCCCATCTTTATTTTAGCGCAAGATATCCCGACCTTGGCCATCGCCGGTTCCGGAGATGTGCTCACCGGCTGCATGGCGGCCTTGGCGGCGCGTTTTCGCTCTATGCACAGCCTCACCGTTATGGCTCTGGGGGCGCAGGTGCATGCCAGAGCCGGCCTTTTAACACAAGATGCTTTCCCGCAAAGGGGACACTTAGCCACAGATTTGGCACATTTCTTACCCGCTGCCCTGACACATATGCACAGGCACGCTGCCCCCCTTCAGCCTTCAGAGGTACCCATCTGTCATGAATACGCCCTTAACACGCTTTAGCAAAGAGCTTCCCGACCTTACAGCTACCACACATATGGCCAGCGCATTGGCACATATTCTTTTGGAGCATATACACAGGCAAAAAGCCTTGCCCTTACAAGCTCTGCTTTTTAAAGGAGACCTTGGCAGCGGCAAGACTACCTTTACCCGCGCCTTTGTACAGGCTTTACCGGGAGGGCAAGAAGCCGAAGTTTCCAGCCCTAGCTTTACCCTGTGCAATGCCTACAAAACCACGCCGCCCATTGTACATGCAGACCTTTACCGCTGTATGCATTCCTTGCCCGAAGAAGTGTGGGAAGCTCTTGACAGCAATGACACTCTCAGTCTCATTGAATGGTCAGAGTATATGAGTGAGGAGGCTTTACCTCAGGATTTTCTAGACATTTCATTAAAAATATGCCATGACTGCAGGCTTCTTGAGGTATATGCCCACGGCCAAGAGGCACAGGCTATCCTCAAGCAGTGGTTTGATGCATAATTTCTTTCAGCCTTTCACCAACCATTAGGCAATACTATGAAAATTCTTGTACAAAAATTTGGCGGCACTTCTGTGGCCAATCTTGAATGTATGAAGCAAGTGCAAGAAAAGGTCATGGCCGGACTTGCACGTGGCTACAAAATGGTGGTGGTACTTTCGGCTCGCGCCGGTGATACCAATGCCCTGCTAGCCCTTGCAGATCAATGGTCCCAAACCCCAGACCCCGCCGAATGCGATCAACTCGTGTCCACGGGTGAGCAGGTTTCCATTTCCCTTTTCACCATGCTTCTTAAAGATGCCGGCATTAAAGCCCGCTCTTTGCTAGGCTTTCAAGTGCCCATTACCACCGATGACCATCACGGTAATGCGCGCATTCTCTCCATAGACAGCGATACCCTCTATAAACACCTTGAGGAAAACGACGTACTTGTTATGGCCGGTTTCCAAGGATGCACCGAGGGCAAGCGCATTACCACCCTTGGGCGTGGCGGTTCCGATACCTCTGCTGTGGCCATGGCGGCTGCTCTTGGCTCTTGCGAGTGCGAAATTTACACCGACGTGGAAGGGGTATTTACCACAGACCCCAACCTCTGCTCCACGGCGCGTAAAATGGATAAAGTATCCTACGACGAAATGCTGGAAATGGCTTCCATGGGTGCCAAAGTATTGCATATTCGCTCGGTGGAATTTGCAAAAAAATATAAAGTTCCTGTGCGCGTGCGTTCTACCTTTACGGACAATCCCGGCACCTTGGTAACTCAGGAGGATTCTACAATGGAAGCCGTTCTCGTTTCTGGCATTGCCTATGACAAAGACCAAGCCCGTGTAACCTTACATGGCGTACCTGACCAACCCGGCATTGCCGCCTCCATCTTTGGCCCCCTTTCCGAAGGCGGCGTTTTGGTGGATATGATTATTCAAAACACCAGCATTGACGGCATCACCGACATGACCTTCACCATTTCTCGCAAGGATTTGACAAAAACCTTGGAACTTTGTGAAGGCATTAAGACAAAAATCAGCGCTCAAGGCGTTAGACACGACACCCAAGTGGCCAAAGTTTCTGCCATTGGCGTGGGCATGCGCAATCACTCCGGTGTGGCCGCTTCCGCTTTTGAAGCTTTGCAACAAGAAAATATTAACATCCTCATGATCAGCACCTCTGAAATTAAGATCACCATCTTAATTGAAGAAAAATACGTGGAACTTGCCGTGCGCATCTTGCATGATAAGTTTGGGCTTGATTGGGACATCGGCGCTTAATAATTCGCCCAAAAAGCACCATCTGCAGCGTCAGGCTCGTTTTTTACTCCGGTCACGTATGTCTCTATACGCTCCCATCGTAAAAAACTTCGCCTTCCTTGCATCTGTCACTTTTTGAACGAATTATTGAATTTATATGCAAAAGCCTTCTTGATAACGAGAAGGCTTTTTTATGGTCTTTACCTTCCCCTCCTTGTGCTTTAGCACTGAAAGGAGGGGTGGCGAACGGCCTTGGCCGCACGGCGGGGTGGTTTTACTTCCTTTATTGGGCGCTTTTGTCTCCTTTTACAAGATACAAAGAAAGAGCCACCATGATGTGTACGCAACAAAAGCGCCCATGGTTGTTTTTTGCATAATTTCTTTAAGTTTTAAGATTTTTTGTGCTCGCAAAGAAGCGATTGAAAAATGAAGGCAGAGCGTACTTAAGTAGTCGACACTGAAAAACAACTTAACTATCAGTAAAAATAGAACTTATAAA
>CAYJHH010000171.1:0-5176 GCA_964369995.1 uncultured Desulfovibrionaceae bacterium
GAGCGTGCCTTTCTTAAAAACGTATGAAAATACGTTTTTAAGCATCGACTATGTAGATGGATACGATGTTACGGCTTTTTTTATAGGCTCTTTATTATGAGATGATTTCAGGTTCAATCTCAGGCAGGCCAAAAGTACTAAATTTATGAATGGTTAGTCCTGTGCCTAAATCCTTACTTTGTTCAATAAAGTCGAAGACATGCTGTTGCTGTATATGTTGTATCCATGCGGCGGAATCTTCCCACACTTCATGTAGTACAAAGTTATTGTTATGTTTCATATCGCGCAGTATCAAGGATTGAAGACATCCTTGCTCCGTGCGATTTATGGTGACCATGCGTGTTGCCAAAGTGGTAAAGAGTTCATGATGCTTTTCTTCCACAGTGGCATAGCCCAATATAGTAATGCTTTGCGAGGACATATGGGACTCCATGTGAGCTTTAACCAAGTTACTGTTAAGTACGTTTTTTATGATTTACAGCCAAAATATAACCAAAAATTATGTTTTACCATGAAAGGAAGCCTATTTTCCAGACCAAAGAGCACGACCCTTTTTAAGAGTGATGCGTCCTAGGGCCAATGCATTGCCCTGTATATTGATGTACATACCTGTTTCCCGTCCGCCAAGGCTTGTTTGCAGGCTTTGGCCTTGAAGCAAAGAATAAACTTCTTGAATGCTGTCTAATACCAAGGCCTCTTGAGGGGGGTGTGCTGGCATAAGAGCACGGCAACGAGGGTGCAGGCGAATGCTATCCCCCACAACCTTGCCCAGCGGTGCCGCTTGCCATTGTAAGCTTTGAGGTATGACGCCTGTGGCTACATGAGGGATAAAGCGTGCCACATCTCCAAACAGACCTATTTCCCCCTTGGGCAAAAGAGACACATCTGTGCATGGCCCTTGCAAAGCGCCTTTGCCTAAGCTTTGCGCGGCACTAAATGGGGTGAAGTTTTCCCTGTCTTCCAAATTGTGTTGCAGCGCAGTAGGGGGTTTTCGGAATTTGGCAATATAAAAACCTTGGGCGCCCGAGCGTTCGCCATCAACACGTAAGGTTCCTGCACCATAGGGGCCATAGGTACTGGCATCTTCCCAGACAAAGCCTTCAAAAAGCGGCAAAGGCAAGACCTCAAAACCGAGCTCTTCCACAGCAAAGCGCACTTGATCTTCATTTTCTTGCACATTGGTGGTACAGGTGGAATACACCACTTGACCGCCGGGGCGTAATAAATCCCAAGCTTTTTGCAAAAGTAATTGTTGTAAACCCACCAGAGGTTTTACTTTATCTCCTTGCCATAATTTGAGCACTTGCGGATTTTTCGCCACGGTTCCCCAGCCAGAACAAGGGGGGTCTAGCTGAATAAAATCTAGGGAGCCATGGGGCAAGGGTACAGCTTCGCCGCCATAGGAACAGGTGCTCACATGCAAAAAAGAAAGTGTTTGCATATTGGCGCGTAAAGTAGCCAAACGGGGTTTTGCTGGTTCATTGCCAAGCACAAGGCTGTTTCTTCCTGCCAGTTGGCCTAAAAAGCCTGTTTTACTGCCAGGGCTTGCACACATATCTAAAATGGCCGGTTGCTGCGAAAAAGCCTCACTTTGTCTATTCTCATCATCGAGTAGAGCAAGAGGAGGCAACATGGAGGAGCGATCTTGAATATAAATGAGGCCAAAAAAAGCCGCAAGGCTTGAGCCTAAAGGTTTAGGCTCATGGGTAAGGATACGGCACCAAGGGGAAAAAGGCTCCGGCATAAAGGTATAGCCTTCTGCCAATAAAAGCGCTTCTACTTGGGCTATACAGGATTTTTCGCATACAAGACGGAATGAACGCAACATGTTTTCTCTTTAAGCTAAATTTAAGAAAATGGTGTAAATGTATTTTTATACAGGAAGAAATTTCTTCGCGCAAAGCATAGGAGATACTTTCATGAAAGGCAATAAGAGAAAGGGTGTTTGACAAAATTTTTGTACGCCTTAGGTGTCTTGTGTATATTTCCTATAAAAAAAGGGGGATAGCCTGTTTTTTCAGGGTAAAAACTTCTGCTTGTAACGCTTGCTATAAAAGGCAAGTATAATGTATAAGACGTGAACTAGAGATTAAATTCTCGAACTGTAAGGAGATTTTCATGAAAATAACACTGCGTATTGCCCTTGTGGCAATGGTGACTTTGCTGTGGGCAAGCATAGCTTTAGCTGCAAAGTCTGTTATGGTGCTACCTTTTACCGTTAATGCCCCAGAAGGCTATAAGTATCTTGGTCAAGCTGTTCCATCTACGCTTTCTTCCCGCCTTATATGGCCGGGTCAAGTGGAGCTTTTTAGAGGGAATATTGATAAGGCTCCTGCCTCTGCCGCGGCCGCTGCACAGGTTCAAAAAAGCGCCGGTGCCGATTATGTGGTATGGGGTACCGTCAATGTGCTGAATAATAGCGTGACACTTGATGTGACCATGCGTGATATGGCCGGTAAAGAATGGAAACGCTCCGCGCAAAGCACAGTGGGTAACCTTGTGGGCTCGGTGCAAAATGTTGCTGATACTTTGGGTCGTGAGGCGTTTAACCGTCCTGCACGCGCGCAAAGCACCCCTGCTTATCAAGGCGGCGGTAGTGGCCCTGTAAATCAAATGAATGCCGGTATTGTTGTTAATGAAACCACCCAACAAGGTGTTTATTTAAATCCTCAATTCCGTTATCAAGGTTCTGGTACTGAAGATGGCTCTCGTTTGCGCAGCACTGCCTTACCCTACGATATGGTAGACTTTGCCGTGGGCGACTTTAGCGGTAGCGGTAGAACAGAAATTGCTGTGCTTGGTGACCATAACCTTTATATTTACGATTGGAATGGTGGCAAGATGCAAGAAAAGGCTTCTGTGTCCCTTGGTCTTTCTAATCAAGCCTTTATTTTGCGTAAAATTCCTTTGGCTGGCCGCGGTGAAAAACTTGTGGTCACTACCTTCAGCGAAAATGATAACAGACCCGTTTCTTTCATCTACGCTTTTGATGGTAGTGCTTTGCGTGAATATACTAAGCCTGCATATTATTTCTTAAACGTTGTCTTTATGGCTCCTTCCTATGCCCCCACCTTGGTGGCTCAAGGTTGGGATAGCGTAAAGCTTTTCCGTTCCGGCGTATATTTTGCCAATACTGATGGCGGCACAGTGACCCTTGGTGGTAAGGTGAATTTGCCCTCTGGCGGTAATGTGTTCAACTTTGCATGGCTTCCTGCCGGTAGCCAAGGCGATGGCGATAAGCTTATGATGTTTAGCCCAGAAGAGCGCATCACAGTGTATGGTCAAAGCAGACAAAGAATTCACCAAACTATGGACAAATTCTCCGGTTCTTCTGTAGGTATGGTGCATTACAAGGGCATAGAAGGCCTTGGTGTGGATAAGAAATATCAAATTCCTAGCCACTACTACGCCCCCATGCGCCTGAATGTGGCTGACCTTGAAGGCCGCGGCGAATATGTGGTTTTAGTGAATAAGCCTGTATCCACCGCTTCTGAAATTTTTGAAAACTACCGCATGTTCCCCCAAGGCGAAATTCACGCTTTGTATTGGGATGGCGTAGGTCTTGGTCTTAAGTGGAAAACCCGTCGTATTCGCGGCTCCGTGGTAAACTCAGACCTTGGTGATCTTAATAATGACGGTGTGCTTGACCTTATTGTAGGTCTCAATACGCACCCCGGTGCCTTGGGTGTGGGCTCACGTAAGGGTGTTATCGTGGCATATCCCTTAGATTTAAATCAAGCCAATCCTAACACAGCTCCTGACGTGAGTGATTTTGAGCGTGACAAATAATGCTCGCAACTAGATAAATGCTAAAAGCCCTTTTCCCATAAGAAGGAAAAGGGCTTTTTTATGCGTATAAGGCTTAGGACTGTATTTTACTTTTTAAGCGTCTGCCAAAAGGGCATCGTGGGCATCTAAATCATAAAAGCCGTGCACCACAAAGGGCAAGCTATAATCTGCCACTTGGTTAAAGCGAATGAAGCCCATGGTTTTGCCTTCGGGAATATCCGCAAAGGGTACCATGCCAAGGGGGATGGGAATTTCCACAGGGCTTACCACCACTTCGCTAATTTGCTCTTCATAGCGCTCTTTTAAATACTCAAGCACCTCATTGCCTTCTTCTGCGGTAAAGGCTTCCAGCACACTACGCAAGGCGTCTTCGATGGTGGCGCCTTCGGGGGTGTCGGCTTGGGCTTTATCCACCAAATCCATGGTGCGTAATTCTGCAAGCTCTTCGGTGTTGGTATCTGTGCGGAAAAGGTATACGATAACGTCACGCCGCCCCTTGAAGCTTTTGAGCGTGGCCTGTATAAGATAGGCACGGTCAAGCTCCATAAAAGGGGATGCAGCAATAATCCTGTACTCCATGAGAACTCTCCTCAAAGGTAGAAGTGAAATATGTCACAAAAGTTATTTTCCTTACAAAGCGACTATACGCCAAGAGGGCATCAGCCTCAAGCCATATCACAACTTGTAGACAATATATCTGATGGGGTGAAGGATCAAATCCTGCTTGGGGTAACGGGCTCCGGTAAAACCTTCACCATGGCCAACACCATTGCCAGTTGCAATCGCCCGGCGCTTATTTTGGCGCCCAATAAAACCTTAGCGGCGCAGCTTTACAATGAATTTAAGGCTTTCTTTCCGCATAATGCCGTGGAGTACTTTGTTTCGTATTATGATTACTATCAGCCCGAAGCCTATGTACCCACCTCGGATACCTATATTGAAAAGGATTCTTCCATCAATGATAATATAGATAAATTGCGCCACGGTGCCACCCATGCCCTACTCACAAGGCGCGATGTTATCATTGTGGCATCGGTATCATGCATTTATGGTTTGGGTTCGCCGGAATATTATGCGCAAATGGTAATTCCCATAGAAATTAATCAACATATTTCTATGGATGCGCTCATTGGCCGCTTAGTTGAGGTGCAATACGAACGCAATGATTATGATTTCCACCGCGGTACTTTTCGCGTGCGCGGGGACGTTTTGGAAATTATTCCGGCTTATCACCATGAAAGTGCTTTACGCATTGAATTTTTTGGCGATGACATTGAAGACATACATGAAATTGATTCTCTCACCGGTGAAATTCGCGGAAAAATTGAAAAGACAGTTATTTATCCTGCCTCGCACTATGTTTCTGCACAAGATAATTTAAAGCGCG
>CAYJHH010000172.1:0-5173 GCA_964369995.1 uncultured Desulfovibrionaceae bacterium
CCCACAAAACCAACAAAACAGTGCTTCACTCATTACTTGGGAATACTTCACTCATTACTTGGGAATACTTCACTCATAGTCGATATTTTTACACATGTCAAACGGATAGAATAGTTTGAGGAGTACCCCATGCCCAAAAACTATTCACCAGAAGAATTAGAACTTTTACAAAGAGTTGGCGAGATTCTACGCAGCCATAGAACTCGCTGTGGCTTGACCCAAGAACGCGCGGCAGAGCTAGCCGGCATCAACGTCACCTATCTCAGCGACGTTGAGCGCGGCAAAAGGAATGTGAGCTTGCTAAATTTAGCGAGGTTGGCAGAAGCCTATAACCTGCAGCTGGGAGAGGTACTTCAAAAATAAGACCTACGTAAAACACTTTTCATGTAAACAAGCTGCCGTAGCCTTCTGTACCTTTGACAGTGAGGGGACAGCATGGTATTTTCGCTATCAATACAATATCATCTATATTTATACTTTAGCATACGGAAATACAGCGAAACCATGAAAACAACCAAGAAAGATACAAAAAAGAAAACGCAAAGTTTTGAGCAAGCCCTGTGGGATACTGCCGTAAAGTTGCGCGGCAAGGTAGAATCCTCAGAATATAAGCATATTGTGCTTTCTTTGGTATTTTTAAAATTTGTCAGTGATAAGTTTGAACAGCGCCGCCAAGTGCTCATGGCTGAAGGCAAGGAAGCCTTTGTGGACATGGATGTTTTCTATCAGCAGGAAAATGTTTTCTACTTGCCAGAAGAAGCTCGTTGGTCATTCATAAAATCCCATGCCAAGCAAGATAATATTGCCGTGCTCATAGATACGGCTCTTTCCACCATAGAAAAGCGCAATCCCTCCCTTGCCGGCGCCTTGCCGGACAATTACTTTTCCCGCCAAGATTTAGAGGTAAAGAAGCTGGCCTCGCTCATAGATACGGTGGACAATATCAAGACGCTGGCGCAAGAAGAAGGCGTGCTTTCAGAAGAAGACATCATAGGCCGCGTGTATGAATATTTTCTTGGAAATTTTGCCTCTGCTGAGGGCAAGGGCGGCGGCGAATTTTACACGCCCAAATGCGTAGTAAATCTGCTGGTGCAAATGATTGAGCCGCACCAAGGCAAGATTTATGACCCTTGCTGTGGTTCCGGCGGTATGTTCGTGCAGTCCGCCGCCTTTGTGAACAGCCATAAGGGCAATAGAAAGGATATTTCCATCTATGGGCAGGAGCTCACCGCCACCACCTATAAACTTGCCAAGATGAACCTTGCCATACGTGGTCTTGCCGCCAACCTTGGTGAAAAGCCCGCCGATACTTTTTTTCAAGACCAACACCCTACCCTCAAGGCCGATTATATTCTGGCTAATCCGCCCTTTAATCTTAAAGATTGGCGCGGTGAAAAGGAGCTGGAAAATGACGCCCGTTTTGCCGGCTATACCACGCCGCCCGTGGGCAACGCCAACTATGCGTGGATATTGCATATGCTTTCAAAGCTCAGCGTGGAAGGCACGGCAGGCTTTGTGCTGGCCAATGGTGCCATGAGCTCCAATACCGGCGGCGAAGGAAACATACGTCAACAGCTCATTGAAAACGATATGGTAGACTGCATGATAGCCCTGCCGGGGCAGCTCTTTTATACCACGCAAATTCCTGCATGTTTATGGTTTTTAAGTAAGAATAAGCATGGCAGTGCCAGCAAGGGGCACAGAGCACGCCAAGGGGAAGTACTCTTTATAGATGCGCGAGAAATGGGCTCCATGATAAGCCGCACCAATAAAGAACTGAGCGAAGCAGACATAGCCCACATTGCCGCCACCTATCACGCATGGCGCGCGGCAGACAGCACAGAGCACGCCGCCTATGCCGACGTGGCGGGCTATTGTAAAAGCGCTACCTTGGAAAACATAGCCAAGAATGACTTTGTACTGACCCCAGGGCGTTATGTGGGCATTAAAGCTGCAGAAGAGGATGGCGAAGCCTTTCAAGATAAGATGGAAAGGCTCACGGCGGAACTGGGTCAGCTTTTCGCGAGGTCCGATGCCTTACAGCTAGAAGTGAAGAAGAATTTAGCATCATTAGGTTTTACAATATAGAGGCGAACATGCACACCATCAGTACAGAATATTTAGACAAATGCCTTCGTACCCTAGAGATGTCTTATACGCTCATTAAGCAGGCTGAAAAGGGCTCTGTAGAATACGAAATGTATAGAAATGCCTTGGTAAAGGGCTTTGAAATGACCTTAGAGCAAAGTGGAAAGCTCTTGCGTAAGCGTCTTGTGCCCTATTTTGCCTCCAAAAAGGCCGTGGATGCCCTCAATTATAAAGATGTCTTCCGCGCCGCCCATAAACATTCCTTACTGGACGAAGAAAGCCTTTTACGCTGGTTTGCCTATAGGGATAATCGCAACAACACCGCCCATGATTATGGCGTGAGCTTTGCTGAGCAAACGCTAGCCCTTATGGATGACTTTATTGCCGATGTTCTCACATTGCAAAAGGTTATACAACATGCCTAAGCTGTATATTAAGCCGCAATATGTGAAAATGTTGCAAGATGTTTTTACGGAGCATTGCCCCCACGCCACCGTCTGGGCCTATGGCAGCCGCGTCAATGGCACTGCGCAAACGGCTCATGACGGCAGCGACCTTGACCTTGCCGTGGAAGGCTTAGAACTTGGCGAAACAGATATTTATGAGCTACGTCATAGGGTGAAAGACAGCGACGTGCCCTTTTTAGTGGATATTTTTGACTTGCCAAAACTGCCCCAAAGCTTTCAAGAGGACATAGTGCGAGAAAGGGTGGAGATTTTTCCGAATTTTAGGGGTGAATATGTGTAAGTGGGAGAAGGTGAAGCTGGGGGAAGTGTGTGATTTTCACAACCATAAACGAGTTCCACTAAGCTCGTTGCAAAGAGAAAAACGAAAAGGGCAATATCCCTATTATGGAGCATCAGGTATTATTGACTATTTAGATGACTATATATTTGATGGAAAATATCTTTTGATTTCAGAAGATGGTGAAAATCTCCGCTCAAGAAAAACAGAAATTGCTTTTTTCGCTAAAGGTAAATTTTGGGTAAATAATCATGCACATATAGTAACAGCAAGAGAAAATTTAGATATAGATTTCTTATACTACTATATTAAGACATTAAATATATCTCCTTATATTACAGGCGCAGTGCAGCCAAAGCTTAACAAAGCAAGTCTTGAAAATATAGAACTCCCCCTCCCCCCACTAAAAGAGCAAAAACGTATTGCCGCCATTTTGTCCTCGCTGGATGACAAAATAGAAGTAAATAATCAAATTAATAAAAACCTTGAAGAGCAAGCACAAGCTATATTTAAATCTTGGTTTGTTGACTTTGAACCCTTTGGCGGTGTTATGCCCAGTGATTGGCGAGAAGGAACGCTTAAAGATTATTGTAAAATGAAGTCAGGTTTTGCTTTTAAAAGCTCATGGTGGCAAGATAACGGAACACCAGTTATAAAAATCAAAAACATTACTACCAGTGGCTTAAATATGGGAGAGCATTCTTGTGTGCCGGAAGACAAAGAAACTTTGGCTAAAGATTGTATTGCTAGGCAAGGTGATGTTTTAATTGCTATGACAGGCGCAACAATAGGAAAGTCTTGCATCGTCCCCAAACATGAAAAAAAAATGCTTATAAATCAACGTGTGGGAAAATTCTTTTTAGGAGATACCCCTTTAGAAAAACTTCCCTATCTTTGGTGCATACTTAGGCAGCAGAAAGTTTTTGATGAAATTGTAAATAAAGGACAAGGAAGCGCACAACCTAACGTAAGCCCTTCAGATATTGAAAGCATAGAAATAGTTTATACAGATGCGTATATTAAAAAATTTAATTTACTTTTGAAATCAAATTTTGAAAAAATTACTGAAAATATGTTTGAAAATGTAAGGTTGTCTCAAACGCGCGACGCTTTACTCCCGAAACTCATAAATGGTGAACTCAATGTCTAACGAAAATTATGATTATGAATACCTTGCGATTATCGCCAAGTCTATTCAAGAACACGCAATACCGCGCCCCTATGACTATGATATATTACACGTTGCCGTTACAGGTGTATTTGTATCTGCTGTCTTTGCTTTTATTGCATTCTTATTAAATAAAAGACAAATAAATATTGCTCAAGAACAAATTCGCCTTGCCACAGAACAACAAAAAATTTCTGAAAAACAAGCTGATATTGCACATAAACAAGCCGAAATAATGGAACAACAAAATAAAATTGCTTTATTTGAAAAGAGACATTTTTACTTCAAAAACCTGCGCGCGTTACGTCTAAACTGCTTAAAATTAAAAGAAAAATGTTTAGCTCTTTATAAATTAGTTAAGATAGAATCATTAAAAAATAAAAATACCGATTGCAGTAAATTAAATTTTTCTGTCATTGCTGTAATATCTTTTAGCATAATTAAATTTGAGCATGATGATTTTATAAAAAATGGCAATATATCATATTTAAATCTAGCAATTATGGATATTATTGAAGAAATACATCCAATAAAATATCTTTTCCATCTTAACGCAAATGAAAAAAAATGAATTTGACACCCTTATTAATTTATTATTATATTTTTTAGAAGATACAAATATTTGCACTCTTGATGATACTATAAAAAAAATAGAAAAACTTGAAAAACATGTTAATACACTTACAATATATAAAAACCTTTCAGAACAGTTAATATTAGTTTAAAGTTAAATATAGGAGTATAAAATGACAATTAATTATTTAGCAAATGAATTAAAGCGTATGTATGAAAGCAGTTTAGGAAGTAAAACTGCTATGATACATCTATTTTCTATTAAATATGCACAAGAAATAAGAAAAAATAATTATACACCAAGAGAGATTCTTAAATTAGCTGACATGAAAGAATCTTATTTTGCAGAAATCAACAAAGGTATCAAATTAGCTGAATTCGTTGACGTTAAGGAAAAGTACAAATAGAAAAATGCGGGGAATACCATGCGCCACGAATTAGCAACCTCTCTCGCTGCAAGAGAGCATATCTTAAATAATCAACAAGCAATAGAAGCTTTAAAGAGCATCATTATCCTAGATGGTGTTCAAATTTACTCTGAGTACCTATTTAGTTTACCCTTAAAAAATACATATCACACTGAAATACATTGAAAACATA
>CAYJHH010000173.1:0-5010 GCA_964369995.1 uncultured Desulfovibrionaceae bacterium
ACACCAAAGCGAATGGTTGCCCAAATGGAGGCACCAAAGGCTGCGGAAGGTGTGAAGGCTTGTTCAATGATGGTGGCAAAAATATGCGGTACCATGTCGATTTTAATGATAACCACAAGTAAAGAAGCGGCAACATAAAAAAGAGCCATAATAGGCACAACCTTACCTGCCACAGCGCCAATACGCTTCACGCCGCCCACGAGCACAGCGCCCACAAAAACGGTGAGTGCAATGGCGGTAACGATGGGATCAATATTAAAGGTTGCTTGTACAGCACCGGCAATGGAGTTAGTTTGGGTCATATTACCAATACCAAAACCTGCCACAGCGCCAAAAATAGCAAAGGCTGTACCCATCCAAGCCCATTTGGGGCCAAGACCGTTTTTGATGTAGTACATGGGGCCACCCACCACGTTACCATCAGGCGTTACTTCACGAAAACGTACGGCAAGTAAAACCTCAGAAAACTTTGTGGCCATACCCACCATGGCTGTGCACCACATCCAGAAGATGGCACCGGGACCACCTACAAAGATAGCTGTGGCCACACCGGCAATGTTACCGGTACCCACAGTGGCGGAAAGGGCTGTCATTAAAGCGTTAAAGGGTGAGAGTTCACCGTCGGCAGAATCATCTGTCTTTCTGTTTGTCCATAGTTTTTTAAAACTATGGGGAATGCGCATAAAAGTTAAGAAGCGCAAACTAAAGGTTAAGAAAAGACCTGTGCCCAATAGCAAAATAAGCATGAGTGGACCCCATACCACCGAGTTAATGGGGTTCAAAATGTCTGTAATCAATTGTAAGAAAGCGTCCATATGTTCTCCTCTACATATTGTTTAACAAAGCTAAGCGTAATGCTTGATTAAGGCTTCTACCACTAAGTGTATACCGTATGCTAATTTTCAAAAAAGATAAATACTTTTTGTGTACATTGCTAAAAAAGACTTTTTTCACGAGAAAACTTCTCAAAAAAGAGTCTAAGTGGTATTTTTTACCTTTTGCTTCATGGCATAGCTTTGCATCATGACACAAGAAAGCTTGGAAACACTGGCTTCCAATGCTTTTTTACAAATACAAGCTTCGCTTTGCCAAGGGGGGAGCTGTTCAAGGTCGCATAGCCAAGCATATGCAGTGCAAAGAAAACGTTTTTGCTCTGCTGCCGGCAACGAAATATTTTCTTGCTTTTGGCTACATGCTATCCATGTGTGTAAGGTTTCAAGGCGGCATTGCACCAAGATGCGACAAACATTGCGCGCATCGCGTTGCATACATACTGTAAAAAGCGCCGGTATCAGCATGGGAAGTTGCGCTTGCAAGTGCGCATCTTCACTTTGCTTGGCGCAGGCAAAAGCAAAATAGAGGCAAGAGGTGCGTTTGGCTACTCTTGCCATAAGCCATTGGTAAAAGTTTCGATGCTCCGCAGCGGTGATCATGGAGTGCAAGGCTATATGCAGCCAATTTTCAAAGCGCGCACTGGCCATATCCATGGCCGGTAAATCTTCTTGCAGAGCAATGCTTTCTTTAAGGGAGTTCACCGTGATGAAATTATCGCCTTGCGTATTACTGCTAGGTAAGTGAGCCGTGGCGGTTAAGGTTTTGTTTGACTTTTGCGTATGATTTTGAGCTCGGCGTAAAAATTCTTCCTTGGCCTTGTCATAAAGCGCCATATCAGCGGCATTGAGCTCATAAAAGCGTTCTTTGATTTCAGGGCTTATGTGCCAAGCCTCCTTAGTGGAAACATTTTTGGCAATGCTTTGGGCTGTGGCTAGTTCGGGAATACTTTGCTGTAAGAGTTCTAAAGAGGCAGGGAAATATTCTTGCAAACCAAAAAAGACATAATTATGGAAAAGATTTTCATGGGCAAGTTCTTCATGGCCATTGCCAAGATAATGAGTAAGTATATTGGGTTGCTGTAAGAGTAAGAGATCTTCTGGCTTTTGTTGATACAAAGGGCTGAGCGGGGTAAGCCAGGAGAAAAATCGTACCAAAGATTGCGCCAAAGCCCAAGGGTGGCGTAAAATGGTAATATAAAAATAGGGTTTTTGCGCGGGTAAGTAGTGCTCTATGCCGCTTACCCCATGCCCATGATAAAATTGTTTAGTGAGTGGCGTGGCGCGAGCATCAAAAATATTTTGATGCACATCACAAGCCTCGGGGTAGCATTGGCGTAGCATGTGGGTAAGGCTTAAGCCCCCACACTTAGGTATGTGATTATACAAAAGCACAGCGGCTTGGCGCACCTGAGGTGAGGTGAGCTCATGACGCTGTGCATAGGTAATACAAGTGCTCATAAAGCAGATATTACTCACTCACCATATGATGCAGGCAAGCTAATAAGGTGGCGCGGCGCAAATGGCTACGTGTGCTTTGTAAAGCCGCTTCGCTCAAGGCATAGGCTGCGCCTGGCTCTGTGGCTACCACATGGGCATGGGGTAGGGCATAGTCCAAATACGTTTGGGTCAATGCCAAGCCCTTTTCCCAAACAAAGTTATCGGAAGCGGAAAAAATAGGTATGGGCTTAGTGGGTGTTTTGGCTTTCGTCATGGCTTCAAGATGGGGATCCATATAAATAATATGGGCATCGTCCAGCGCAAGGCGCGGTTCGCGCGTCATGAAAACCTTAGCGCCGGCTTTAAGTGCCATGTCAGTGATGGAGTGGTCAGGGTCGCTCCAAGAAGGAATACCCATGAAAAGTTCAAAGGGAGTGTAAATGGCAGCTTCCATAAGAGATTGTGATGTGGGCGTCATGGCGCTCATCCAGCAAATACGCCATGTATTCAGCTCTTTGCCAAGGTCTTCAGTGAGGGCCACGGTAAAAGCTGCTTCTGCCAGAGCAGACCACGAACATGTACAAGTAGAAAGACCATTGAACCAAGACCCTGCGCTTTCGCGGCTCAAAAGAAAGGTTTCTGTCTCGTTAAAGCCGCAAGTAATATTTAGCGTATCCTCTTCACCATACTCTTGACTCAAAGCTTCCAAGGCATCAATGTCCATACCAGTACAGTCATGCACGGTATAAGGTAATTGCCATTCTTGCAAGTGCTGTAAAAGTTCTGCTTTCCCTTCGGTGGTTTTATCTCCCATCCATACATGCAAGGGAACTTGTTGTACGGCTTTTTGCCAGGCTTGTAGCTGTTCTTCACTGGCGGCATTTGTATCTTGTAAAAGTTGCCAAAACGTGTTTTGACCAAGATGAAGAAGGCGTAAAAATTGTTTTTGCATGTATGCTCCTTGTGGTGCCCCCAAAATGGGCAAAGATTCTTTCAACTCCTTCTTGTTACCTTATTATGTCCCTCAGGCGCAAGACTCCAAAGGAAAGAATATGAGTACAAAAGTAAAAAAAGTCCACAGCTCATGGCAAAGGCAGTACAGAGAACGCTGTACAGCCCGTGAGCATGAGGTGGCATTTCAATTGGTTTTAGGAGAAAGCGATTTGCGCATCATTGCCGGTGTTCAAGATGAAAATATGGCAGAACAGCAGCCTGTGGATGTGCCTAAACTTAGCGCCGCCATGGCTAAAACCTTAGAACAATTACGGGCGGATATACGCTCTTGGGCGCGATTATATCCACAATTTCAAAACTCCTTGGCTCCTCTTGATGTACCCCAAAAGGCACCGGAAATTGTACGGCGCATGTATGGCGGAGCAGCTTTGGCAGGGGTAGGGCCTTTTGCTGCTGTGGCTGGCACAGTGTCGCATATGCTAGCCGAAGCCCATGCGCATGCGGTGCCTAATCTTATCATTGAAAATGGCGGCGATGTTTTTCTTTATTCCACCAAAGAAAGAGTAGTGGCCTTATTGGCCAGCCCACAAGAAAGCGAGGACACACATGCTTTAGGCTTATCTTTTACGCCGGAAGATTTTCCCTTGGCCCTGTGTGCCTCTTCGGCCACCATTGGGCATTCTTTGAGCCTTGGCACAGGAGAGCTTGCCGTGGTACGCGCCAAAGACGGCGCCTTAGCCGATGCCGTAGCCACGGCCATGGGCAATAGATTACGCGGGGCGGCTTCGGTGCAAAGCGCTTTGGACTTTGGGCAAAGCATAGCCGGTGTGGAAGGTTTGTTTGTGCAATGTGACGCCAGCATGGGTATATGGGGCAAAATGGAATTAACGGCTGTGTGATGATACAATAGCTGAATGCTTTTTTTGTAAAGAATACTGTACACAAAGACGTAATTGTGAAACATGTCACAGTACTGCGAAAAAAGTGTTTTATTTTTTTCCGCTTTGTGCTACTTTTTTTGGTAGGTTCAGTTTTGTTTTCACAATCAACTATTCCTTATGGGAGGACAGATGAAAAAGTTTTTAACGCTTCTTTGTGTCTTGATGCTCTCTTTTGCAGGTGCCGTGGTGGCCTTTGCCGGAGAAATTAAAGTGGGTCTTATGTGCCCCCTTACCGGTAAATGGGCTTCTGAAGGGCAGGATATGAAAAATGTGGTGTCCATGCTTGTGGACGAAATCAACGCTAAAGGCGGTATCAATGGTGATACCATTGAGCTTATAGTGGAAGATGACGCAGGTGACCCACGTTCTGCTGCTTTGGCCGCACAAAAGCTTGCTTCTGCAGGTGTTGTGGCTGTTATCGGTACTTATGGTTCTGCCGTAACCGAAGCTTCGCAAAATATTTTGAATGAATCTGAAATTGTACAAATCGCCACCGGTGCCACCTCTGTGCGCCTTACAGAAAAAGGTTATAAGAACTTTTTCCGCACCTGTCCCCGTGACGATGCTCAAGGCATTGCCGCAGCCAATACTATTTTGAAAAATGGTTATAAGTCTGTAGCATTGTTACACGACAACTCCTCTTATGCCAAAGGCTTTGCCGAAGAAATCAAAGCTATTTTGGACGAAAAAGGCGTAAAAGTTGTTTTTTATGATGCCTTAAGCCCCGGTGAGCGTGACTATAACGCCATTTTAACCAAATTACGTTCTGCCAAACCTGAGGCTGTATTCTTCACCGGATACTATCCTGAAGCCGGCATGCTTTTACGTCAAAAAAGCGAAATGGG
>CAYJHH010000174.1:0-4948 GCA_964369995.1 uncultured Desulfovibrionaceae bacterium
AAAATAAAAAACGTTAAACTACATTACCATTTTCTTTCTTGTTGATGGCCAACAACGCCGCCGGCTATGGCGCCAAGACCTGCACCGGCAAGGGCACCCCAACCGGCAGCACCGCCAGATATGGCGGCAATGCCAAGACCTGCGGCAGCGCCAAGGGCGGCACCGCTGAGGGAGCCTTGAGTTGTTTTGGACATGTTGGTACAACCAACGCTACTGGATAGAGCCAGAGCTAAGAGGGTAACAAGAGCTATTTTTTTCATAATTACCTCGCCATGAGCTTGGGTTGTATGATTTCTTTCCAGAGAATTTTAAAGACAGGGCTTTCATTGTGCTCTGGATGTGCGGTGTACCATGCGTCTATTTCGTTGACGATGGCACTTCTATTGACATCTTTAAAAGCTTTAATCCAATTTTTTGCAAAGGGACTGAGGGTAGACATGATGCTTTGTTCATGAGTGTCTGCGTCATTTTGCTTTGCTTTATGTTCAGCCATGGCATATTCCATGCTGACGGCGCATTCTACACCAAAGATAAGAGCAAGTTTATTATCTTCGGTGGATTTCATCCATAAAGTCCCTGTTAATTGTTTAAGAGGGTTTTCAGAAGCGTGCACTAAAGCTGCATTAGAGAGCAAAATAAGTGCTAAAATGCAGCTTAAAAATACTTTTTTCATAGCAAATCTCCTTTTATTTTAATGGATTATTGCTGTGCTTACGCTTTGTGTCAAGGTAATATGCCTAAAAAATATTTCTTTTTTGAAGGCGTAGACGTAAAGCATTACCCACTACAGTAAGGGAGCTGATACTCATACTGGCAGCGGCCAGCATGGGGCTGAGCATAAGGCCAAAGCTGGAGAAAAATCCTGCAGCTACGGGTATAAGTAAGATATTATAAGCAAAGGCCCAAAAGAGATTTTGCTTAATGGTGCGCATGGTAGCTTTGCTAAGATGCAGGGCGCTGCTTACCTGTTCCACATCGCTTTGCATGAGTACTATATCTGCCGATTGGATTGCAATATCTGTACCTGCTCCAATGGCAATGCCCACATGGGCGCTGGCTAGGGCGGGGGCATCGTTGATGCCGTCGCCTACCATGGCCACTTTATGACCGGCATCTTCGAGTTTTTGTACTTGTTCGGCTTTTTCTGCGGGTAATACTTCAGCCACAATGGTTTCTATATCTACTTGATGTTGTACAGCTTTTGCAGTGTGGGCATTGTCTCCAGTGAGCATGAGAATATTAAGCCCAAGTTTTTTCAAATTTTGTACGGCGCCTTTGGACGTCTTTTTCACTGTATCGGCTACGGCTACAAGTCCCACAAGAGTGTCATTGTGCGCCACATAGAGGACAGTTTTGCCGTGTCTTGCCCATTCTTTTTCTTTTTCGCCGAAAGGATTGGCAATATTTTCCTTAAGAAGGAAACGTGCATTGCCAGCAAGTAGTCTTGCTTCTTTTGTTTCTGCGTCTGGGCTTTGCATGGTGGCCATGATGCCAAGGCCGGGAAGCTGCGTAAAGTTCGTAAAGGTATCTTGTGCCAGAAGGGAAAGCCCTTTGGCTTCAGCGGCCTGAATAATGGCTTTACCAAGAGGGTGCTCAGAAAGTTTTTCTAGGCTAGCAGCCCAAAGTAAAAGTTGATCTTCCTGATAGTTCTCACAAGCATGAATGTCGGTGAGAGAGGGCTTGCCTTCAGTGAGGGTGCCTGTTTTATCTAAAATGACAGTATCTACTGCTTGTAAGCGTTCTAAGGCGGCGGCGGATTTAAAGAGTATACCACGCTCAGCCCCTAGTCCCATACCCACCATAATGGCTGTGGGGGTGGCAAGACCTAAGGCGCATGGGCAAGAGATGACCAATACGGCAATGGCTGCGCTCATGGCAAATTCCAAGCTTTGACCCAAAAATAACCATGTGCCTAGGGTGAGCAGAGCAATGAGTATAATGATGGGTACAAATACGGCGGCTATTTTGTCGGCAAGGCGGGCAATGGGTGCTTTGGAAGCTGTGGCAGATTCCACAAGGTCAATGATATGGGCAAGGGCTGTATCTTGACCCGTTTTGGTGACACGCATGTGAAAATAACCTGATTGGCTCACGGTGGCACCGATTACGGTATCTCCCACCTTTTTTTCTTGGGGCAGGCTTTCGCCGGTGATGACAGAGGTATCAATGAAGGCATGCCCTTGTGTAATAATGCCATCGGCGGCGAGGCTTTGTCCGGCATGTACCACCAATATATCTCCGGGAACGATATCTGCGGTGGCAATGGTAACCTCTTCGCCATGGCGTAGGCAAAGAGTTGTGGATGGCGTTAAGCGAATGAGAGAATCTATGGCAGAACCGGCTCGTGATCTGGCCTTAGATTCAAAATATTTGCCAAGACCTATGAGGGCTAAAATCATACCAGCGGAATCAAAATATAAGTTTTCACCATAGTAATGAATGATTTCGCTGTCTACGCCGTAAATTTTTGTTAAGGCAAAGCAACCAAAAAGAGCTGCAGATAAAGAGCCCAGCCCCACTAAACTGTCCATATTGGGGCTTTTTTGTTTTAAGGCATTACAACCAGAAATAAAAATTTTCTTATTTATGATAAGGATAGGAAGGCAAAGTAAAGCTTGCGCCAATGCCCAGTTTTGGCTTGCTGCCATATTGGCGCCAAAGGGGGTGAGCCAAGGGGGCAGGGCTAAGCTGAACATGGGAGCCATGGCCACATACATAAGTACCGCAGCAAAAAAGAGAGAACTTAGCAAGGACATAGGCATGCGCTGAGAGGGATCAGCATCCAATGCTTCATGGCTGAGTGCTTCTTGAGAGGCAGTGGCAAGTTTTTTGCTGCAGCAGGCCTTGTCTACGTTTTCATCTTGCGGGCTATCCTCTGCTTGAGCATTTTTTTTTTGTATATTACGCGCAGGCATGGGCGCGGCGGAGTAGCCTGCCCCTTCCATGGCCGCTGCAATGCCTTTGGCGTCTATGCAGGTACTGTCATAGTGCACATGCATGGTTTTGCGCAAAATATTTACTTGTATGCTATGTACACCGCCTAAAGCCAAAAGCAATTTTTGCACTCTATCTTCACAAGAGGTGCAATGAACATTACCAATTTTAAAGTGCTGTTCTTGTATTTTATTTACTTTTTCTTTTTCCACGGGCGCTTCTAAAGCAGACTCATGCCCCTGAGGCGCCTTGTGTGAAGGCTGTAAAGCTTCATGAATTTGAGCTGTTTCCACAGGCGAAGATTTTTTGGGTAATTTTTTTTGCTTTACGTCGCCAATGAGCGGTATAAGCGGTGGCAGGGCGTTTTTTTCTACCTCTTGTAATTTATACTTACCATCTGCAAAGGCCTCTATGATGGTGGCGGGGCAGAGAATTTCGGGATTATACTTTACCACCACTGAGCGGCGTAAGGTATTTACTTGTGCTTCTTCAATGCCGTCTAAGGCCATGAGCGCCGCATGAATCTTGCCTTGGCAAGACGCGCAATGGGCTTTGTGAAGTAAAAAAGCTTGCTCTTGCAAGGGCGTATTTTTCTCTGACGTAGCAAAGGGAGCTGTGGCAGAAGCGGCTGGCGCCATGGTGAAGGGGGAAAATAATTCTTTGGGGGCTGAAGGGAGGATTTCTTCTTCAGCTGAAGAGGCAGAAGAAGAGAGGGGGGTGGCCGTGTAGCCACCCTGTTGCATGGCCGTAGCCACCGCTGTGGTTAGCTTTGCACCCTCTATTTTTTCCGCATCAAAAGTCACGTACATTTTTTTGCGCAGTACATTGACTGTTACTTCGAGAACACCATCTAAAGCCTGAATAAGTTTAATGACCTTTCCTTCACAAGAAGAGCAATGGACATTACCAATGGTGTAACTTTGTTTTTGTAAATTATTTTCCAAAATTATGCCCCTTTTTCGGCTTTGCGCATGTTCTCTATATTAAGACATTATTTTTTTTGTAAAGCAAGTTTGTCAATGATAATTTGCGCTACTTTTTTGGTATAGCTAGCGCTATCAAGGCCTTCTTTTTCTTTGGCATCTAACAAAAGCTCTGGGCTGTTTTGTAATTCCTTACAAGGTGTGACCCCATATTCAGCAGGGAAGCTATCGCTGAAATACATATCTTGGAATCCAGAGAATTTTATACTGTGTGCTGTGGCATCAAGTACGGCTTTTTGTCCTTTTTCTATAAGGCCAAGCTCCAAAGCGCGACGCATACCAGCAAGGCATTCACCACCTTGCGTACAGGCAATGTGTCCATGCTTATTACCCATGAGCATGGCATCCATAATTTGCTGTTCAGTGACTTGCAACACTTGGAAAATACCTTCGGCACGCTCACCGGCGGCAGCGCAATAGGCATTCACCAATTTTTGTACACGGGGGAAGGATACTGGGTTACCAATCATGGCAGCCTGCGCCACAGAGGCTTGTACGCTTACAGGTTCCCACACACGGCTAGCGGCATCAGCGGCATAATAGCGGTATACAGGGTCAGCATGGTGCGATTGAACACCAAAGATGCGCGGCAAATCTTCAATAATGCCCAATTTATGCATTTTTAAGAAGCCGGACATGATGGCTGTAATATTTCCTGCATTACCAATGGGTACAAAAAGATTGATATTTTTCACATCCCAATTATACCATTGTGCCACTTCATAGGCATAGGATTCTTGCCCAAGAATGCGCCAACTATTTTTGGAATTAAGTAGAGCTACGCGGCAGGTTTCTGCGAGCTCTTCCACAACCTTCATACAATCATCAAAAACGCCGGGTACTTCCAGCACTGTGGCGCCACTGCCTAGGGGCTGTGACAGTTGCTGCGGGGTCACTTTGCCGTGGGGCAAAAGTACCACAGACTTAATGGGGCCGCCCACATAGGCTGCATATTGCGCCGCTGCGGCTGAAGTATCCCCTGTGGAAGCGCATACGGTAAGCACTTCTTCCCAAGCATTTTTGCGAGTAAG
>CAYJHH010000175.1:0-4873 GCA_964369995.1 uncultured Desulfovibrionaceae bacterium
CCAGTTTGCGTGGTGCGCTTGCGCCAAGACGACATGTGCATCATGCGTCCATTACAGACGCCGCCAAGGTGGGTACGCTGCTTGTGGATATTGACGAATACGGTGGCTATTATCAGGTGTTGTGTGCGCTCAAAATTATGCCTTATGTTTTTGTGCGCTCATCTGAACTACGCTATGCCCGATGGGCTGACATTTATTTTGAGGATAGGACATGGCGTATCCCGGCTGAACACATGAAAATGCGCACACCGCATATCGTGCCATTAGCACCACAAGTAATTGAAATTTTACAAGGTCTAAAGGTGTACACAGGCTATGGTGAACTGGTTTTTCCTTCCATTAAAACCAAAACAAGACCCATTGCCAAAGCGACCATGCTTCATGCCATACGTTGCATGGGCTACAAGAAAACGGAATTATCCATACATGGTTTCCGCTCCATTGCATCCACGCTTCTCAATGAACTTGGCTATAACCGTGACTGGATTGAACGCCAACTGGCACACCATGAAAGAAGTGCCGTGAGAGCCGCCTACAATTATGCTGAATATCTGCCACAGCGTAGGAAGATGATGGACGAATGGGCAACGTACCTTGACGGATTAAGGGAAAAGGCACGGCAAGGGAAAGTGTAAATGCCAAAAAACGGCTTTTCGTGGAATGCGAGAAGCCGTTTTTTTTATGGAGATTTTTTGAACGGTAATAGACAACCCCAGCTCAAGCTAAATCATGGAATAAGATAATTCAAGATGTGCAAGCATAGTCTTGTAATTGAAGTTTTATGAGTATTTGGTGCAAACTTCTCTCGCAAAATAGCATAAAATTTAACTTGAAAACTATTTCAATTTTATGCTATATAGTGAGTAAAATAAAGATTAGCACTTAAGAACTGGTCAAAAAAAACTTCGTTACTTTATGTTAAGTAATATTTACAGTTTGAAATTTATGAATAGTTGCTATCCGTAGCAGTATTGCTAAAAGTAAGGAAAAAAAATGAAGCGTTTTGATTTAGAAGACCTTTTTTTTGAAAAGATACAAAGTGGGATAAATTTTTTTTGCGGGGCTGGATTTTCTGTTGAAGCGCATGATAAAGGCGGAAAGAAACTTCCTGTTGGAGATAAATTACTTTTAGAGCTTAAAGAAGAATTTTCATGTATAAAAAATTATTCAAACCTTGCTAAAGCAGCTACAAAATTAAAAAGTACAGATAGTAGCTCATTTGAACAATTTTTAACAAACAGGTTTTCTGTTGAGGGGTTTAACAATCTATATCTTGAATTGTGCAATTTAAATATAAAAAAAATATACACGACAAATATTGATAATTTATGGGATGAAATGTTCAAGAAAAGCAAAACTCAAAAATGCATTTCTGACAAGACCAAAGGGGAAGATATTTTTAATCAATTCAAAATTGATTATTATCCGCTACACGGATATGTATTGCATAAAAATCCTAAGTATATTTTTACTACATCAGAGGTCGCAACCGCTTTTTCAGTTACAACAAAGTCTTCATGGGAACAGCTTACTTTAGATTCTGCTCAAAATGCGATGCTTTTTTGGGGATGGAATTTTCAAGATTCAGCTCCAATCGAAGCGATGTTTCAACAAACTGGGAAAACTGAAAAAAATATTCTCAAATGGATATTAGTTCATGACTCTTTGGCTAACAATGAAGAAGATGTAGATTTTTTGAAAACATTAGGTTTCAATATTATTATCGGTGATACCTTAGGTCTTTTAACACACATAAAGCAATTTAATGAAAGAGCGGTAGAATTAAATAAACCAGAAAAACTAAGTTTACAAAATAATGACGGTGAAATTGCCTCACAATATGCCCTCACTAATGATATAAAAAACTCACCTAAATTACCACTTGCTGAATATTTTACATATTATGTGCCCGAGTGGTCCTACATCCTCTCGTCACATCTACCAACCTTACAATATTATTCAACTATAATTAATGATATTTCTGCTGGAAAAAATGTTGCTGTCATCGGTATGCGTTGTTCTGGAAAGACAACACTAATGATGCAAATAGCATACTACTATTTTAAAAATGAATCAAGAATAGTGCATATAATGAAATCTCCATCAGAGGAAGAAGTTGAGGTATATTTAAAAACATTATCGAGCAAAAAAAACCTTCTTTTTGTTGATGATTGCTTTAGAGATACAAATGCAATATTAAAATTATTGAAGTCAAATAATGTCCAATTAATTTTTTTTGATAGAACTAATAATTATGAAAATCAAGTGTACAGATTTAAAGAAGCAAAATTTGAAATTTATGATTTAACGGAGCTTTCACAAGAAGATGCGCAGAATATTTTGGATTGTATTCCTAATGAACTTTTAAAAAAGTTTGCCACAACAAAAAATCACTATAAGGATAAAACAATTATCAACTTGTTAGCTTCTAATCTTAAAATTGAAAAATTCAAATTTTTACAACATTTGATTAAAAATGACGAAGAAGTTGCACAAACTTTTTTGATGATTTGCTATGTACATTCGTGTGGAGTTCCATGTTCTTTTGATATGTTATACTCATTCCTTGGTGGAGATAAATATTCATATTATGAAATGTTTGAAATTATTGACAGAGCATCTGGTCTCATCCGGGAATATGATGACTCTTTTGCCGTAGAGGCTTTTTTTTATCGTCAGCAAGATTATTACGTTTGTCGGTCACGTTTTCTAGCAGAAAAAATATTGTCTGGAATTCAAAGTGCTGAGGCACCAATATTGGCACAAGTTCTTAATCGTTTTTTAATAAATGTGCCTACTTATAAAATATGTTTATATGATAAATTCAAACGTAGTGCTTATGACTCAAGCTTAATATCAAAAGCTTTTAAAAGTATTTCTGAAGGGGAAGGCTTCTATAAATTGGCGGCATGGAAAGACGATTCAGAATTTATATTTCAGCAAGCTGCACTTTATTTTTCACATGAAAAGCAGTATGATTTAGCTTTTGAATGGATTGAAAGAGCTAAGAGTTTATCAAAGTACAATAAATTTTCTATTAACAGTACTTA
Organism: uncultured Desulfovibrionaceae bacterium; assembly: GCA_964369995.1. GTDB lineage: Bacteria > Desulfobacterota > Desulfovibrionia > Desulfovibrionales > Desulfovibrionaceae > CAYJAD01. The sequence goes on from CAYJHH010000175.1 coordinate 3,051, forward strand.
TGCTCAAATATATTTTGATGCAAATATAAAAATTAGTAACGAAGAGTCTGAAAAAGCACTTGAGGTTTTAAAAGAGTGTTGTGAAAATGATCTTAGAAAAAGTATGCATTTAGCAGTATTTGCAAAAAACAGCTTGCGCTTTGATAATTTGTATTCTGGTGTGAAATCAATCTGCTTTCTTCAAGATGCTTATAACTTTATTGACAGCGCTTTGAATTCTAAAATTTCAAGTTTTGGTCAACAAGCAAGAAATGAGCTTATAAAATTACAAAATAAAATAAAAGAAAAATTATAGTTTTGTGTAAGTTGGTTTGCTTTATGGATAATAATTTTTATTATTCAAATCGAGACACTATCTATAGCAAGTCATGTGGTTCTGTCCTATTATTAATTGACAAAGTTAGTGCTTCTTAAACCATAAGAAAAAAGTATAATATAAGTTAACCACAAATTATCATTTAACGAGACATTTGCATGACATATTTAAAAATAGTTTTATATTTTTCATATACTTTATGATTGTCATGCACACTTTTTGCATTTTCCCATATAGAAAGTATTGATTTTTCAACAAGCTTACCATAGTCATCTGAAAAATAATTACTTGTAAATTTTCCAAATATTTTTAGCATCGGTAATGAATCGGTATTAATAAGTAACTCCGAACACCAGTCATGGTAAAAATCTAGGCAGCGCATATCAGAGTAATTGATTTCTTCCTTGACTTTTCCACTTTGAATTAAGTCATTTAAATTTTTACCAACAACAACCCTAGGCCAATCAGCATGCTTAGCCTCCAATTGCGCAACTCTTGATAAAATAGGACCATATAAAGAACAATTACTTGCATAGTTTTCATCTGGAAGTAACGCCCCATACCCAATATCTATACCACCCCTAAAAAAAATACCTTCTGAAATAGCCTTTGTTTGCAAAAGAATGATAGATGCCATGAAATGAAAAAGCATTGCATAGTTATATTTTCCTTCTCTGTTGTAATCTAGTGGAAAATAAATAAAAATTGAGTCAGACATATGTTCAAAAAACACTTCTTGAGACATATATTTGTGAAATTCTTTATTAAATGAATGATGGCAATTCGTAAAATTTTGTTCTTCTTGCATGCTAATAATAGATTGAATATATTTATAAAAAGCTTTACGAGTACTTGTAACACGCGAATAAGTAGCTTCTATGCTTTTTTTTATTTCTTCCTCATTTAAAGCTTCAGAAGATAATACAATGTCTTGCTGGTTAAGGTTTTCTTTTTGTCCTAATGCATCAAAAAAAACTGCTACAAATAATTGTAGTGTGATATCAATTTCATCATTACTCACTATTGAATTCATCACTTTTATATTCCAACACGTTCTCATTACTCTCATAATCCGCTTGATACTACTACATTCACATACTTTTATGACTATATCATACCATCGGCGAAGAATGTTTAATTGATAGACGCTCCATCTGCACACATTCATATATACATTGTACAGTCAATATCAAATAGCCTAGCTTGCGTTTTCTGAACTGTCAATGTAGGGGCAAGTGTTGTACACAGATATAAAGCCCACATAGGTTAAACAAAAACTGGATAACTCTATAAAAACACGAGTATTATAATAAATTAGACCTCAGCTTCAAATAGAATTATTAGGTAAACAAGGTAAAATAAAGACAGCGGACACACCCCGCCCCGCCTTCATTTTGCAGTAAAGTTGTTTAGAATATGCACGTGTAGTTTTGCAATGAAGGTCTTTATGAGGTGCTCGGCGCAAGCTTCTCGCAGCAAAGCCTAGCTATCGTCTTTCGAAATAAGA
>CAYJHH010000176.1:0-4867 GCA_964369995.1 uncultured Desulfovibrionaceae bacterium
AATGGCTATGATGAAGTTTTAGGCGAAAAGGGACTTTTGCAACGGGCTGTTATGGAAAAAATCAATAAAGCCATCAATAAAAATTTTAACTTTTTCATTATGAATCCTTTAATAATTGCATTAGCAATTGCTTTTTCGATATAGAATAAATATTGTAAAATATGTATTTTAATCACAAGTGTACAATACTTATGCGAGGAGCATTTGCCTTAGTTTCACTAAACGGTGTAGGGTTTAAGCTTATTATCATTTAATATACAAATGAATATGAATGCAAAATCTTACATTTACACGGTTTAATGTTTTTTCATTATGTATAGTGCCGTATTAGAATTTTTAAGTTTTCATTTTAAAACCTCTCATCATGAAATGTATTGCTTAGCAATGATTCGTAAAATCAGGAATTATCATTGTAAACAATATAAAATTTTTTAGATCATAGTGTATTGTATTTATTATATCTTGGGGAAAGTGCTTTACAAATAGGCATGTTTATGCACATTTCCAAAAAGTTAGAAAGATGTCACACAAATAACTATGAATGTCAATTTCAATATTGTAATCATATCGTTAATAAATTCTTATCAATTTAGTGGAAATCTTAACCTGTTGTTTTTATATCTAAATAAAGCTTGCGCATGGGCAAAATTTATGCAGCGATCAAAGTCATTACGGGGCATGTGTAATAGGTAAGTTCTCTATGTAAAGGCAGTTCCTGGTCTATATATTTCGACTGTCTGACAAATTCATCCTGTTATTTCAAGTTCTTTTCTAGTATTTAACTCATGTCTGCAAAAAATAGAAAGCGCATTTGCCGCAAGTGTATGGAAAACAACTTCGAGAGCTTTTGCATCCGTTACCTTGGTGCGTTCTAAATGGGTTAAACTTACTTCAAAAAGGCGTTGCAAAGCTTCAATGAATGAAAGCGGCTGTAACTCCATACAGCATGCTCAAAATAGTTCCCCTAAAGTTCGTGTATCCTATTGTTTTCTCTTTTCTAATGACAGAAAGATGTATCGTGTAAAAAAAACTATGGTTATATTGGCAATGATGCTGTCAAAATCACGTACTTGAATTCTACTGCTTAACTGTGCGGAAAAATATTTCTATTTCCCAACGTAAGACATAGAGGCGCAATGTTTCTTCTTCGGGCAAGTTCATATAGGTGGTAAGCAAGGCTACCCACTCTTTGGGGTTATGCTTGTTTCGCACATAAACTATACGTAATGATAGGTTATTTTTTGTAACAACATATGCACAGGCAAGTCATTTTGCTTTACCTGGGCCTTTTTTAATATGCCTAAACAAAGCGTTGAGTGTGAATTCGTTTGCGCCCAATATATAACGGATTTTTGAGCATTTCTTTGCTCTACAAATCCCAGGTTAATACATTGAAATTTTACAAATCATGTCCGGTGCCGAAAAGCACGAATCCTTGAGAAGGTGATTTGTTTTGAAGCCAGCCGCCTGAGCTCTGCGTAACATGGCACACAAAGAGTCTATGGTAGGTATGTGGGTTTCAGAACGTCGCTTTCCTCCAGATGTTCTGCTATTCACATACTTTGTTATTCCGTAAAAAATACTTGTAACCTTACGTGCGCAAAAGAGAGCAAAATCTATAGGAATAAATGAATGACCGTCTGAAAAACATAATGTAAAAGCCCTGAATCATATAGTATATCAATCGGATGCATAATCATAAATGCAACTGCAAAGCTCAACCTTTTTTGCTCGTGGACGCTCCAAAAGCGTTGTGTAGACAATTAACACGCTATCGTGATTTTCCTCTTGAAATGATAGAATAAAATAAATCACAGCCAAGGCAAGACGTTGTAAAAATAGCCGCCAACTGATATTTGCAGATTGCAACAGAGAATATACTGCATCCTTTTGAAGAGCTGTATTATTCTCTTTGAAAAACTGGTAAATATTGCATTTTGCAAAGGGCATGCAGAAAAACACCATGAGCATGGTCAGCACTGAAACTCCGCGCTTTTTTTGCATATCACATCGATAAGCCAAAGTCCCATTGAAAACTGCTTAAAAAAGCTGTGTATGCTACCATTAATTACTTGTAAAAGTAGTTGCTTGTCTCTATTGTTAACTTGCATCGTTTGCCTCTTTGAGTAATTTGTCTTGTTGCAAAACATTTTACATTAAAAATAAGCGATTCAATAGTAAAATAGCCATTATTTCAATGTACTTTATATAGATTTGTGCAGTTTTCAAATCCGAAAATCGAGTATGTAGCATGCCCAAAATGTATTGCATGAGAAAATATAGGTGAGGTGTATATGGATTTTACAGTAATAGCTGTATCATTTCTTTTTGGATATTTTTCGCAAAAAATTCTTGATACGATATATGAAAAAATATCTAGTGCTGTTAAGGCTAGGCAATTAAAAAAGAAAATGACTCAATTGTATGTTTCTGCTAATACAAATGAGTTTAATATAATTGAAATAGCCACAGGGTATCCATTTTTTACGCAGAAAAATATTTTTTTATCACTCAATGAAAATAAGTATATGTTTTTGGCATTTCCAGAGGACTTGAGAGATAAAATGTTACCTCGTAAAAATACTTTTCACGAACATGATGCCATGACAATAGATATACATTTTGATGACATTCCAAACGAAATATTGTTAGAGCAGCTAGAAAAGTCACGTAGAAAAATAGCTCACGCATTTATTGCTAGAGAAAGTGGAATGTTTTTTAATGGAGAAAAATACGGAATCTATAAAGCTGATAGTTTTTCGCGTACTGCTGATGAGATTGAAATTCCACAACTACATATGGAAATGTTTAAAACAGATTATTACACACACAGAATCATCCTTGACATGCTTTATGAATTGAAAATTCCTTTAGAAGCAATAAATTGTGAGAGCCTGAATACAACTTTGCAATGGGCCAGAACATCGCTAGGTGTCGCAGTGATTGTTAGACTTTCTTCAGGTCATCTTTTGCTTGCTGTTCGCTCAAAGCACGCTGCATATTCTGATACGGGTAAAAATATTGTACTAGCTGCGTCAGAGGCTTTTACAAAAACAGACTATGATCAATATGACTCAGTTCCAGATTTATTTCTTTGTGTTAAGCGGGCGTTGAAGGAAGAGCTTTGTATAAAATATTCCATGTATGAAGCTGCAGGTATTAAATTTTTAGATCTTTTTTATGAATATGAATACTATCAGCATTGTCTCTTGGCATTGGTTGAATTGAATCAAGAAATCACTTTTGATGAAGTTGCCAAAAACTATCCTCAAGCAAAGGATGCAAAGTTGGAAACAGAAAAGCTTTTTTTAATTCCTGATAATCAAAGTGATATTGAGAAATTTATAGCAAAAAATAGAGAGCAATTACGCGATCAAACTATTTTTGCATTAAAAAGCTACTGTGCTAAAAAGAACCATTAATAAGGCGTGATGTTTTGAAAACTGTATAACTCGACTTTCAGACTAATTTGTCCTGTGATTTTAATGTCTTTCACAGCGTCTAATTTCTACTTGCAAAAAATGAACGCGTATTTGTCATAAGTGTGTGAAAAACGACTTCGAGAACTTTTGCGTCAGCCACTTTCATACACTCTAAGTCGCTTAAGCTTGCTTCAAAAAGGCACTGTAACGCTTCAACAAAAGAAAATTGCTGTAACTCCTTGTAGTATGCCCGAAATAGTTCTCCTAAAGTTCGTGTACCCTTTTGTTTTCTTAATTCTAATGACAGAAAGATGTATCGTGTAAGTGTAGTTACTTGTTTTTATTCTTAGCTTGCATCGTTTGCCTCTTTGAGTAATTTGTCATGTCGCAAAGACATCTTACATCAAAAGCAAGCGATGTAATGGTAAAATATCAATTGTTCAATATGTTTTTTATGTTTATACAGTTTTAAGTCCGAAAGTCGAGTATATAAAAAAGAGAGGAATGGCATGAAATGTGTCAGGCGCTTTCTGTGAACTTTTACTGCTTATGCTAGCTGTTGCTTGTGTTTTGTGTCCGTGTTATATAAAAAGAAATATAAACAGCTTCTATAATTTTAGCATGAAGTGATGAAGAGACGAGGATATATTCATGGGATTTTTTTCCGCCATTAAGAAATTTCTTGGCAGCGATACGAAAGAAGATGCAAAAACCACTGTAGACGAGGTGGCAGAAAAACAAGCGCAGGAGCTTGAATCTGAAGTTGCGCCTACAGTAGAGTCTGGTGTGCTTGTAGAATCGGATGTGCCAGTTGAGGCCGAGCCTAGTTTAGAATCCACTGGTAAAGTTACGGATGAACATGGCGTAGAAGATGCTGAAGCTGTAGTGGATGATTCCCCTGTTACCTCTGCTGTTTTTGTTGTTCCGCCGGAGTCGGAAGAAAAGCAAGAACCACAAAAAGTGGAAGAGCCGCAAGAAGTACAAGATACGCAAGTTCTTATTGTAGACGAAAATATTATCTCAGAAAATGAGCCCGTGCAGCCATGTACCTCGGTTGAGGAACAGGCTCCTGTGCTTGCAGAGTCTGTGTCTGCAGCGCATGTGCATGGCGAAGAAGATGTAGTTACACCCAGTGTTGAAGACGTTTCTGATAACGTTGAGCAGCACTTGGAGCAAGCGGAAGAAGCGCCTTCTGCACTTGCTGAGGATTTTGTAAATGAGGCGCATGGCGCGGAACCTGCAGCTTCTGCCATGGTGGCAGCCCCCCTTCAAGAGCAGCCCGCCGCCATGCCTAAGATTTCTTCTTTCAGCGGCCTTAGTGCAGAAGATCAAGCGGCATTATCTCTGGCTTTGCGCTCTGCAGAGCCTCGCTTGTCGGCTTGGCTTGCCATTGTCACCGAAGGCATAAATACCGTGTCTCCTTTGCTTTGGCAGCGTTTGCGCTA
>CAYJHH010000177.1:0-4827 GCA_964369995.1 uncultured Desulfovibrionaceae bacterium
AAAATCCTGCTGATGTGCCTGCTCTTGAAGGTCTTTTGGGCGATGAGCTCCAAAATCAAATCGCCATCATTGGTGAAAACATGACCGTTGGCGCTTTTGCTCGTTATGACGTAGCTGCCACCAGCGCTGTGGGCGTATATGTGCATGCTAACAACAAGCTTGGCGTTTTGGTAGAAGTTGCTTGCGGCAAAGCCGAAAGCGCTACCAGCGAAGCTGTAACAGCTCTTGCTAAGAACGTTGCCATGCAAATTGCTGCTGCCAACCCCATTGCTGTGGATCCTTCCACTTTAGATGCTGACGTTATTGAGCGCGAGCGCGAAGTATATCGTCAAAAAGCCACTGAAGAAGGCAAGCCTGCCAACATCGTGGAAAAAATCGTAGAAGGCGCAGTGAAAAAATACTACAAAGAAGTGTGCTTGCTTGAGCAACCTTACATTCGTGATGACAAAAAGACCATCGCTGATGTAGTGCGTGAAGCTGGCAAAGAAGTTGGCGATGAAGTGAGCATTGTTCGCTTTAACCGCATTCAACTTGGCGCCGAATAGTATTTTCGCCTAAATGTATATGAGCCCCTTGCCTGTATTGGTGAGGGGCTTTTTTTTTATGCTTTGAGATGAAAAAGAAAAAATAAAATATATTGACAAAAATGTATAAAAAATCTATGGGGGAATCATAACCTAACAACCATAGGAGGATGTAAGCATGAAAAAAACAAGATTATCTGTATGGATCTTAGTACTCATGATGTTTATGGTGACCCCAGCATTTGCTAAAACAGACAAAGCTGGCGTGTATGTAGGTATTAAATTCATTGATTCCATTCAAGGCCATTGGGCCGGTGTGGATGGTTATGATGATGCCGGTGGTTGGCAAAACACCGTAGGCGGTGGTATTTTTGTGGGTTATGATTTTTATCATAAATTTGATGTACCTGTACGTGCGGAATTAGAATATGCTTTGCGTTCTGACTGGACAGGTGATGATAATTATTATGTGGGAACGGATAGAGTAAACTTAGACACCAAGGTTAATGTACAAACCTTGCTCTTCAATGTGTATTATGATTTCCGCAATAGTTCTGATTTTACGCCTTATGTGGGCGCTGGTATAGGTATGGCCTTTGCGCGTGGCTTTGCCTCAGCGGATAGATACACAGCTGCCGGTGCCTATGTGGCTCATGCCAGCGGTGAAGGGTACTCCACCAACTTTGCTTGGCAAGTGGGTGCGGGTGTGGCCTATGCCATCACCGATACGGTTTCCGCAGATCTTGGCTATCGTTATTTAGGCCTTGGCCATAGCGGTGATGATATTATTGGCGGCTTTAGCGGCGCCCATGAATTTAGCTTGGGTATTCGCTTTACCTTCTAAGCAACAAACTTCAATAGCAAAAAGATTATGGGGAGCTTATTTGGCTCCCCTTTGTATTGCTTTAGATGTAATAAGCAAAATTATTATGTGCTGAAATATGGTATGAAGCGCGTTTTGAGGGGGGCGTGGGGGGAACTTTTTGGCGCTAGCAAAAGTTTCCCCCACAGAAAAATTATAAAATAATCTTAGATTTCTGACAAAGTCTACTGGAGGGAAACCTTTTGTGAACAAAAGGTTGTCCCCCCAGACCCCCCTTCAAAAAAACTTTCATTGCGTCAGAGTGTTATTTTTAATAGCAGTTTCTTGGTGCCATAAGTCTAAAATTATACAATACTCTTTTATTTTTTACCCACATGCATCCAGTATTGGATGGCGCCATACAGGGTTTCTGGTACGATGGGCTTGGTGATATGGTCATTCATGCCGTGGGCAAGGCTAATTTCTTTATCACCTGTCATGGCATGGGCAGACATGGCCACAATGGGCAAGTCTTTAAAGGCATCTAGCTCGCGAATTTTCTTACTGGCTGTAAGACCATCCATAACAGGCATTTGAATATCCATGAGTACGAGGTCGTATTTTTTCTTCGCCAGCATGTCCAAGGCTTCTTGTCCGTGATTGGCTGTATCCACCGTATAACCTACGCTACGCAATAATTCTTCGGCAATAAGTTGATTTATTTCATTATCTTCCACAAGTAAAAGATGACCCACATATTGCGCGGCGCTTGCAACATTTGTGGTCACTTCTTCTACGGCAAGCGTTGTTTCAGAGCAAAAGCCAAAGGTGGCTGTAAAGTAAAAGCTCGTTCCCTCACCTTCTGTGCTCTCCACCCACATATCTCCGTGCATCATTTGTGCAAGATTGCGTGAAATGGCAAGACCAAGCCCCGTGCCACCGTATTTGCGTGTGATGGAGGTATCTGCTTGCGAAAAAGCTGAAAAAAGTCTTTGAATTTGGCTTTGGCTGAGGCCAATACCTGTATCTGATACGGTGAAGAGGTATTTTATGGTGTCTTGAGTTCGCTCAAGGACTTTGACAGAAAGCTCCACATGCCCTTGTGGCGTAAATTTAATGGCATTGCTTACAAGATTGAACAGAATTTGCTTTAGGCGCAAAGGATCGCCCAGTAAATGCTCCACATCAAAGGCGCACTCAGAAAGTACAAAACGCAAGCCCTTTTCTTTCACAGCCACAGAGTATAAATCCTGTACTTCTTTGCAAATTTGATTCATATTAAAGGGTGTGGCTTCTATTTCAAGCTTACCAGCTTCAATTTTAGAAAAATCCAGAATATCATTGATAATACGTAATAAATTATTAGCGGAGTACAGAGTTTTATTGACGTAATTTTTTTGTTCTGCTTGTAATTCTGTGGCACTTAATAGATGCAATAAACCCAGAATACCGTTCATGGGAGTACGGATTTCATGGCTCATATTGGCTAAAAAATCACTTTTAGCGCGTGCGCTTTGTTCGGCTGCTTCTTTAGATAGCTCAATTTCGCGCATCATGCGTTTATTTTCACGCAAATCATTGGCGTAGACAATATAGAGTTCTTCATGCTCCAAGTGGGCATTAACAGCATTTATTTCTAAAGGCACATCATTATTATGCACATCTACAGCCATAACTTCGCATCGAGTATGACCATGCTGGCGCGTTTGGTGTAATATTTCAGCCACATGAGCTGCGGCGTCTCTGCCATCAGGTTGAATAGGCTGAAGCACCTGACCAAAGTTTGCCATATAACTTTCTTTGGTGGGGTGACCTATAAGCGTTAAGGCCACTTCATTGCAATCAATGATGCTAAAATCTGGGCGTAACAAATTAATACTTAAAGGAACGCCGCTTAAAATAGCTGCTGTACGTTGCTCGGCAATTTGCAATTTCTTTTTCTGTGTTTCAGATTCACGTAAATCTTCCAAATAGGCAATAATCATAAATTCGCCGCGATATTTGGTACGCATGCCTTTGACATTACAGGGGATAGGCTCTCCGGTAATACTTAAGCCTGTCCATGGTATTTCCACAGATCCTTGTTCAAGAGCTTGTGTTAAGGCCATTTGCATTGTTTCTAGTGAACGAGCACCATCGGGCTGAAATTCAGGAATAAGCTTGTAAAAATGCTCAATAAATTCTTCGGCTTTTTCTAAGCCAAAGTCCACCGCTAGGGCCTTATTGCAATGCACTAAGGTAAAGTTATTATCCCAAATAAGTGTACCTAAGGGGTTAGAATCAAGCATAAGCTTGGTGTATGCATCGGCTTCGCGTAGTTTTTCCAAGTTGGCGTAATGTTCGCGCAGGTCACGCATAAAGACTAAGATGACAGTTTCGCCATACAAAGAAGAGCGTACACAACTAACATCAATGAATACAGGTTGCCCTTTGGAATCTACATGGTACCATTCAGTGTGTGATGTGCCGTCACTAAGGGCTTGTTGTAAAATTTCTTGTAAATAATCTAGGCTTTTCTTACCATTGGGTTGGTATTCAGGGATATCCTTACCAAAATTTTGCCTATAGCTTTCTAAATCGGAAAATTCAAAGAGGCGCGCAGCTTCCATGCTCGTGTCTAATAATTGCCCATCCACAGACCAAATTTGCGCAGCGAGTGGCATGGTATCCAGCATAAGCTGCATGCGTTCCTTGGCCACTTGTATGCTTTTTTTACTGTCATGCAATTCATGAACTTTTTGCGCTAAAGCCAATTCCAAGTTTTTTTGTTTGGTTATATCAATGATAATACCCACAAGGCCTTTTTCGTCGAACTGGGGGACGGCAAAACCCTTACTCCAAAAAAGTGTAGGCACGGTACCTTTGGCTACGGAATACTCTCTTTCGCAGTGAATACTGCTGAGGTTTTTCACAGAGTTAATGGCATCGTCATGGTATTTTTTTTGCTCTTCCGAGTTGAAATAGTTTAGACCTTTTATGTCTTTATGCAGGACATCTTCTTTTTTTACTTGGAAAAATTCTTCGTAAGCTTTGTTAGCAGTAAGCATTACACCTGCTTCATCTTTGGAAAAAACAGGAAAAGGAATATTATCCACCAAAGCTTCCATAAATCGTAATTGTTTGCGCGTGGCTTCAAGTTCAGCCAATAGGGCTTCTTTCTCTGCATCATGGCTTACGGTCGAGAGAGTTTTGTGGGGGGGGTTCATCATATAATTAAAACCTTTAGAGTGTCTGCTACCATAGAAGGTAAAGTGCGTATGTCAAGTATATATGAGCAATCATAAATGTGCTCATAAGACATTACAATTTTCTAGCATGGTAAGGGTTGTTTGTATATGGAAAAATAAGTGAGTAAGTACTGTTTTTTTTATTTGCATGCGTAACGAAGAAAAAATAAAAGAGTTTGCAATATCTGTTTGTTTTTTTGTGGTTTTTTAAAATGTAACTAGTCGGCGCTTAAAAACGTGTTTTCACACGTTTTTAAGAAAGGCACGCTCACTT
>CAYJHH010000178.1:0-4772 GCA_964369995.1 uncultured Desulfovibrionaceae bacterium
TCCCAATCATATTTCTGAAGCGTTCAAAGAGGTATTGGCTATCGAAGGGGCCTGGCGCCACTTCGGGGTGATGCTGTACCGAGAATATGGGTAAGGTTTTGTGAGCAAAGCCTTCGAGGGTATTGTCATTAAGGTTCACGTGGGTCATTTCCACATCAGGTACGGAGGCTAAATCTACGCAGAAACCGTGGTTTTGTGAGGAGATTTCAATGCGCCCTGTTTCAAGATTTTTCACAGGATGGTTACAACCGTGGTGACCGTGTTTAAGCTTGGTGGTGGTGCCGCCAAGGGCGTGACCAAGGAGCTGATGGCCAAGGCAAATGCCGGCCACAGGGTAGGACTTAATGAGCTCGCGCACAATGGCGATTTCTTCCTTAAGTGAGGCTGGGTCGCCGGGGCCATTGGAAAGGAAGATGGCTTCGGCGCCAGAGGCTTTTACTTGCTCTGCGCTGAATTTTGGCGGTACCATGAGCATGTCAAAGCCTTGGGCTTCGAGCAGGCGAATGATATTCCATTTCATGCCATAGTCATAAACGGCAAGGCGTGGGCCTGTGCCTTTCCAAGTATGCGTGCCATCGGCGTTTAAGGTCACATCTTGTGTGCCTTGACCTGTCCAAACATAGGGGGACTTGGGGGCCACGTAATCTACGAGGTTTTGTCCTTCCATGCTGGGCAGGGCGCAGGCGCGGGCTTTAAGTTCTTCCACATCATGGCAAGAGGTGGAGATAACGCCGCGCATGGCACCGTTGATGCGAATATGGCGAGTGAGGGCGCGAGTGTCGAGCCCTTCCACACCAGGGATATTATATTTTTGCAAAAACTCCGCCAGCGTCATGATGGAGCGCCAGTTGGAGGGTTCTTTGCAGGCTTCTTTCACCAAAAGGGCAGCTACCTGCACTTTGTGGGATTCCATATCCTCGGCATTGATACCGTAGTTACCGATGAGAGGATAGGTCATGCACACCATTTGACCACAATAAGAAGGGTCGGTGAGCAGTTCTTGATAGCCTGTCATGCCGGTATTGAAAATCACTTCGCCGCCGCCTTCAATGGGGCCGGTAAAGGATTTGCCAACGAGGGTAAAACCGTCTTCTAAAACAAGGGTTGCTTTCATACCAATCTCTTCTTTTTATTGCACATTTTCGCGTGCATAATATTCTTGTAGGCTTTCAACATGTATATCGCCGCGATGAGCGCCAATGGCACGAGCGGTGGCTTTGGCGCCGGCTAAGGTGGTGCAGTAGGGGATACCGAAGCTGAGCGCCGCTTGACGAATGGCTTTGGAATCCTGTGCGGTGAGTTTGCCGGAAGCGGTGTTCACCACCATGGCAATTTCACGGCTTTTCAGCAAGTCCACAATGTTGGGTCGTCCTTCATACACTTTAAGCACTGTTTCCACGGTGAGGCCAGTATCGCGTAAGAGCTTAGCTGTGCCGGCAGTGGCTAGCAGTTCAAATCCAAGGTCAGCGTATTTTTTGGCAATGGAGGGTAAGAGTTCCTTATCGCGATCGTTCACTGAAAGGAAAATCTTACCACCTTGTGGCAAACGTTGACCAGCAGCCAATTGGCTCTTTAAGAAGGCCTCTTCAAAGGTGGGACCCATGCCCATAACTTCACCTGTGGAGCGCATTTCTGGCCCTAAGATAACGTCTACGCCGGGGAATTTATTGAAGGGGAACACGGCTTCTTTTACGCAGTAGAAGCCGCCTTTACGCATGCTCCAAGGGTCTAGTTCTTCTAAGGTTTTGCCAAGCATAACTTGCGTGGCAAGATAGGGCAAAGGTACACCGGTGGCTTTGGCCACAAAAGGAGCGGTACGCGAAGCACGAGGATTCACTTCAAGAATGTAGATGACATCATCCTTAATGGCGAATTGGATATTCATAAGACCCACTACGCGTAGTTCATGCGCAAGGGCTTCGGCTTGCAGGGCAATGTCAGCCACATGGTCATAGGAAAGGGAGAAGGAGGGCAATACACAAGCCGAGTCGCCAGAGTGAATGCCTGCTTCTTCGATATGTTCCATAATACCGGCAACATAAACTTCTTCTCCGTCGGAGAGTACGTCCACGTCCACCTCAATGGCATGATTGAGGAATTTATCAATAAGAATAGGATGCTCTAAATCTTCAGGCACATGATGCTTAAAGTATTCTGTTAACTCTTCATCATCATACACAATGGCCATGGCGCGTCCACCAAGCACATAAGAGGGGCGCACCACCACGGGATATTCAATTTCATCGGCAGCTTTAAGCGCTTCTTTAAGGTTTTTGGCAGTTCCATTGGGGGGCTGTTTAAGGTTCAGCTTCTCAATGAGGGCTTGGAAGCGTTCTCTATCTTCGGCGCGGTCAATGGCATCGGGGGAAGTGCCGAGGATGGGTACACCGGCGCGCATGAGCGGCACAGCAAGATTTAAAGGTGTTTGCCCACCAAATTGCACAATAACGCCGTGGGGTTTTTCCTTTTCCACAATATGCATAACATCTTCAAAGGTGAGCGGCTCAAAGTAGAGGCGGTCGGAAGTGTCATAGTCTGTGGAAACGGTTTCGGGGTTGGAGTTAATCATAATGGCCATAACTCCGGCGTCCTTTAAAGCAAAGGATGCGTGACAGCAGCAATAGTCAAATTCAATGCCTTGACCGATGCGGTTAGGTCCGCCGCCAAGGATGATAACTTTTTTGCGATCATCTATGCTGGCTTCTTCGCCTCCTTCGTAGGTGGAGTAGAAATACGGAGTATAAGCTTCAAATTCTGCGGCGCAGGTGTCTACCAAGTAATAGGTGGGCAGAATGTTGAGCTCTTTGCGCACGCGGCGAATGTCTTCTTCGGGGCGCTTCCACATTTCGGCCAATTGGCGGTCAGAAAAACCGTATTCCTTGGCTTCGCGTAAAACTTCGGCAAGCTCAGGATTTTTGGGCGTCATATCATTGGCAAGGCCAAAGTTTAAGAGGCGATTTTCCATGGTGACGATATCACGAATTTGACGCACCCACCAAGGGTCAAAATACGATACTTCAAAAATTTCATCATCCGTCATGCCGTGACGCACTGCTTCGCGCAAAGCTAAGATACGGCGAGAATTGGGTTGACGTAAAGAGGCAAGCACCATTTCTTTATCTTGCAAAGCATTGCGGAAACCAAAGCCAAGGCCGGTGTAGCCGAGCTCCATGGAGCGCATGCCCTTTTGCAAAGATTCTTTAAAAGTACGTCCAATGCTCATGGCTTCGCCCACACTTTTCATGGCAGTGGTGAGTTCATCCTTGGCACCGGGGAATTTTTCAAAGGTAAAGCGGGGTATTTTGGTGACCACATAGTCAATGGAAGGCTCAAAACTGGCAGCCGTTTCGCGGGTAATATCGTTGCGCAGCTCATCCAAGGTGTAGCCAATGGCTAGCTTGGCGGCGATTTTGGCAATGGGGAAGCCTGTGGCTTTGGAAGCAAGCGCCGAGGAGCGCGACACGCGGGGGTTCATTTCAATGACCACCAATTCACCATTGGCAGGGTTTTGAGCAAACTGTACGTTAGATCCGCCTGTTTCTACACCAATTTCGCGCATAATATCAATGGAAACCTGACGCATGGTTTGGTATTCCACATCAGAAAGTGTCTGAATAGGGGCCACGGTGATGGAGTCACCGGTATGCACGCCCATGGGGTCGATGTTTTCGATGCCGCACACAATAACGCAGTTGTCGTTTTTGTCGCGCATAACTTCCATTTCTAATTCTTTCCAGCCAATGACAGATTGCTCAATCATAACTTCAGACACAGGGCTAGCAGCCAAACCGCCACCGGCGATTGTTTCTAAGTCTTCCATGTTATAAGCAATGCCGCCACCTGTACCACCAAGGGTAAAGGCAGGACGAATAATTAAAGGGAAGGGCAAAGTGGCGCCTAAGCGGCGTACATCGTCCATATTATAGGCAATGCCGGAAGCTGGCATTTTAACACCAATATTATCCATGGCTTGGCGGAAAAGATCGCGACTTTCAGCCTTTTCGATAACTTCAGCCTTGGCACCGATGAGCTCTACTCCACATTCTTCTAAAACGCCGCTTTTGGCTAAGCCTAAAGCTGCATTGAGGCCGGTTTGGCCACCAAGGGTGGGAAGAATGGCGCAAGGGCGCTCTTTGCGAACAATGGCCGCAAGGGTATCGTGCTCAATGGGTTCCACATAGGTCTTATCTGCAAGACCGGGATCTGTCATGATGGTGGCGGGGTTTGAGTTAACTAAAATAACTACATACCCTTCTTCTTTGAGTGCTTTCACAGCTTGGGAGCCGGAATAGTCAAACTCACAAGCTTGCCCAATTACAATGGGGCCAGCCCCTATGACCATAATTTTCTTTAAATCAGTGCGTTTTGGCATGGTTGATTTATCTCATTTGCTATTTAAAGTGGTGTCAATATGGCGTCATTGCCCTACATACAGCATTTTTTCAGCATGGTAGTACAAAACGACTTATCTTAAAGAAGTGCGGCCTTGGCGTCAAGTAAGAAAAGTAGGTTGAAGAAATTATGCCACGGCATTCAAATTTTTACGTGTTCACTTGAGTTGGGGAGAGGGGGCTACCTCTCCCCAAGCCCCCCTCTCTCTATCAAAACGCGCTTTATAAAAAGAATTTGTGTAGAACGAAAATGGTTTAACATATTGTTTTTTGTAAAAATGAAGTGCAAAAAGAATGTTTTTCAGAGGCGGAATATGGCTGCTAAAAAAAGTTTTTGGAAAAAGGAGGGGGTGTGGGGGAGGAAAAGAACCTTTTTTCAAA
>CAYJHH010000179.1:0-4767 GCA_964369995.1 uncultured Desulfovibrionaceae bacterium
CCACCAGCGGCGCTGTGGGCTTTGTGGTACAAGCCTTTGCCTATGTGGCCACCTATGTTTCCGCCGTGGCGCTCATTGGTTTTGCCGGTTTGGCGTATTTATACGGCGTGCAAATCTCCTTGGTGGGCGTGGGCGTGGCTTTACTTGGCACCTATTTTGCCTACATGGTATTTGCTTGGGACACCAAAGAATTACAGGTAAAATTACAAGCCAGAACGCCGGCGCACCTCATCAGCCTTGCGCATATTTGCCCTAAATTGCGTGTGTTCCTTGGTATTATCTTTGCTATTTTCCTCTCTGTGTATGCTTCTGCCGTATTAAAAGGCGCTGCCGTTATGCTGGCCACCATCATACCCTTCAGTGTGGAATCGCTCATTTGGGGCTTGGCCATTTTTGTGGGCTTCCTCGTGTGGTGGGGCGGCCTGCGCGGCGTGCTGTATACCGAAGCCATGCAAGGCGGTGTGATGCTCATAGGTATTTTATTGCTTATGTACGCTGTATTGCAAAAAGTAGGCGGCCCCATTGACGGCTGGCAAGCACTCTCTCAACTGGCCCCCACCGATCGCGCCAACAATGGCTTCACCTCCCTGTCTTCCGGAGGTCAAGGTATGTTTGTGTTCTCCTTGGTGCTGGTCATGTCTGTGGCCACATGGGCACAGCCTCAAATGATTCAGCGTCACTTTGCCTTACAAAGCAAAAAAGATGTTCATAAAACCGCCATCATTGCCTCTGTTATCATCTTTACCTTGGTGGCAGGTATGTTTTTCATTGCGGCGCTCTCTCGCCTTTTCTTGCCAGAAGCTTCGCACCCTGACCAAGTGGTCACCATGCTTACCCAAAATCTTTTACCCCATGTGGGCCAACAAATCTTTACCTTGGCTGTTATTTCTGCTTCTTTGTCCACCACCACGGCTTTGTATCACATTGCTGCATCTTCTTTCACCGAAGACCTCACAGGCAAAAAATCCACTCGTTTGGCATGGATGATTGGTATTGCCCTATGCGTACTTGTGAGCGCCTTTGCTGCCAACCTTAAGGGACAAATCATTGCCCTCTTATGCACCACAGCTTGGAGCGTCATCGCCGCCACTGCCATGGTAGCCTATGTGGCAGCGGTAAAATTCCATATAAGCCATGCCAAATCCGCTTGGTTTGGTAGCCTCTCCGGCTTTGTAGGCTGTGTAGGTTGGTACCTTGTGGCCTATCCTTCCACTTCATTATTCAAAGCCCATGCCGCCATGTTGCCCTCCACCTTGGCGCATACTCCACCCTTTATCATAGGCCTTGTGTGCTCCTTTGTGGTATTTGCTGCCACTTATAAAGCCCATTGCATTAAACAGCAAAGAGCCTTGCATTCCAATTAAGCCTTATAAAGAAAACTCCTGTCCCTGCCATCTGCTTGCCCACAAAGCATGGTGGCAGGGAACTTTTTTTGTACAAAGTATGATTTTGTTTTTCAAAATGCCTTAGTATTGAATGATACGCACAATTATTTTCGCATATAGCCAAACAGGTTACATCTGAAAAAATGCGCACATAATAAAAAAAGCACACAAACAAACAAAAATAAAAAAATCCACTGCTTAATCCAAAACAAAGCCAGTCTCACTCTTATTTTTAGGACACTTTGGCAAACGTAAGCGCACCATGCCCCCCCTCGCAATGAATTGTGCAAATGCCTCATATTGCAAATTAGGGCATTTTATCTATTTACATTATCAAACCTTTAAGCTACAGGCTGAGAACATTATAGAGGACGGAACATGAATAAAAAATACTCCACGCTTCCCACAGCGGAAAAAATCACCGCTTTGATGAATTATCTGGAAGAGCATAAGGGACAAGACATTGTATCCCTTAACCTTACACATCAAAATACTTTTGCTGAGGCCATGATTGTGGTCACGGCCACTTCCATGCGCCATGCGCAAAGCCTAGCCGAAGGCTTGGTGGTCTATTGCAAAAAAGAAAATTTTGAATGGCTACGCACCGAAGGCAAGCAAACCGGCCAATGGATTCTCATTGACTGTAACGATATTATTGTGAATGTTTTCCAAGGCGCCGTACGTGATTTATACAAAATAGAAAAGCTTTGGGAAGAACTGCCCAAACAAGCCTCAACCAACGTTTCTGCTGAAGCGTAAGTAGGAAAAAAATCCATGACAGAACTTGCACTCACGCCCACACTTTTACTTATTCTTGACGGATGGGGCATTGCCCCTGCTGGCGCCAGCAATGCCACATCTGTGGCTAAAACCATTAATATGGATACACTCAATGCCTTTGCGCCGCACTCTAGCCTTGAGGCTTCCGGCCTTGCTGTGGGGCTTCCTGAAGGATATATTGGCAATTCAGAGGTGGGGCATTTAAATATTGGTGCAGGTTCTGTGGTTTACCAAGACATGACGCGTATTGATTTAGCCATGGAAAGTGGTGAACTTGGTACCAATGCCGTATTTGCAGACCTTATGGAAAAAACATTGGCTGGCAGCAAGCGTTTGCATCTTGCAGGCTTACTTTCTGACGGCGGTGTACATAGTCATTACAAGCATATGCTTACCTTGGTGGACGCCGCTGTAAAAGCAGGGCTTGAGGTCTTTATTCACTGCTTTATGGACGGACGCGATACTACTCCGCGCGGCGGTCTTGAGTACGTGCGTAAGGTAGAGGAAGCCTTGGCCCCTTATGCCGGTAAAGCACGTATAGCATCCCTTTGTGGGCGCTTTTATATTATGGATAGGGATACGCGCTGGGAACGTGTAGAAAAAGCATGGAATATGCTTGTACATGGTAAAAATAGCGCCGGCCCCATTAATCCTGAGCATGAAGCCGCTGGATCTTCTCAGGCAGTAAGCGCCACCTATACCATGTTGGCTTCTTACGCCGCAGAAATTTTTGACGAATTCATAGAGCCCACTTTACTTGTGGAAAATGCTCATTGGCAAAATGGCGACGGGCTCTTTTTATGGAATTTTCGCGCAGATCGCATGCGTGAGCTGGTGCAAGCCCTCACCATGCCAGGATTTGAAGGCTTTGAGCGCGGCGTGACGCCTGCTTTTGCTGGCATAGCCACCATGACCTCTTATGACGCCTCTTTTACTTTGCCTGTGGCTTTTCCTAAAGAAAATCTCACCATGGGTCTTGGCGAAGTGGTATCTTCTTGGGGATGCTCCCAATTGCGCATTGCCGAAACGGAAAAATACGCCCATGTGACGTACTTTTTCAATGGCGGTCGTGAAACACCTTTCCCCGGAGAAGATCGTATTTTAATACCCTCTCCGCGTCACGTGCCTACCTATGACCTTGCGCCGACCATGAGCTGTTATGAAGTGACCGAGCGCTGTATTGAAGCCATGAAAAGCGGTAAATACACCCTTATTGTGTGTAATTTAGCCAATGGCGACATGGTGGGACATACGGGTAAAATGGACGCGGCCATACAAGCTTGTGAAACCGTAGATGCTTGCCTTGGACAATTTATGCAAGCCATTTGTGATATACAAGGACGTATGCTTGTTATTGCTGACCATGGCAATTGTGAAACCATGGCCGACGAAAACGGCGCTCCGCAAACCTCACACACCACCAATCCTGTCCCTTGTATTCTCTTTGAGGGAACAGAAGAAAAGAGCCCGGGTCATCTACAACACGGCAAACTGGCCGATGTTGCCCCCACGCTCATTAAACTTTGGAACAAGGACATCCCCGCTAGCATGAGCGGTACTGCCCTTATGGAGCCTTGTAATGAAAAACGCTAAACCAGTGCAACCTGTCTCCCCTGAAGGCATGGAAGTACTTTTTTTCTATCCATGCCCTGAGTGTGGCCGTCATGTTTCTTTGGCAGCGCCCACACAGCCAGCCATGGTACGTTGCGACAATTGCCGTGCTTCCTTTCCCATCATTCCCATTGATGAGCGAGGCCTGCATTATATTTATATTATGCTTGGTAATGGCAGAGCCGCCCTTGACCCTGATTTTGCTTAATGGCCTTATGCCGCTATACTAACAAAAAGCCCGCTTTCCCTATATGACTGGGAAGGCGGGCTTTCTTTATTTTCAAAAGCGCTGCACAAGTATTGTACAGCGCTGTTATGATTAATCCTTGGGTCTGGTGTCCACAATGCGTTGCGCTTTACCTTCACTGCGAGCAATGGAATGTGGCTCCACAAGGCGTACTTTCACAGACACACCAAGATATTCTTTGATGGCCTTTTGAATTTTACTTTCGGTGCTTTGTAAGCGGCGAATTTCATCACCAAAGTTCATATTGCCAATTTCCACGCGTAATTCCACATTGTCCAAATTGTTTTCACGGCTTACATGGATTTGATAATGCGGCGCAATACCTTCGCATTCCAAGAGCAAGGCTTCAATTTGTTGTGGGTACACATTCACACCACGAATAATAAGCATATCATCGCTACGTCCCACAATGCGGCCAAGGCGTGCATGGGTACGACCACAACGACAGGGAGTGTAGTTGAGGCTTGTGAGATCGCGGGTGCGATAACGTAACAGCGGAATACCTTCCTTGGTTAAGGTAGTGATAACAAGCTCGCCCACTTGCCCTTCCGGCAGGTTCTTTCCGGTGATGGGGTCAATGATTTCTGGTAAGAAATGATCTTCAAAAATATGCATGCCGCTTTTGGCTTCCACACATTCCATGGCCACACCAGGCCCCATGATTTCAGAAAGACCATAAATATTCATGGCATGAATGCCCATTTTTCTTTCAATATCGGCGCGCATGGGCTCGCTCCAAGGCTC
>CAYJHH010000180.1:0-4678 GCA_964369995.1 uncultured Desulfovibrionaceae bacterium
TTTTTTGGGTTTTGGGGTCATAAAAATAATATGCCGCATAGCCTGGATACATGCCCCCCTTACCAAGCAGGGTTCTTCCATTGCTAAATGTATAAAGTTCCATGCCCTCAAAAAATCCCCATTGGCTCTCAAAGTAGGGAGCAATGGTGGCTTTTTGCTGCAATTTTTCTCCGTCATTTGCCAAATATTGCTCAGGCACAAGGTCATAGTCCTGCCAAAGAGAAATGACGCTTAACATATCTTCTACAGTACCTTGAATGTCTCCACTGCCAAAGGCTAAATTGCTTGGTATAAAGGGCGGTAAAATAACGCCATGGGGCTTATGCATGGTATAGCCGCTGCTTTTTTGGGGCACAACCATGATATCGGAGACAAGATCAAGTTTAAGAGGCGTTTTTACTGCATCTTTGATAAATGTTTCAAGGCTTTGTCCGCGGTCTTCTAAGATAATACCAAGAAGATAGTAACCCGTATTTGAGTATACTTGCTTGGTATCAGGTTGAAACTGCAGGGGGTATTTTGCTATAAGCTGTAATAATTCCTCACGGGTCCAAGCTTTACCAATGTTAGCAAGTATTTCTGGCATAGCAAAAAAATTTACCAAACCACTTGAATGCGTTAAAAGCTGCTCAATGGTGATGGCGTGTTTCAGGTCTTTAAGCTCAGGAATAAGCTTGCGTATATCTGCATCAAGGGACAATTTTCCGCTCGCAATATACGCCTTCATGCGCATGGCTGTGACAAGCTTAGTGAGCGAACCAAAGCGAAAAATCATGGACTCTTGCATGGGCACTTGTAATTCTAAGCTGGCAAGTCCGCGTGCAATGACGGTGGGTTTCCCTTTTTGGCTTGAGGGTATGGCCACCACAATTCCAGGGGCAAATCCTTGGGCTATAAAAGCATCTATTTTTTGTGTGATGTGATTTTCAGACGTGGTGCTGGACCATACGCTGACTGGAGTAGTGCTGCATAGAAGGACAATACAAACTATGACAGATAAAATTTTTGTTCTCATGTAGTAGTCTCCAATGATAGTATTTTGAGAAAGGACTGATTACAGCAGCATTTTGGAAACATTATCCAAAACACGTAAAGTATACATTACATCCTTCTCTATGAGATTTGACGCGTAAAAATTGTATTTCATATGTCTAAACTTAACCAGAAAAAATACTCCATACATGTATTTCTGCTTTTATTAAGAGTTAATTATTTTTTTAATGTCCATTATGATAGTATAGGGTATTTTTGAAAAATATTGATAAAGCGTTATTTACATTCTCTAAAAACTAGTATTACAAGCATAACACAGACATAAGTACACGTCAACGCACCTCCCTCCTTACACTCATGACCTTATATTTGAAAAAGACTCCCTGTAACCGCTAGCATTACAAGAGTCATAAGAAACGTTACTTTACGCAGTACAAACCTTGCCTTATGGGAAGCATGAAGTAACCCATATCTGAAAAATCTATTTCTTCTGGCTAAGTTTATTACTATTTCTTAGTAACAGTTAATTATTTCATCAGTGTCGACTAGCATATGTTGTTTGGGGCCATTGTTGGTTTGCTCTCACGAAACTCTGATTAAAATCGCTAAAGCATAACTTAAAACTGTCGATAAAGCCTCTTAAGCTATGGTTTATGTCATGTGCTCATTTCGTCAACTTGTATAGCTGACCACGTTCACACCAAAACTAAGTCATCAAAATTACTTAAACTTTAAAGAGTTTTACGTTCATGCAAGTTTTATAGTGCTCTGCTATTTACAATTAATTATAAATATAGCAATATACTCGGCATTCATGTTTGGTATTTACTATGAGGAAAAATCATGAAAATTAAAAATAGGCTGCTACTTTTTCTTGTGCCCGCTATCGTTGTTACCTTTGTAATTGTAACTGTGTACAGCTATGTAAATTCAAAAAAACAAGCTTTGCATATGGCAGAGCTTACAGCAACAACCATTGCTAGCGAGCAATCCATACCCATTTTTGACAAAATCAAAAACGCTGAATCGGTGAGCATTTCGCTTGCTACATTTCTTGAAGGCATGACAAAGTCTGAAATGCCAAGCCGTGAAATGTTGCTGTCAGCCACTAAAAGTGCCGCCACTTCTTCTGATGACTTTTTCGGGGTATGGGCTTTATATGCAGCCAATGCTTATGATAATAATGATGCCCATTTTGTTGCAAAAGCTCCGTATGGTAATGCCTCAGGGCGCGCCCAAGCCTATTGGCTAAAAGAAAATAATGAAGTTATTTTTGATATTTCTGAAGATTATGACCAAGAAGATTATTACCTCATCCCCTTACAAAATAGGCGCTTAAGTTTTATTCCACCCTATGTGGATGTGAATATAAACGTCTTAATGGCGACCCTTGCCATGCCCATTATGCACAATGGTCAAGCTGTGGGAGCCGTTGGTGTTGACCTTAGTTTGGATTTTATTCAATCGGCCTTTGAGCAAATAAAGCCCCTTGAAACAGGCTATGCAGTACTTATTTCCGATAGAGGGGAAATCTTAGTGAAGCCACAAAATGGCTCTGCCAGAAAAAGCGAAAATTTTGAACTTGTTTCCAGTGACATTTTGAATAAAATCAAGGCCGGCAAGCAATTTTTTATGGTGGAACGCTCCATCTTAAATGGCGAGGAAGTCTTTGTGGCCTATACTCCAATCAATTTGAAATCCTTGGATAAACCTTGGTTTATGGCTGTGGCTCTACCACTGTCTAAAATTATGGCTGAATCCAATGAAATTCTTATCAAGCAAATTATTATTACGCTGGTATCCATTATAATTCTAACCATCTTGGTATTTTATACGGCCTCAGGCGTAGCGAAACCATTGACTAAAATTGTTGATTTTGCACAGGAAGTTGTGACAGGAAAGTATAATGCCACTGTTAATAAATCCACATCTATCCATGAGATAAGCCAACTGCAAAACTCACTTGATAGTATGATTGCGTCCTTGCTTAATGTTATGGATGAGGTGAAGCAAAAACAGTTGGAGTCGGAACAAGAGGCCATTCGTGCGCGTGTGGCCATGGACACAGCCGAAAAAGCTCGCCTTGCCAGTGAAGCAAATAAAGTGGCTATGCTAAACGCCGCGGATAAGCTTGAGGACATTGTAAAGGTTATTACTCCAGCTTCCGAACAGCTACGCATCCAAATTGAGGAGGTCTCCAAAGGTGCTCAGCATCAGGCGGCAAGTATTGCGGAAACAGCATCGGCCATGGAGCAAATGAATAGCAGTGTGCTTGAGGTGGCCAAGAGTGCTGAAGAAAGTGCTCAACTTGCCGAAACTACTAAGCAAGAAGCAGCAAATGGCGCGGCTATTACCCAAAAATCCAAAGAAGCCATGTCCTTAGTCCGTGAGGATTCTGCTAAAATTAGGGTCAGTATGAGTAGCTTGGAAGGCCATGCCCTGTCCATCAATACTGTTATGGGAGTCATATCTGATATTGCTGACCAAACAAACTTGCTGGCGCTCAATGCTGCCATTGAGGCGGCACGCGCTGGAGAAGCTGGCCGTGGCTTTGCTGTTGTTGCTGATGAAGTGCGCAAACTAGCAGAAAAAACACTTAGCTCCACCACAGATGTGGCAGAGGTTATTCATGCCATTCAGCAAAGTACGCAGGCCAATGTAAAGCAAGTGGAAGTGGCCATTCAACAAATTGAACATGTATCTGGATTTGTAGAAGAAAGCGGCACTGCCCTTGAGAGTATCCAAGCCATTGCGGCGCGTAGCTCTGATGGTGTGCGGGCCATTGCCACTGCCAGTGAAGAACAATCTGCCACCGCCAGTGAGATTGCAAACACTGTTGCACAGGGCAATGCCATTGCCAGAGAAACTTCCCAATCCATGGAGCGGGCGGCATCTGCTGTGCAGGAACTGACAGCACAAATTCAAGAGTTATCTACCCTTATTGAAGAATTAAAATACAGTTAATTTTACCCATTGCTGAGAGAAAGTCTTTTGAAAAGGCTTTCTCTCAAGCTTCTTACACGGTAACATTCTCAGGCAATGTTTACGCATTTTTCCCCTCAAGAGCCTATCCCCTCGCACAAAACTATCTTCCATACACGACTCGCCACCTTCCTGACAAGAGTAGGTCTCTTGCTAAGCTGTCTCCATGTTCTTACCCACATGCGGCGCTATTTCATTTGATTCCAAAAAAAACTTGACAACATTTACACGAGGCACTAGCGTTTACTCACGCCTTTGTGCGTGTGATGTCTTTTTGGCATCCCTGTTATATATTGCTATGCACAAACCCGTGCATAACAAGTTTGGGTTTTGCGTCATTCCATGTAAAGCCTGAGGATTCTTCCTCGTCGATGGGTGTATACACCTCATCGCCTGTATACTCCCAGTAAAAATACATACACTTGCGTCCATTCATCCTCAGAGAGGGGATGGGTCTACTTGTGCATCTTTTATCCCTGAACGTTGTTAGAAAAAGGAAAATACTCATGGCAGATATGATATTACAAAAACCCGCCACAGGGCAAAACATCACCCTCACCCCTCAAGCTGACGATCGCGTCGTCTTTGGTTTTGATATTTCTGATGCCGCCCTTAGCCGTGAAAATGATACCCTTGTTATCTCCTTTATGGATGGCACCAGCATTAGCCTTGAAGATTTCTATGAAGTCTTTACAGCCCAAAA
>CAYJHH010000181.1:0-4553 GCA_964369995.1 uncultured Desulfovibrionaceae bacterium
TGCTCTTCCTACTGCATTGTATTATGGAGGATACAGCACCCTGAAAAGTGCCGTACCCTCATAAGGCTAATTTGTTGCTGTGCTTGTGATCTTCTTTCCAAGCACATAGACATGAACACTCAATACCACCACCAATAAAACTATGCCGGCAAGACTGCTCATAACTTCTGGGTGTAAAACCATGGCAGCGCCCACGCCCACAAGAAGGCGAATGATGGGATTGCACACGCGCACAAAGTATCCGGTCAAGGCCACGCCTAGGGCGCATACGCCTATGCATGCAAGGGTGAAAGCAATAAGGATGGAGGTAAAGCTTCCTTCACCCACAAGGGCAGGCTCGTATACGAACATATAAGGCACAATGAAGGTAATGATGCCTATCCAGCACGCCTTGAAGCCTGTTTCATTGGGCTTGGCACCTGAAATACCCGCTGCAGCAAAGGCAGCCAAAGCCACTGGAGGAGTAATGGCAGAAACCACGCCGAAGAAGAAGATAAACATATGCGCAGCCAACACATTAACTCCAAGGCCGGTGAGGGCTGGGCCAATGAGCGTTGCCAAAAGAATATAAGCAGGTGCTGTAGGCAAGCCCATACCTAGAATAAGCGAAGTAAACATGGTTAAGATAAGTAAAATACTTAAGGAACCACCGGAAGCCTCAATGAGTAAGGTAGAGAACTTAATGGGAAGGCCGGTCAGCGTCACTGCGCCCACCACAATACCTGCACTGGCGCAAGCTGCCGTCACGGGCAAGATACCAAGGGCGCCTGTTTCTAAAGCGGCATACACCTTTTTGGGGGTAAGGCGCGTGGAAGGCTTCATCCAAGAAATGGCCACCATACCTACGATGGTCCAAAAGCCCACATAGGTGGGAGAATATTCAAGGCTTAAAAGGATGATAAGCAATACTAAAGGAATAAACATATGGGCGCGGTTTTCAATCTTGCCAATGCCGTCAACATTGCATTGCAAATCACGACGACAAGCTTCAAGGTGCACCACAATGAACAAACTGCCGTAGAAAAGCACAGCGGGAATAACTGCACCAAGAGCGATGTTACTATAACGAATACCTGTCATATCTGCCATAAGGAAGGCAGCAGCGCCCATGATGGGAGGAGCCAACTGCCCGCCAGAAGAAGCCACAGCTTCCACAGCGCCGGCAAAAACCTTGCTATAGCCTGCACGAATCATTAAAGGAATGGTCAAATGCCCTGTGGTCACCACGTTGGCCACGGCAGAACCGGAAACGGTACCCATAAGGCCGGAAGCAAGCACCGCCGCCTTGGCAGGGCCACCGCGCATGCGGCCGGTTAAAGATTCAGAAAGGTCAATAAAGTACTTAGCACCGCCGGACTGCTCTAAAAAGCTTCCGAAGAGGATAAAAAGCGCAATAATAGTAGCACTTACACCTAAAGGCGTACCCATAATGCCCGAATCGGACATGAACATTTGATAAGAAATACGCGTAAGATTATAACCGCGATGCTCTAACATACCGGGTAAATATGGTCCAAAGTATACATACAAGATGGCCACTATACCTATACAGAAAAGCGGAAGACCTACGCCGCGGCGCACTGCTTCGAGAAGCATCACAATGGTAACCCAACCAAGGTAGATTTCAAAATCTGTGGCCATGCCCCCGCGCTCAGCAATGTCATTAAAGTACAAAGAAAAATATGCGCCTGGCAAAATCGCAAGAATGGCCCAAATAATATCTACGACATGGAGATTTTCAGCATTTTTTTGATTTTTAATGCCGGGAATGGTTAAAAACATTAACACTAAAGCAAAAGATAAATGCACTCCACGTTGAATAAGTGCCGTAAAGGTTCCCATTCCTCCTGTATAGAGGTGGAATAAAGCCATAGCGACAGCTATAAGCGAAACTAAGGGCATAACCATGGGGCGCGGAATGGGATATTGCATGCGCTCCAGCAGCGTTAAATGAATGGGATGTTGTTTTGCATACGGTGAACTTAGCATACTCTACCTACTTTCAAGTTAAGGGGATGAACCGTTGCTCATGCGGACATGATACAAATCTTTACTACATGATTTGCATCCTAGAGGGCATGGGAAAAAAAGTACAATAAGAAAAATTAATATGTCATATAAGAATAGAAAACTTGCACAAAATACTTTTCCTTGTACCATGAATAGGTGTATGAGAGAGTATGTGTTGTACATTTACCCCATAATCTTTTTCCCCGAGGAGATTTTATGCCTTACATTAATATTAAGGTAACAGGCGGCGACCAAGCCCCCACAGAGGCTCAAAAAGCGCAGCTTATAAAGGAAAGTACCGATATGATGGTACGTGTTTTAGGGAAAAACCCCAATAATACCGTGGTGGTTATTGAAGAAGTACCCACTACAGCTTGGGGCGTTGGCGGCGAAACTGTGGCAGAAAGATTAAAAAAGCAATAGCCATTGCACACAAAAAAGGGTGATACCCCATGGCATCACCCTTTACGGTATATTTAGTATCAGCTAATTAAAAAGCATAGCGCATAATCAAGCCGGCTTTATAGCCGTCACGGCGCTCATCATAGCCCCAGGTATCTTTATCAATACCATTGATGGCATAACCCAGCTGCAAGGTAGCTGTGAGATTATCGTAGATTTTATAGGTAGAATCAAAGTTAAATTCCACCATATAGTCAGCTGTGGTCAAGTAGAAAGTACCTGCCTCACCGCCAAGGCGCAAAGCATCCGTGGTGCCTAAGTACTTGGCATTTTCGGTGTGGTTGGTGCCGCCCCAATAGGCTACGCGGAAGGTATGGCTTAAGTTTTCCATGAAGGACATATTCTTTAATTGTAAACCTACACCCCAAGTGCCATCATAACCTAACATTTGGTCAAAGCCCACATTGGACCACGTGGAGTCAGCAAAAGACCAAGGATCATCGCCAAAGAAGGACGTGAATGTACCGGAAGGCCCAAGCACAGGCATTCTTTCAGAGCCGTCGCTGATATTGCTGTCATCACCGGAGCCATACCAAGCAAAAATACCAGGAGTACCCCAATCCATTTTGTACTCAGCTAAAGCTTTTATAAGCCAACCGCTGCGCTGTCTGTCTGTACGTACAAAGTTACCGGCTGCACCCGTTCTGTCAGTTCTGCTATAGGTACCGCTATAGCCCATATAGCCATAATTTAAATCCAATTCAAAATTAAAGGCGTTATGGGTAAAGGTTATGGGAAGGCCTGCCCATATCATGGGTGTATATGCAGGACTGTGGTCAATATTACCATCAGGTGTATTACCCATAAGACCTATACGTGTGGCCCAACGTAAACTATCCACATTTTTACCCAAGGCGCCGCCCATAACCCAAGGCGTCACGGACCAATTATCGCCACGTACAGGTACAGAAAGAAGGAAAAGATCCATATTATCTAAATAATTGGAAGAATCGCCCGTAGTGGTATTGTTGGAATAGTTATCGTTGTAAGGACGAATCCAAGCGGCAGTAAGGCCAACCATATCATTAAATCTATAGTTAGCAGAAATACCGGCACCATCGGCGCCTAAAATGGCAGAACCACCAGCAGCAGCAGGGTTTCCAAAATACTGCAAGCCCATGCGAATGCTTAAAGAAGTGTCTGGTACAATCCAGTCAATATATGCACGGCGAACTTCCACACGAATTCCATCGGTTCCAAGAGCACCACCAGTCCCACTATCACCCCAATATTGCTCACCAATTTCAAAAAATAATGAACCGGAAAGACTTTCAGAAGCTATGGCATCAATTTGTAAACGCACGCGTTGGCTGGCGGCAAAAGTATCCGCACCTGTCTGTCCATAATACGAAGTATCAGCTGCACCAAAGCCAAAAATCCACTCACCATGAGCTTTAAAGTCAACGGCACTGGCTCCTGTGGCCGCGCCAAAAAGCATACTAGCTGTTAAAAACAGTGTTGCTAATTTTTTCATTTCCTTTCCTTTTCACTTAATTCATTATTACTAAATAAAAACCTTCTCTCCATATGGTGATAGGCTTTGCCCTTGACAGACCAGTAGTGTGTTAAGAATATATAAAATGAAATTCACTGTCAAGTTCCAATAGATTTGTATTTTTTTCTTTTTAAATCAACAAAATAAATACTATTTAAAGTAAGTGCTGACTGTAAATAATAGTAACAAAATGCTTACATTTAAAAATTTGAAAATGAGGGCATACACATCACAAAGTGTATAGCTACCACCTATGATGCAATATAACATACTAAAATAAAGCATTATATTTTTTTAAACATCTATAGATTTAAATATTTTTTCAAATATTCACAAAAAAATTAAAAAATATCACAATTGAACTTGACAACCGCTTTCAGTGAAATTATGATGTCGTCACCAGTAGTACTTCTATTTTTAAAGCTTATATTTTGTCTTTTATATCTCACTTTTTTACACGTAAAAAAAGTGAGCTTCCCCTTTCAGTGCAATGTGAGTTACCTCTATAACGTATGACTATCCCATGGTCATTCTATTTAGTTAATGCTTAAAAACGTGTTTCCACTCGTTTTTAAGAAAGGCACGC
>CAYJHH010000182.1:0-4549 GCA_964369995.1 uncultured Desulfovibrionaceae bacterium
TTACTTGTAAAAAATGAGCGTTCTTGCGCTTGTGCCATTTCAAGAGGGGTAAGAGGTCTACCTATGTCTGTTTCTTTTGGCAAGATAGCTCGGACAAGCTCCATCATACTAACAAGGTTTTGTGGGATGGGGTCATAAGCCTCATGCAAAGTGGCTTCAAAACCCTGATTAAAGTGGTATTTTTGTAATAAAGGAAACACTCGTGCCCAGAAAACGCCCAACTTTTGGGTAAATGCAGAAAATGAAACCTTTTCTCCGTCTTTCTGTGGAAGTTCTGGTATATCTATACCTATTTTTTGTGC
The DNA here is from genome assembly GCA_964369995.1 of uncultured Desulfovibrionaceae bacterium. Taxonomy (GTDB): domain Bacteria; phylum Desulfobacterota; class Desulfovibrionia; order Desulfovibrionales; family Desulfovibrionaceae; genus CAYJAD01. Next base: position 303 of record CAYJHH010000182.1, read on the forward strand.
GGAACGCTCCGCTAATTTTTTCCAGTAATTATCCCACACATGCACCCACAAGGCATAAGGAAAAATACTCTCATGACTGAGTGCAGTATAAAGGCCATTTACTTCTGAATCGCTTAAATCAAAAGCTGTACGAAGCTTGCCTATGGTAATGAGTTCTTGATGTAGCATGAGTAGCATATTACCTAAAAAATATACCTTTGTCAGTAAAAGGAATAGTCGAAATCACATTTCATAGTTGATTGAATATCCGACAGCGTCCCATGAAAGTTTTTTTAATATATTTTTTTTGTGGGTATTTTTGCAGGTATTATTTATTTCTCTTAAAAATTATTTTATAAATTCAAAGTAATAGATGTATTTCGCAAGTCCGAATGTGGCAGACCATAGAATACAAGGCCGCCGCTATTGAGCAATTTCGTAAAGGCGATTTATTACAAAGAAGCATAGAGGATGTGCAATCGGAAGCCGCCAATGCCGCTGAAATGAAAGCCGCTGCCAGTGGTAATCCCCTTATCCTCATGCAAGTACAGCTCGCTAGTGATTTACGCAAACTGGAGGCTTTATATGCGCAATATCAGCGTTCACAGCACCGTATGCGTGACAGCTTAAAAATGCTTGCCTCAGCGGATGCACGTCTGGCAAAGCGAGAAGAAAATCATGCTTTGGATAGTCAGCATCGTGACAGCAATACCGACAAATACATGGATAATGGCAAAGAGCGCATACGCTTGCATTTCTTCAAGGATGGAAAAATGCACACCGATAAAGACAGTGAAAAGCTCAAAGGCTTTATCGTTGACGGCGTGAAAGAAAGCATGAAGGTGGGCAAGCCGGCAGAACTTGGTCAGTATCGTGGCTTCACCATTTCAGCTCGTGCCAGAGGCCAAGCGGAGCAATTTTCTTTCACCCTCAAGGGCAGAAGCGACATTGAATATGCGCCTGAAAATCTGGTGTACAGCTATGACGAAAACCTCAGCTTATCGGGCTTTTTTCAGCGCATAGACAATTTTCTCGATAAGGGCATGGACAAGTCTATGGATAACTATCGTGAAAATACCAAACGTGAAAAATCAGAAATGGAAACCATTAAGGCGAGTATCGACAAACCCTTTACTCAATTTGAGGAACTGGCCTTAGTGCGTGAAAATCATTCTGCCGTCATTCGTGAATTGCAAAGAATGCAAGATGAACCGGGTTATGTGAGCGAGTGGACTCCAAAAGAAAAATTACAAAACCCTGTTGAAACACCAGTATCAAACATAACAATAAGGGTAGCATAATACACATAAAATGATAACATATGCCCCACCGCTAAAAGGTGTGTTAAATTTCATCCTTGACAACTCTATCAAATATCAATAACTTTCACCAACACAAAGCGTGACAGCGACACATGTCGTCTAAGGTGATTTCCGCGAACAAGGTTTCTTGTTCGCGTTTTTTTTTGCAAAAATACCGTGAGGGGAGATATGGAAAATCCTATTGCTCAAAAATTTACGGCTCTAAGCCTTTTACAATTTACATTACCAAGCATGATTATGATGCTCTTTATTTCTATTTACACTATGGTTGGAAGTATTTATGCAGGAAATTATGTACACCAAGACGCTATGGCGGCTATAAATATTGTATCGCCATTATTTTCGAGCGTCATTGCCATTGCCGTTATGTTTGCAACGGGGGCAAATGCCATCATTGCCAAAAATATCGGGCAAGGAAATATACAAGAAGCCAAGGAAAAATTTTCTTATCTTGCCATAGTAGCTATAATAACAGGCATTATACTTACAACTCTATCCTTATTATTTGCAGATGTTATTTTGCATTTTCTAGGTGTGACACCAAAACTGAAAACATATGCGAAGGAATATTTACAAACACTTGCACTTACTTTCCCCTTTGTTTTCTTACAAATATTTGGTCAATATTTCACTGTCACCATAGGAAAACCCTCTTTAGGGCTTTGTTTTGCCCTCATTTCTACACTATCCAATATTCTTATTACGCATGTGAGTATAGTTTATGGAGGTATGGGCGTTACAGGCGCAGCTATGGGACTTGGCTCTAGTTTTGTTTTTCCTGCCATTATATTTTCAAGCTTGTTGTGTAAGAGAAAAGAATGGGTACTTCACTTTGTAAAGCCTAAGAAATATCCAAGATTTATGCGTGAAGTATGTTTTAACGGCTCTTCTGAAATGGTAACAAATCTTGCTATTTCTGCCGTGACCATGATTTTGAATATACTTATGGGAAAACTTCATGGTGAAGATGGTATTGCCACGGTGACAGTTATTGTTTCTTTACAGTTCTTCCTTAACTCGCTCTATATCGGCTTTGGGGCAGGTGTTGCTCCCATTTTTGCCTATGCTCAAGGGGCTAATAACAAAGAACAAACAAAATCTGTTTTTAAGATTTCTACTTTATTTGTGGGCATAAGCTCGGTTGCACTTGTCATAGTGTGCTTTATAACGAAGCAGAGTATTGTGGGTATTTTCATACAAACCTCAAGTCCAGCCTATACTTTAGCTATAGACGCATTTTCGTTGTTTTCTTTTGGTTATCTTTTTGCCGGCATGAATATCTTTGCCTCCGTATTTTTCACTTCCGTATCTAATGGTAAAATATCGGCACTCATTTCTTTTCTGCGTACTTTTCTATTTATCGTCGGTATATTGGCTATTCTTCCGGACATCTTGGGAGCAACAGGCGTTTGGATTTCCATACCTATTGCAGAAGCTTTAGGTGTCATAATTTCCTTGTTTTTATTAAGAAAGTATAGATTAGTATATCATTACTAAAAGTATACCATTCACGAGGTAAAATTTATGCAATACATGACAACATTCAGCGGCGAAGATTTTGACCCCATACACCCAGAAAAGGGTAAAATCCATATAGGGGATATTGCTCATGCGCTATCATTGCTTTGCAGAGGCAATGGACAATTAAAGCAGTTTTACTCTGTAGCCCAACATTGCATAAATTGCTGTTTGGAAGCAAAATCACGACAATATTCTCCTAAACTTCAACTTATGTGCCTTTTGCATGATGCCAGCGAGGCATATATTGCAGACATAATAACACCTGTGAAAAAACATTTAACTCAATACATATCTATCGAAAAACATTTACAAAACACTATTTATGAGAAGTTTATTCCTTCAAAGTTAATGAGTGAAGACTTAGCTCTTGTTAAGCAAGTTGACCACGACATGCATGTGTATGAATCTAAAATTCTTATGCCAAAGGATATTTTTGTAGAAGACTCAAAAAATATAGGAAAATATGATTTAACTTTTCAAGCGTTTACTAAAGTAAAGCAAGAGTACATATATTTATATGAAAGAATTTTAGGCTCAATGCAGTAATACTATTTTTACACTTGCTCACTAGGTTCTTTCCACATGATGGGATTGGCAAATGGCCCTGTGATACTCGAAGGTGTTTTGCCAACTTTAGCTAAGACACCTTGCCCTCCGCTTTGAGTGAGTTCACGGGCAAACCAACAATCAAGCGGTGCATTGGTTGGAACAGGAAAGCCCACTTCATGTGGTGTATTATAGCGGCGAGCATAGTGCATGGGGTCACCAAGTACAAAAATAGCATCGGCTTGTAATTGCCTTTCTGCTTCTTCCATAAGCTTTGTTGCATAACCTTTGTTTTGATACTCTGGTAAAACTGCCAATGGTGCTAAAATAAAACATTTAAGGTGTGGAGCTTTCTCTAAAATTATGGGCGTATAACAGGCGTGAGCTACATCTTCATAAAGTATGGAAAAGCTCCCATCTGCTATGAGGTCATTGGCTAAATCGGCATAAAGCCTTGCATGTTTTTCGGTGTATATGCCGCCAGCATGTAAGAATGCTTCATAGTGAATATCCCAAGGTATTTTCATCATAACTTTCTCTTAGCTTAATGATATCTGTAAATTGTACGCCTTCCTCATAAATTGTATGGTCATAATTATCAACAAAAAATTGGCAATTTTATGTGACTACGTAAAGCCATGTTTTTCATAAATAATCACTATAATATATGAACTTTTCTGTTCAAACCGTGTGAGCAGTAAAATTTTGAGAAATTGCATTTGCTAAACTAAACTCTAAGCTAACTTCCTCCATGAGTCATAAGCTTGTTGCATGGCGTCTTTATCCTTTGCGATTTCACCAGCATCGTAGGCAGAAAAGCTTACATTTCCTACATGTTCCCACTGTAAATACTCAGCACTACATTCAAATTGGCTTTGA
>CAYJHH010000183.1:0-4496 GCA_964369995.1 uncultured Desulfovibrionaceae bacterium
GTGGTGACAATGGTAATATTCATACCCTTGGGATTGTCCACACGGTCTACTTCCAGTTCAGGGAAGATAGTGTGTTCCTTGATACCCAAGGTAAAATTGCCACGACCGTCAAAACCGCGATCTGGAATCCCACGGAAGTCACGCACGCGAGGCAGCGCAAAGTTCATAAGTTTATCAAGAAAGTCCCACATACGTTCGCGGCGTAAGGTTACGCGGCAACCAATGGGCATTCCTTCACGCAACTTAAAGGATGCGATAGACTTCTTGGCGCGGGTTACCACAGCTTTTTGACCAGCAATAGCGGTCAATTCAGCTAAAGCTTCTTCCATAAGCTTATTATTTTGGCTTGCTGCGCCAAGCCCGATGTTCAGAGAGATTTTCTCAATACCAGGAAGTTGCATGGAAGAAGAGTAGTTAAACTCTTTTTGCATTACCGGAACGACGTTCTCTCTATATATCTTTTCAAGGCGTGTCATTGTTGCACCTTATCCCATGACTTCGTTACACTTCTTGCAGAAGCGAACTTTTTTGCCATCTTCAATATGTTTATAACCAACACGAGTAGGCGCAGCACAAGCTTCGCAAACTACTTTTACGTTAGAAACATGGATGGGCATTTCCTTTTCCACGATGCCACCAGGTTGTTGAGCATAAGGGTTAGCGCGCATATGACGCTTAGCCACGTTAATTTTCTCAACTAAAACCTTATCCTTCTTACGAAGAATTTTGAGCACCTTACCAATTTTACCGGCATCTTTACCAGTGGTAACCATGACTTTGTCATCTTTACGAATACGATATTGTTTCATGGTCTCTCCTAGAGTACTTCAGGTGCAAGCGAAACGATTTTCATAAAGTTACGTGCACGAAGTTCACGAGCAACTGGTCCAAATATACGTGTACCCATGGGTTCACCTTGCTTGGACAAGAGCACTGCTGCATTGCCGTCAAACTTGATATACGAGCCATCAACGCGACGTACTTCCTTACGGGTACGCACGATAACAGCCTGCATCACTTCGCCTTTTTTCACCTTGCTATGGGGAATAGCTTCTTTTACGGAAACTACGATAATGTCCCCAACAGAGGCGTAGCGGCGATGGGAGCCGCCAAGCACCTTGATGCAGGCAACCTTTTTTGCGCCGGAGTTATCCGCCACTTGTAATGTGGATTCTACCTGAATCATGGTTGTTATCCTATACGGCTTTATCGATGATGGAAACTAGGTGCCAGCGCTTGTTACGAGACAAAGGACGGCACTCCACAATTTTTACCTTGTCACCAATGCCACACTCGTTCATGGGATCATGAGCCGTGAACTTTTTGCGGCGACGCACATACTTCTTAAGAAGGGGATGCTTAACAAGGGTTTCTACGCGAACAACAATGGTCTTATCAGACTTATCGCTCACTACGATTCCTTGCAGGCTTCTGCCCTTGATATGTTCTAGAGCTATTGACATGGCATCTATACCTTTTCCTGCATTATGGTTTGAATGCGAGCAATTTGCTGCTTGGTAGCCTTCAATTCAGAAGTCTTTTCAAGCTGTGCAGTTGCGTGCTTAAAACGCAGGTTTAACAATTCCTGCTGCTGTTCGGCTAAAGCCTTACGCAAATCTTCCACGCTCATGGCGCGTAAATCTGCATTAGCAGCGGCTTTCTTCTTGGTGGACATTTTACAAGCCCTCCTTAACCACGATAACTGTTTTCACTGGTAACTTGTGTGCTGCACGGGTAAGTGCTTCTTTAGCAAGTTCAAGAGAAACACCCTTGATTTCATAAAGAATACGACCTGGTTTAACAGGTGCACACCAACCTACGGGTGAACCCTTACCTTTACCTTGGCGAACTTCCAAAGGCTTTGCGGTAACAGGGCGATCAGGGAAGATACGAATCCACACCTTACCACCACGCTTAATGTGACGCATCATGGCAATACGAGCTGCTTCGATTTGTTGGCTGGAAAGTTGACCGTGTTCTACAGTCTTCAAACCAATTTCACCAAAAGCAATGGTTGCACCGCGATGAGCCATACCACGAAGGCGACCTTTTTGCCATTTACGGAATTTTACTTTTCTGGGGGAGAGCATTACTGATCCACCTCTTTGTCAAGGATTTCACCCTTGTAAATCCACACTTTCACACCAATGATACCATAGGTGGTGGTTGCTTCGGCAAAGCCGTAGTCAATGTCAGCGCGGAGTGTTTGTAAGGGCACTCGTCCGTCACGATACCATTCGGAACGAGCGATTTCTGCACCGGCCAAACGGCCGCCACAAGTAACCTTAATACCTTCGCCGCCAAATTTGCGAGCCATGGACACTGTGCGCTTCATGGCACGGCGGAAAGCTACGCGACGCTCAAGTTGTTGGCAGATGTTTTCTGCTACCAGTTGAGCATCCACTTCTGGACGACGGATTTCGTTAACTTCAAGGGAAAATTCGCGACCAAATTTGTGACGAAGATCGCCACGCAATTTTTCGATTTCCACACCTTTACGACCGATAACAATACCGGGGCGAGCTGTGAAAAGAATTAAGCGAATTTTACCGCCAGCACGTTCTATTTCAATCTTGGAGATACCAGCATGGAAGAGAAGCTTTTTCACATATTTGCGAATTTTGCTGTCTTCAAATACGAAAGATGCGTAATCTTTCTTGCTGAACCAGCGGCTAAGCCAGTTCTTGTTATACCCAAGACGAAATCCATATGGATGTACTTTTTGACCCATAGCCTATTCCTGCCCTTCTGCGAGTATGACGGTAATGTGGCTGGTGCGCTTTCTGATTTTGGTGGCGCGGCCTTGTGCACGAGGCATAAAACGCTTCCACGTAGGACCTTCGTTCACCACAATTTCTTTCACTACCATGGCGTCCACATCAACGCCGCCCAGTTGGGAAGCGTTGGCCAAAGCCGACTTCACAACACCATACAAAACGCCTGCTGGCTTGTTGGGGGTAAAACGCAGGATGTTCATAGCCTCTTCGATACCGAGACCTACCACGTTTTTAGCCACAAGACGGGCTTTACGTGGAGAAACACGCTGGAATTTTGCAATTGCTTTAGATTCCATCATACCACCCTACTTCTTTTTGGACTTTTTGTCCGCTGCATGGCCGATATAGGTACGAGTTGGTGAAAATTCACCAAGCTTATGTCCTACCATATTTTCGGTCACGAACACCGGAACAAATTTTTTGCCATTATGCACCGCAAAGGTCAGACCCACCATTTCAGGAAGGATTGTGGAGCGGCGCGACCAAGTTTTCACTACACGACGATCATTATTTTCGACGGAAGCTTCTACTTTTTTCATGAGGTGACCGTCAACAAACGGCCCTTTTTTCAATGATCTAGGCATTGACTACTCCTACTTCTGACCACGACGTTTAACAATAAGCTTAGAAGAAGCTTTCTTGCGATTGCGTGTCTTGTAACCCTTTGCAGGTGTACCCCAAGGTGATACAGGATGACGACCACCGGAGCTTCTACCTTCACCACCACCTAATGGGTGATCGATGGGGTTCATGGCTACGCCGCGAACCTTAGGACGGCGACCGAGCCAACGGTTACGGCCTGCCTTACCAAGGGAGATTTGCTCGTGGTGAATGTTACCCACTTGGCCTACAGTGGCCATGCAAGATGCTAATACTTTACGCACTTCGCCGGAAGGAAGACGAAGTAATGCATACTTGCCTTCTTTTGCAACGAGTTGAGCATAGGTACCAGCAGCGCGGCACATTTGGCCACCCTTGCCAGGATACAATTCAATATTGTGGATAATGGTACCCACAGGGATTTTAGACATCTGCAAGGCATTGCCAGGCTTAATGTCGGCGCCTTCGCCAGAGAGGAGCACATCACCTTGTTTGATGCCCACAGGGGCCAAGATGTAACGCTTTTCACCATCTGCAAAGTGCAAAAGAGCAATACGTGCAGAACGGTTAGGATCGTATTCGATGTGCGCTACAGTGGCGTTAATGCCAAGCTTATTGCGCTTAAAATCAATAATACGGTATAAACGCTTTACACCACCACCGCGACGGCGGCTGGTCACACGACCATGATGGTTGCGTCCGGCCTTTTTAGTAAGACCTACAGTAAGTGACTTCTCAGGGGTGCTTCTGGTGATTTCTTTAAAATCAGAAACCGTTTGGAAGCGACGCCCGGCGGAAGTTGGTTTCAACTTGCGGACAGCCATTTTACACTCCCTCGAATAGTTCGATCTTATCACCTGGGGTTAAGGTCACGTATGCCTTTTTGTACCCTGGTTTACGACCAATAACACGGCCTTGGCGCTTTCTATCAGAAGGAGCCTTAACCACCACATTTACAGCCACTACAGTAACATTGAAAACTTTTTCCACGGCATTCTTGATTTCAATTTTGTTAGCTTTTGGGTGAACCATGAAGGTCACTTGCTGAGCTTCTTCTTTCAAGAAAGTCGTCTTTTCCGTTACGAGGGGCTTTTGAAGAACTTGTGTAAATTCCATATT
>CAYJHH010000184.1:0-4375 GCA_964369995.1 uncultured Desulfovibrionaceae bacterium
TAGTCCATATTAAGCACATAGGAGCCATCTTCGCGAATATCAATAAGTGTTTCGCGAATTTTTTGCTCAAAGGTCTTGGTACGTTCACTGTGAGGATCACCATAAGGCGCAAGCCCCATGAGCTTATATTCACCGCTATTTACTTTAAAGCCACAATACGCTGTAAAGGCAGAATAAAGCAAACCCAAAGAATGGGGGAAATGTATTTCGCGTAAGGTGGAAATATCCTTTCCTTGTCCCTTATCTATGGAGGTGGTAACCCATTCGCCCACACCATCCACAGTAAGAATGGCAGCATCCTCAAAAGGAGAAGGATAAAAAGCAGAGGCCGCGTGGGACAAATGATGCTCAGGGAAATACAATTGCGGTAACTTTGCCCCTTCAGGTAAAAAGGGTGCAAAGCCACGCTCAAGCATGGTACGCATGAACAGCTTTTCTTTTATCCATACAGGCATGGACAAAAGAAAACTTTTGAGCCCCTTAGGAGCAAAAGCATGATAGGTTTCCAAAAGTCTTTCAAACTTTAAGAAAGGTTTATCATAAAAAGCAATGCCCTGCACATCTTGTAAAGATATGCCGGCTTCTTCAAGCACATAGCTTATGGCCTTTTCAGGAAAGTCCGGATCATGCTTTTTGCGCGTAAAGCGCTCTTCATGGGCAGCGGCCACAATAACGCCATCACACAAAAGTGCAGCGGCGCTATCATGATAGTACGCTGAAATACCAAGAATATACTGAGGTGTTTGTGACATGGTACTCTCTAAAATAAAGTATAAATGAAAGGTGCCACAGCTGAGCCACTTGTAAAGACCACAAGAGCGCCAATGAGCAATAAGGACACAATAAGAGGAAGCAACCAAAACTTTTTACGGACTTTTAAAAAGCCCCATACATCGGAAAGAAAATTCATAATAACCTCTACATTAATAGGGATGTGTCAGATCTTCTTTGCTAAATGCGTGTTCACGCACCACAAAAGCAGATTCATTATTATTTTTATAAGAACGCAAACGCATGCTATCTTTGGCAAGCATGCGACGCACCGTGGCCACAGGCAACACAAGAGCTGTGTAAATAATACTTAGCAATACCTTAGACATAAAGGTACCCAGCACATGTGAAAAGCCAAACCACAGCTTAGCAGGATAGGTCATGCCTGTGGGCCAAATCATGGCAAAGAGTACAAGCCCCATACAGCCATACACCCAATACACATTTTCCGTAAAGAACCATACCAATAATGCTATAAAAGCAAAAGCTAGGGCTGTGTCGCGACATTGCACAGGGGTAATTTTTTGTTGTGACATAAAACTTCTCTAAGGTTAAAAATAGCACTATAGCCTATTGATATTTTTCAGATTCTATCAATAGACCAGCACGCAATAGTAAAATCTCTCGCCAAGATTTTAAAAGTCTTTCATATCAATTGCCGATTTACTAGCTTGAGTACGAGGGATTGTCAAGGAAAAGCCCCTACGCAACTTCGTAAGATTACCAAGCTTTTCACTTTTTTCTCTCGCGCACACTTTCATATTCAAACATATGAAGCCAACATGAACATGCCATAAACAATCTCTGTCAGCAATACACCCTTGACACCAAAGGCATTCTACCTATATGTATATTAATAATACAACTTTATAACGTTTCCATAAAAAAGCCTCACCTCATCAAGTTTCGTAACATATGCTATTTCGTATGCTCTTTTCTCTTATACAGTTATTACAGAGTATGAAACGTATTCAAAAAAGCTTAACACACCAATGTTTCAATTGAAAAACACGGCAATGCAAAAAAACGACTTCAAAGGAGTAGTACATGAAGGTCGCCAGTAAAATTCTTGTGCCCATGTGTAGTATTATTTTATTAGGCATGCTTTTTATCGCCTATACTACCTACAACCTAAGCTCACAAAACATGAACGAGGCCCAAACAGATTTAAAAGTTATGGCTGTGAGCAATACCATTTCTGAGCTTTCAGGCATACATGAATTTAACGTGCTCAATGCCATTTCCCTTTCACAAACAGGGCTTTTACAGCCCTACCTCATCGGCACGCCCGAAGAAGTTGCCGCCAATACCCAAGGCGCCATTGACCGTATTATGAACATGAAAAAAACCTATAGCTACGCCATGCTTGGTATCATTAATACCAAGGGTATTACCTTACGTCACACCGAAAAGAGCATGATAGGTAAGGATTTTTCTCGTGACTATATGTTTACCAATGCCATGCAAGGCCATGTGACAGCAGGAGCGCCTTTTCTTTTTAACAACCGTGTGGTCTATGCTGTTTCTTCGCCCGTGTATAAAACAGGCACCAAAGAAATCATTGGCGTTGTTTTTAATGCCACCTTTTTAGAAGATTCTTTTAGCAAAAGAATTCCCCTTGGCGAAAAAGGCTCCTTCATGGTGGCGGATAGAAATGGCATGGTATTTTTAAGTAGCACCCCCTCTGATGTACTACGCGTAGCGCTGAAAGACAGCCCTTGGGGCAGTCATATTTTACAAAATAAATCAGGCAGCTTAGAGTTTGAAATTCAGGGCGAAGAAAAGCTTGCTTATTATGATGAGCAAAAAGACACAGGCTGGATTGCCATTGCCGCCATGGACTTGAAGGAATCCCAAGCTTCTAGTTTGGCTCTTGGGCAAAGAATTTTTGGTATCGCGGCGCTTGTTACAGTTATTATTGTACTTGTCACTGGGCTTTGCGTCTTAAGAATACGTAAATCCCTTTTGCTATCCATGAAATTTGCTCAAGATATTGCCCTTGGCAAACTGGATACGCGCATTGAAAAAACCAGCAATGATGAAATTGGCATGCTTGCCACTTCCTTGCAAAATATTGCTGAAGTTTTACGCAATATCATTGACGAGTATGCACAGCTTGCCACGGCCATAAAACATGGTGATCTTTTGGCCACGTCAGATGCTAAAAAATTTAGCGGAGACTTTGCAAACCTTGTACTCGGCACCAATGCCATCATTGCAAACTATCTCACAGTTATTGACAATATTCCCTCACCTGTGGTGGTGCTTGATAAAAACCTACAAGCCAAATACGTCAATAATGCCGGTGTAGCCCTTGCTGGCTCTCAATACCGCGACAGAGCCTGTAAAGAGCTTTTTAACCGTGATGACGACTCTACCCCTAGCGACGGCTTGCAAAAAGCCCTTGCCACCAAACAGCCTCAAGGCGGAGAAACCACAGCGCACCCCCAAAAAGGTAGCCTTGATATTGTATATAATGCCATACCTTTACTTGATGAAAAGAGTCGTGAAGTCAATGCCATGTTACAACTTGTCACCGATGTAACGGCCTTTAAGCAAACGCAACAAACCATTTTGCATGTGGCAGAACAAGCCACACAAATATCCTCGCAGGTGGCGCAATCTTCGCAAGAGCTCAGCACGCAATTGAAGTACTCTGAAGAAATAGCTGCCGTGCAAGCAGAGCGCGCCTCCACAGCCAGCAATATTATGCATAATATGAATGATGACGTGAGCACCATGGCAAGCATGGCACAAGAAGCCTCTGAAGCCTCTGAACAAGCACGCCACGAAGCTGTCACAGGGGCCGATGTGGTAGAAAAGGCTGTAAAAAGCATTGGTAGCGTGGAAGCACAATCAGAAAAGCTCAAAGAAGGCATGGAACAATTAAAAGAAAATGCCAATGCCATCAATGAAGTTATCATTACCATTGGCGATATTGCTGACCAAACCAATCTTTTGGCGCTCAATGCTGCCATTGAAGCGGCAAGAGCAGGTGAGTCAGGCCGAGGCTTTGCCGTTGTGGCCGATGAAGTGCGTAAACTTGCTGAAAAAACCATGGCTTCCACCACACAGGTACAAGCAGCCATCTCCGCCATTCAAAAAAGCGTGAGTGTGAGTGTGGAACAAGTAAATCAATCTGCGGCGGAAGTACAAAAAACCAGCCAATTGGTAAGCGAAACCGGCTCTGTGTTTAAAAGCATCATGCATATGGTGGAACAAACCACCATACAGGCCAAGAATATTGCGGCCTCAAGCGTACAGCAAACAGATCACAGCCAAAACGTCAATACACAATTAACGGAAGTGAACCAGCTCGCTTCACAAACCGCCATAAGCATGCAAGAGTCCCTCAATGCCATTGACGCGCTCACCTCCCAAAGTCAGGCGCTTAGTGAGCTTATTACCACCATGAAGAAAAAATAGAACAGCGTGCGCACGTAGCGCCATGCGAAAAAGATAAAAAGCCTGCGTATATTGACGCAGGCTTTTTATCTGAGAGTGTTGACAAAGTCAGCACGACCCAAAAATCAAGAATAGGCGCAATTAACTTGCGCCGTTAAGCGATTGATTTTTGTGCCTTTCCGCTTGGCAGCTTTGCTGA
>CAYJHH010000185.1:0-4305 GCA_964369995.1 uncultured Desulfovibrionaceae bacterium
AGCTGAAGAAAGAAGAGTGTTTAGCTCTTAAAAATGTGTTTTTAATATTCAACTAGATAGCATCATGACGATGATTAAAGCTAAATGCGCACTTTTTCATGTAACATTAACTGCTTGTTTATTCAGTTCCTCTAAACTACATTAGCCGAGTTTTGGCACAAGCTCAGAAGTTTTTAATGTCGTTAATATGACTGTGTTTTGTGGCAAATCCATTTTCTCCATGCTTGACTCGAAAGTGTTTCTGATAGCCAAGGCAACAAGCTCATTAAGCTCATTAAGCTCATTATAGCCACGCCAGCAGTCAGTGTGAATTACGCTTTCAAGGCTAACTTTTCCATGAATAATTCCTTGAAGAATAGCTCTTGAGCAAGTCAAGACCTATTTCTGTAAAGACCTTTCTTTGACGCTTTATACGCTCAAAAACAATTGTTTATGCAGGGGCATATGTTTGTATATATGAAACTCTCCCTTGTGGTAGGGGAGGGCTTCATGTTTATCTGTGATCTTGCCGTGTGAACGGGAATACTTCGCATAGTATTTCCTTGTTAAATATCATCATAGGCTTCTTATGCCTTTATTCATGGGCTTAACGGTATTTTACGTCTTGTTGCCCCTATCTTTGGTGAAGAACCGGGGTTGGAACGCATTTTTACCCACAAAAAAAGGACTTAAAGTAATTTACTCTAAGTCCTTGAAATTCATGGTGGAGCTGGAGGGAATCGAACCCACGACCTCTTGAATGCCATTCAAGCGCTCTCCCAACTGAGCTACAACCCCATGTGCTGTGAAAGGGAATATGTACTAAAGAGCCGTTTCTGTCAACAAGAAATTCAAAAAAAAATGAATTTTTTGTAAATAAAAAAATTAAACAATATTTCAATATGTTACAATTTGCCCAGAAATATTGTGTCATTTGTGTGACGAGGCCTTTGCTCGTGGACAAAATCTGACTAATAATGTATGATTATTTGAATGGAGATACTATCCATTTTTTTGTGTAAAAAGGGATGAAAACTCTTAAAATACTTATTTATATGTATTTTAAGTAGTGTTTTGTACAACCGTTTGTGAATTGGAGTTTTATCGTGAAAAGAATTTTTGCTGTGTTATTAGCTGCTTTGTTGGTGGTTCCAAGTCTTGCTCAGGCTGAGTTTCCTGAAAAGCCCATTACTATCATTGTTCCGTCCAAAGCCGGTGGTTCCACCGATACTACGGCACGTATTTTTATCAATGCGGCTCAAAAGCATTGGCCCACAGCCAATTTTGTGGTGAAGGCAGTGCCAGGTTCTGGTGGTCAAAAGGGCTTTGAAGAAATTGCCCGTGCCAAGCCAGATGGTCATACCATTGGTATGGTATTCACAACGCAATTGGTGGCGCACGTTGTGGCCAAGCGCGCACGTTATACTTTAGACAGCTTCCATTTTATGGGTAATACTGTGGATGATCCCGTGCTTGTGGTGGTACCAGCAGAAAGCCCCATTAAAAATCTCAAAGAATTTGTGGAAGCTGCCAAGGCAAAGCAATTAACTGTGGCCGTGAACGGTATTGGTTCTGACGACTTTATTGCTGCTAAAGCTTTTGAAAAGCAAGCTGGTGTTACCTTTAACTTGCTTCCCACCAAGGGCTCCACAGAGCAAAAGGCTCTTATTTTAGGAAACCATGGCGACGCTGCCTTCATGAACCTTTCTCAAATGTATGCTTCTCATAAAAGCGGTAAAGCTCGCGTTCTTGCTTTGCTGACCAAGGAACGCTCTAACTTACTTGCCGATGTTCCCACCGCTGATGAGCAAGGCTATGCTGTGGAAATGACCGCAACTCGTGGCTTTGCTGTTCCTGCCGATGTAGATCCTGCCATTCGCGCCAAGTTTGACGACTTATTGGCTAAAGTAAATGCTGATCCTCAATACATTGCTGATTGTGAGAAAAACACTTTTAGCCGCTTGCCCATGTCTGGTCCAGATTACTTAAAATATTTGCAAGGCTTACAAAAGCAAACTCAAGTGTTTTATGATGCCAATCCTTGGTAGAGCGCATGTCTAAAAGATTAGTGGAACTTATTATATTAGGTGCCCTTTTAGTGCTGGCGGTGTTGCTTTATGGCAGCACCGCGGCCTATCCGCAGGCCGTACAAGGTTCAACGGCAGCCTATGTTCGTTTTTTGGCTCTGGCTTTGGGGCTGTTATGCCTTTTTGAGACAATAAGCAGTCTTATTCGATATAAAAAGCATAAAAACCACGCCCAACAATCTTCCTCCGATACAGAAGCGCTTTTTAGCATAGGTAAGAATCCTCAGAAATTTTGGGTTCTGTTCGTTTTGCTTTTGTTTTATGCTGGAATTTTTTCCTACTTAGGTTTTTATATCGCTTCTGCATTGTTTCTCCCCATAACCATGTATGCTTTAGGAGCAAGAAAGCCCCTATCCATCAGCCTCACCACCTTGGGAGTGCTTGGTTTTGTATACGTGGTGTTTGAACGAATCCTTGAAGTATATATGCCCATAGGAACATATTTTGAGTAGTTTTTTACTCATTTCATAAAATCCTGCCAAAGAGGTTTCTGTGATTTTAGAATCGTTATTATTAGTTATTTCTTGGCCAACGTTGCTGGCGGTTACCATAGGCACCGTGTCTGGGGTTATCATTGGCGGAATGCCAGGTTTAACAGCTACCATGGCTGTGGCCTTGCTTATTCCTGTGACCTTTACCCTAGAACCGCTCATTGGTCTTGTGCTCATGGGTGGAGTGTATTCCGGTGCCATGTACGGCGGCTCCATTCCGGCCATTTTACTACGCACACCAGGCACACCGGCTGCCGTGGCCACGGCCATTGAAGGCTATCCTTTAACACAACAGGGGCGCGCAGGTCTTGCTTTAAAAGTATCCGTGGTTGCCAGTTTTTGCGGTGGTATTTTTTCCACTTTTATTCTGCTTATTTTAGCGCCCATATTGGCCATCTTTGCTTTATCCTTTGGGCCGCCAGAATACTTTTTATTAGCGTTATTAGGCCTTGCAGGCATAGTTTCCATGGCCGATGAAGACACAAATCTTGTGAAAGCGTTGATTTCTGGCTTTTTGGGACTCATTATTGCTGTGGTAGGCACCGACCCCATATCAGGCATGCTACGCTATACTGCCGGCATGACAGATTTATACGACGGTGTAGCCTTTATGCCTGTACTTATTGGTATGTTTTCTATTTCGCAAATGCTTACCTTGACCCAAAGTAAGGGTGTGGTGGATGATTCAACCTTGGTGACTAAGGTGACTCGAGAGCCCATGCCTAAAGGCTTAGGGCGCTCCATTGGCTTAGGCTCAGGGGTGGGAACCTTGGTGGGCATTTTACCCGGCGAAGGTGCCACCATTGCGGCATTTTTATCTTATAATATAGCCAAACGCCGCTCAAAGTTTAAAGAGCTTTTTGGTAAGGGCAGTCCTGAGGGTATTGCTGCCGCTGAGGCGGGTAATAATGGTTGCGTGGGTGGCTCCTTAGTGCCGACCCTAACTCTTGGTATTCCAGGAAATAGTGTGGCAGCTGCGCTTATGGGTGGTCTGCTTGTGCATGGTTTAATACCAGGGCCTGAACTCTTCACCAAGTACGGCACCATGACCTATGCCTTTATTTTCTCACTCTTTATAGCCAATGTAATCTTCTTGGTATTGGGTTTATATATGGCGCCATACTTTGCGCGCATATCCCTAACCCCCATTGCTTTACTTATCCCCACAGTATGCTTGTTTTCTGTATTGGGCTCCTACGCCATAAACAACAGCGTGTTGGATGTATTTTTATGCTTGGGATTTGGACTTTCGGCAGTGATTTTGCAAAAGGCAGGCTTCTCACTGGGGGCGCTCATCTTGGGGCTCATCTTAGGCCCCATAGCAGAAACAGGATTTGCTCAGGCGCTTATCATGTCCAAAGGCAGTGCGGCTATCTTTTTTGCCAGCCCCCATGCCATGGTATTATGGGTATTGATACTACTTCTTATGATTCCCCCCTTGTATGAGATGTATAAGAAGTTTAGAACACGCTAGGTTATTATTTTAATGAGCTGGGGTGAGGGTGCTTTTTGAAAAAAGCTCCCTCCCCCCAGACCCCCCACCCCAAAAACTTTTTATGGTGGCGGGAGAATCGTCCTTGAAAAATATGTAAACGCACATGTAGATTTTTAAAAAAGCCCTTGTAATGCAAGGGCTTTTTCTGTGTTTTCATGGCCACAAAATGTATATAAAGGGTAAATGTACGCGGCCGTGAAAGTTTTTTGGAAAGGCCTACCCGAAGGGCGCAAAGCGTTCCCGTTAGTGAGTC
>CAYJHH010000186.1:0-4296 GCA_964369995.1 uncultured Desulfovibrionaceae bacterium
CTGCGTTCAATCTTGGACTTATTGTGCGCAAAATAACCAAATTTGGCACTCCAAAGGGCCTTGGGCAGGAACATATACATATTTTCGCTGTTGTCTTCGATAATATGTTTTACTTTGCCTATTATGAGAAGATTTATAACGATGAAAGCAGAACTTTTGAGTGGAAGATTCTTCTGATGATTATGATGAAGTTTTAGGCAAAAAGGGACTTTTGCAACAGGCTGCTATCATGGAAACAACGCTGCCATGCGCAGTATTGTGCGCAGCGATACAAAGCAAAGCTATAATGAAATACTTGAAACATACGCAAAGAAAGTAGGACAGTAAGGTCATCCCATAAAAGAAATGGTACGAATGGACAAAAAACGTCAAGATTTTCTCGAGAGAACACTTTTTCCTGTTTCCAAAACTGAACAGCATGTTAATTCAAAATAAAAAAAAACTACAGAAACAATACAATACATAAAACTATCGACAAATAAAAAATTCTTCCCTACTGAACGTAAACTTGGTATAAAGGGCCATGCTTAGGCTAGGCTACTTGTCTTGCAGGGCACATACACTCAAATTATTATTGGAAGATTTACCTATGCTACTCACCTCAAGCGCTCACTGCCAGTTCGGCTCAGAGCTCAAAAAATTTTTCCCCGAAGCCATTTTAAGCACTAGTGAAGATTTTACGCTCACCAGTAAAAAAAGCATGCAGAGCTTTGTGTCTGAGCATGGCATTACAGCCATTATTAATTACGCGGCCTATACCGCAGTGGACAAAGCTAGAGACGATGAGCAAGCATGCCTTGAAGTAAACACCCGTGAGTCCAAACTATTTGCACAAATAAGTGCAAAGCTTATCCATATATCCCAGATTATGTCTTTGATGGCACTCATTACAAACCCTACACCGAAAATCTGTTGCCACCTCTCTCGGCGTTTATGAACAGGCAAAGCTCGGAGACGAACAGACGGTGTTGAAATACGCGACATCTACCATTATCATCCGCACCGAAGCCTATCTGCCCCTTCCATGGAGTGATGGATAAAAGCAAAATCAAAAATGATTTTGGACTGGAAGGATAGTTTACGGGAGTGATTCCATGGGATGTAATGGAGCAGTAATTAGTTTTTATTTTTTTGAATTTGTGATAGAAAATACCAGATTATATACAGTAATAAACACTAATTGCTTATCATGTTTTCATATCCTTTTCACATGCTATATCTACAAAGCAAAAATCCCTACAAAATGCAACGCTTACCGCACATTGCATTTTACAAACAACTTTAAGGTTCAAAAGAAAAATAATGCTTAAAAAAAATATATTGCAACCATTTGCTCAAGACTTCACGCGAATATTACCGCTACTTACCCCTCAACTACGATGGCGCTCCGCATGGATTTTCTTCATCATGGTAGTACAAAGCTTATTAGAATTATTTTTTATTATCTCACTAACAGATATGGGACTGGCTATTGCCACTCCAGACGTTGTCCGCACCAGTCCTTTATACAGCTCACTTTTCAACCTGTCTCCAAGCCTCAATACTTTTGCCGCAGACCCAAAACAACTATTACTAGTAACCGGAGCAGTCGTAGTTCTAGTAAGTATCTTAAAAAGTATAGCAAGCTTTCTCACCGCTCGAAGTGTTGCCTATTTAGGAGAAGATATTTCCTTAAGTATAGGTCAAGAAATCATGTCACGTTATCTATATCAAGATTATGCATGGCACTTATCACCTGCAAGTGCAAGCATGTTTCAAAGGATGACATGGCGCGAACAGCTAGGTAATATGCTAACGCAAATATTAACAGTCTACTCAACAGTATTGACAATTCTTATTCTTTTTTTAAGCCTCATGGGTACAGAGCCCGCATTGACCACTATTGTTGTCGTTACTACTAGCGTTATCGGTTTTTTACTTTTCCAAGGCATCAGGAGCAAAGTGGACTATAACGCCAGCCTCAGTGCAGAAAGCTCAAAAGCCGAAACGAGCGCTATTCTGTGTGTAACAAAAGGTATCAGAGAAGTACTAATCTATAGGCAGCAAAAAACCTTTTTACAAGCGCTAGTAAGTGCAGCTTTAAAAGGCCGTTGCCCTCGTACTTTTACTAGTATAGCTCCGACTCTACCTACTTGGGTTCTTGAAGCTGTAGGCTTTGCTGTGGTTGTTATTGCTGTCAGCTTCTTAATTTATATAGAAAAAGCTGACATGGGGCGTATATCAACTGCATTATCTATACTTGTGCTAACTGCTTGGCGCGTGCTTCCTTATTGTAATCGCGTTGTAAGCCTGCAAATTAACATTCGAAGCTTACGCCCGATGGCTTACGCTGTAATTGAGCTTCTTGAAGAGTTGCGTAAACTACCTAATAAAACACAAGCAGAAATTGCAGATGACTTCAGCTTTAACGATAACATTACATTAAAGAATATAGACTTTAAGTATTTCGGCACAACACATAACAGCCTTACTAATATCAACCTCACACTAAATAAAGGTGAAAAAGTTGGCATCATCGGTCCATCAGGTAGCGGAAAAACAACTTTAGCTGGTGTTTTAACTGGCTTATTACCTCATTCAAATGGTAGCATCAATGTAGACGGCATAGAACTAACAGAAAATAGACGTATTGCTCTCACCAAGCAAATTGGTTATGTTCCACAATCACCCTTTCTTTTTTCAGCAACACTCGCTGAAAACATTGCTTTCAGAGACTGGGGAAAAAAATGGGATGAAGAAAAGGTACTTCTTGCTTGCAAACAAGCCTCTATTGACTTCATAGAAAACAATGAAAAGGGTATTCTACGTACAATTGGAGAAAATGGAGCAGGACTTTCAGGAGGCCAAGCACAACGAGTATCAATAGCTAGAGCTATGTATACACAACCAAGTCTGTTGATTTTTGATGAAGCCACTAGTGCTCTTGACCAACACAACGAAAAGGTAATACAAGAGACTATCGAAAATTTAGCGGAGAAAGTCACATGCCTCATTATTGCCCACAGATTAAGTACTGTAGAAAAATGCGATAGAGTTATTTGGATAGATGATGGAAAAATTGTTCTTGATGGTAAAGCAGAAGCTGTTATCCAACAATATACTAAATTTAAAATGTAGCCTAAAACGAAAAATTGTTTTACAGCGCATTTTTATATATTATTAAAAACTAGATTTTCTATTATTAACAGCGTAAACAAAACCTATTTTTTCATCTTTTTTGAAAACACCCTTATAAAAGACTATAAAACCATTTTTAGTTAGCCTGTCTTCAATCTCTTGAGGTGACTTAAAATGATATTCAAGCATTACTAGATCAAACACAGACAAAAATCCTGAAGTATCTAGAGATTCAAAAATATCAAACTCTGCCCCCTCTGTGTCTACCTTCAAAATAAGCTTATCATTTGTATGTGTTGAGACTATAGGTCTCAACACATCAAAACTACTTTTTATAGATATAGTTTCATAACTTTCAATGTCTTTACATAAGTCTTTATTCAGCTCAAAGACATTATGAGTCGATGACATGCATCCTGATTGATGAATGTTAAAGGGAACCTCAAATGTTGAATTTTTGTTACCAAGGCCAAATTGAAACATTTTAATTTTTTTCATAATAGTTGGATTTAGCGAAACATTTTCCATTGCTCTATTAAATGTAGGTAAAAATGGTTCAAAAGCATATACTGCACTAACATTATAAAGGCTAGCAAAAAATAAAGTTGATGCTGCCATATTCATTCCAACATCAAATATGACTAAATTAGATTCAGAGTTTGTAAAAAAAGCATAATCATTATTGCAGAAAACTTCAAAAACTTCATAGACAGTACAATCATCATTTTTAAAATTTACCCCAGAAGGAGTAGTCAAAGTATCATCTTTAAACACATATCCTATGCTGTCCATATGGTTTATAACATTTTTCATAACAGAAGCCACATCAATGCGATCTGCATGCTCTACGTTTTCAGAATTATGTAAGGTTATAGTTTCATTTCTAGGTATAATCTTTTCTTTTAACTTATAAAAAAAATTCAACACAAAGCACTCCTTTAAATATATCGACTAAACCAATCTTAACAAACTACAAATTGTAGAAAGTTTAAAACTATTATATTTAAATAAAAAAGTCAAATCCAACCCCAAAAAATAAAAACATATTTCTAATTATAACATTTTTATTTAAAACTACTATATAAAACTGTAAGCATTCCGTAAAAGAATACAAGTCTAATTGCTAATTAGTTGAATATTAAAAACACATTTTTAAGAGCTAAACACTCTTCTTTCTTC
>CAYJHH010000187.1:0-4269 GCA_964369995.1 uncultured Desulfovibrionaceae bacterium
GTAAAAGTTTTATTTTTACGAGTAGTTAAGTCGTTTTTCAGTGTCGACTACTTATACGGCTGTTTGCTCCATCTTTGCTTCCACTTCCTTAAAGAGTTTTTTAAAGTAGAAAATAAAGACAATGGACGCAAGTAAAGCGCTTACAGGATAGCAAAAAGCCAATAAATGCAAGCTAGGATTAATGGGCATAATCAAATAAACCCACACAAAGCGCATGCCCACTATGCACACTAAAGTGAAAATCATGGGCATGAAAGAATGCCCCAAGGCACGGGAAGCTTGCGAGAGCATTTGCTGCGGAATGGTTAGTAAATACATGGGCATAATAATAAACATAAGCTCTGCCGCCATGTACACCACTTCCATTTCATTGGTAAATAAAGAAAGCATGGGTATACGCACTAAAAGGAAAATACCTATGAGCACGGCCACCAATACATAACTAATACCCATGACATCCCTAATGGAGCGTTTCACTCTGTCCATTTTACCGGCGCCGTAATTTTGCCCCACAAAGGTGATGACCGTACCACCCAAAGCAGAAACAAACATGTCCACAATGCCATCAAGGCGTAAATAAGCCACCCAAGCCGCCACGGCCAGAGCATTAAAGGTATTTACCGAGGCCTGCACGGCAATATTGGAAAAGCTAAACATAATACTTTGAATACCGGCAGGAATGCCTAAAAGAGCAATGTCCTTCATGGCAACAAAGTCTATCTTTACTTTATATTCTCCGGTATTTTTCAGCATGGTTATAATGAAGGAGCAAAGAATAGCCGCACTTAACCCTTGAGAAAAAACAGTGGCCGCCGCAATACCAAAAACACCAAAATCGAGCACCAAGGCCAAAACAATATCCAAAACAATGTTTAAGATACTGCAAAACATAAGTACATACAGCGGACGCTTGGCATCGCCCAGCGCACGTAAAACTCCTGCCAAGGTATTATAAATAACGCAAAAAATAATGCCCGTAAGATAGGTTTGCAAGTACACCATGGAAAAATCCATGGTATCTAAAGGGGTATTCATTATAAGTAAGATTTCTTCCGCATAGACAATGCCAAGCACAGAAAGCACAATACCCACAGCGCTAAAAAAGAATAAACCATTGACAATGGTGGTCTTTACCGCCGTAAAATCTTGCTTACCATAATACCGCGAGGCATAGGCCGTTATGCCACTAGATACACCAATGAAAAAGTTTGTTATGAGCACAACCACTTTGGAAGCGGAGCCCCCCACAGCGGCAAGCTCTAAGGTGCCTAACCCTTTACCCACCACAATGGTATCGGCAATGGTATACATATGTTGAAAAAAACTACCAATTAAAATGGGGACGAAAAAGAGTAAAATCTCTTTCCAAATAACCCCTTCCGTTATGCGATTTACTTTTGTCATGTTCACTCTCAATACAGTTACAAAAGCAGTTCATAAGGGCGGTTACCATGCCCTGCCCCCTGAACTGCTTTACTTGAATATATGTAGTCGCCACCTTAAAAATGGTATTTCACAGGCCTAAACATTGCCAAAAAGCAAATCATAGGCGTGCATTTCTGGCAATGCTTAGCAAAGTTCATGAAATAAAAGTTTTATTTTCACCAACAGTGACAATATTTTCCTCTGTGAACTCACTATATCTCAATAACAACTTCCACGAGCTTTTTCGCATATTCGTCATGGGTTTTTCCAATATCTTTCACATCAATGATTTCCGTTATTATACCATTATGCAGGAACATAACCTTATTGCAAAGATAGGTTACGGCTGTAAGATCGTGAGTAATAAACACATAGGTAAGGTTATATTGCCCCTGAAGCTCACGTAACAAATCCATGATTTGCACTTGCGTATGCGCATCAAGGGAACTGATGGCTTCATCAAATAGAATTATTTTGGGCTTAATGGCCAGCGCCCTTGCAATGCAAACCCTTTGCAGCTGTCCGCCCGATAATTGGTGAGGATATCTGTCCAAAAAGTCATCATTCAAACCCACAGCCTGTAAATATTCAGATATTTTTGCTTTCTTATTAACCTTTTCACCCGTTCTTTTATACAGTACATCAACGGATTCTTTGATGGTATCATAGACGGTAAATCGTGGATTCACCGAGGTGACATAGTCTTGGAACACTATGCTCATATTTTGACTCAGGAGTTTTCTATT
This sequence comes from uncultured Desulfovibrionaceae bacterium, assembly GCA_964369995.1. Taxonomy (GTDB): domain Bacteria; phylum Desulfobacterota; class Desulfovibrionia; order Desulfovibrionales; family Desulfovibrionaceae; genus CAYJAD01. The sequence goes on from CAYJHH010000187.1 coordinate 2,172, forward strand.
GTCCTTATTGGCATAGGGTTCCTTGCCCAAAAAGTAATACTGGCCCTCAGTGGGTTTTAAAAGACCCACTAAAATTCTACCAAGGGTACTTTTTCCCGAGCCACTTTCACCAAGCACCGCAAGGCAATCCCCTTCATGCACCTGAAAGGATATGTCATTCAAAACAACTTGTAAGTCACCTGTGAGCTCACTTTTAAAGCTCATGGTCAAATTTTCCACCTTAATCATGCGTTGACACCTCCCATACTGTTCTTGAAGGCTTGTACGACAAGTTTTTTCTGATGCACAAGTTGCTTTGTATATTCATCTTTAGCATTTTCTTTAATTTCTTCAAAAGTGCCTTCATCTACAATTTTTCCCTTATTCATAACAATAACCCTATTGGAAATAAGAGAAGCTACCGCTAGATCATGCGTAATAAAAATCATGGTTACGCCGGACTCTTTAAGGCGCATGAACTCTTTCATGATTTCATATTGCGTTACGCTATCAATGGCCGTGGTGGGCTCATCGGCTATGAGAATATCAGGGTTAAGCGTAAGAGCAATGCCTATCATAATACGCTGTAGCATACCGCCGGAGAGTTGATGCGGATACTTTTTCATAACCTCTTCAGGCTCCGGAAGCTGCATTCTTTTTAAGGTTTCAACGCATTGCCTGTGAATTTCTTCTTTGGACCAATCGGTATGCTCTTCAAAGGTTTCCTTCATCTGAAAACCAATTCTATACAATCTATCAAAGCATACCATAGGATTTTGCAACACCATGGTCATGCGCTTTCCGCGCACCTTTCTCAGCTCTTCTTTGGAGGCATTAAGTAAGTTCAAATCGCCCAAAATAGCACTACCGCTGATGCTAAAATTATGATCAAGCAAACCCACAATGGCTTTCATGGTCATGGTTTTACCCGAGCCGCTTTCCCCCACTATGCAAAGGCATTCGCTCTTTTCAAGGTCAAAGGACACCCCTCTTACCAATTCCGATGTTTTTCTTTTACCTTTAAAGGTTACAGTTAAATCCTTAACGGAAAGTATTTTCATTACATTTCCTCCTTAGGATCAAGAGCATCACGCAGCACATCGCCCAATACGTTAAATAAGGAAACCACCGTTACAATGGCCACGCCTGGGATAATCATTTGCAAAGGATTAAGCGTAAACACCTGTTTTGCATCATTGAGCATGGCGCCCCACTCAGGGGTAGGTGCTTGCACACCCATGCCTAAGAAGGACAAAGTGGATACGTTGATGATGGCCCAGCCCATATCAATACTTGCAAGCATGGCAGATTCTGCCGCGATACTGGGGAGTAAATGCTTAGAAAATATGAAAGAATTACTATTTCCTATGACATTTGAAAAGTTCACAAAATTCTCTGAACGGTATTTAATAACGTTGGTTCTAATCATACGCGCATACCATGCCCATTTGATGAGCACGTTGGCCAGTACCACGTTCATAATATCTACGCCAAGCAATGCCAATACGGCAAATACCATGATTTGGCTTGGGAAGGACAATAATAAGTCCACAAGGCGCATGATAACTTCATCTACCCAGCCGCGGAAGTAACCAGAAGCAAGCCCTGCCATAAGACCTATGCCCATGGTGCCTATCATGGTAAGTGCAGCATAACCAAGGGTAGGACGTATACCCCAAATAATTCTTGAAAGTAAGCAACGACCAAGCTGATCTCCGCCCAAGGGATATTCGGCGCTAGGCGCAGCAAAGCGATTCATCATATCGGCTTTTAAAGGGTCATGAGGCGCAAGAAAAGGAGCAAAAATACCTATTAAAATAATGGTCGCCAAAATGCCCAATGTAATGAGAGCCCCCGGATGGCGTAATAACTTTCTAAGCATTTTCGTTTCCTCCCACTCGTAACTTTGGATCCATGACGCCTTGCAAAATATCAAATAGTAAGTTGAATACCACAAAAAGCATGCCCACAAGTAGCACATAAGCTTGAATAACAGGCATATCACGGGTAAACACCGCTTCAATACAAAGTGAGCCTAAGCCCGGCCATGCAAAAACATTTTCCACCACAATGGTACCGGCAATAAGCTGCGGAATACTCATACCAATGGCCACAACGC
>CAYJHH010000188.1:0-4207 GCA_964369995.1 uncultured Desulfovibrionaceae bacterium
AAGAACAGTTACAAAAAATCTTACAAGCCAAGGAGAAAGCCTTACCTAAGCATATAGGTGAGGCTTTAGCTGATACAATTCAAGGAAATAAAGGAGGCCATGGCTATACTCTTGCTGTAGCCACTGAGGGGGTTAAACAATGTAGTTCTTTCAGTACTGAAGAACAAAAAGAAATATTGCGTAGCAGCACAGCTCTACGCACACGTTTGCATGGTCTTTTGCAGGCTACAGTACAACGCCCCTGCAGCATTGGTAGGCAAGGTAAAATTCATACCGCCAAATTACACAGACTGGCGAGTCATAATCCCCGAATATTTGCTAAACTTGGTGATAAGCGTGAAATATCTACCGCTGTGCACCTGCTGCTGGATTGTAGTGGAAGCATGGACGGATCGCGCATGACTTTAGCCAATAAAGCTTGTTACGCTGTTGCAAAATCCTTGGAACAATGCCGTGGCGTCAATGTAGGGGTAACGGCTTTTCCGGCAAGTACACGCGACCAAACCAGCGTGGGAGTCTTTCCCTTAGTGAAACATGGCCAAAAAGTACATCCACGCTTCAATGTAAAAGCCAGAGGCTGCACGCCGCTGACTGAAGCCTTATGGTGGGTTATGCAACAAATGCACAATCTAAAAGAAAGCAGGAAAATTATCCTCATCTTGAGCGATGGAGTTCCTGATTCCTTGTACACCACCAAGCACGCACTGACTCATGCGCACAAACTAGGCTTTGAAGTTTTAGCTTTAGGTATTGAGGATAACAGCCTTGAAATGCTCTTACCAAATACAAGTAAAACTATCCATGATTTAAATATGCTGCCGGCAACACTCTTTGGTATGTTACAGCGAAAACTTCTACAAAAATAAATTCTCATTCACAATCTATATAAAGCCCCAAAAAGCCTTCTATAGCCACAATATTGAAGCTAAAAAGACTGTTTTTTGAAGGTCCCAGTAGTATCTATCACGCGCAAAATAAAGGAGTGAAAATATGAGTTATACGGCGTGGCTGACCATAGCAATCGCTGTGCTTAAAGCAGCCAAGGAAATTATGAACGCGCAGAAACAAAATTAACCTTGTTCCCCTTAGCCACACATATAGAGGATGTCAAGTAGGAAGGTTAGCATGGTATTTTATGGAGTTGGATGAAATCACTCATCACCCCCCTGTTCATCGATAAAGCATAACACCCACGGAGGGGCTTTTAAAGCCCCTCCGTGGAAGTATTTATCTTTATCGCACCTCTAAAACTATCTCTTTCTATATGAAAGTATATCTTCTTTTTTAGTAACAAGATATTGATTTATATTACGTTGAAGTCTTTGTGCAATTGTACGTGACTTTTCGTCTGTATTCACAAAGTCCTTCGGAAAAAACTTCTTCAATGTATCTTCAACTTTATCACCAGACCTTGGATACTGTAAGGCAATGGCAGCCAAACACATTTTAAAACTCTTACATACATCATCATCATTTTGTAAATTATCTTTACACCCTGCATAAACCATATAAGATATAATATCATTAGCAACAATTCCATCAGGAATATTTTTTCTTGGTGTATTACCCTTTTTCTCAAAAATAAATTTATATAATTCACTACCTTCAACCGTATTGATATATTCTAAATTTGAAAACCCTTTTATATTATTATCTATATCAGCTTTGGAAAAATAAAGTTTATGAAAAAAATCAATGACGTCAACATTTAAAGATGGATATGGACTATATAGCCTGCTTGAAACGGATAGTAGTTTATTATTTAAAAATATATTTTGTAAAGTTATTTTTCCTTTCAGTTCTGATCTATACACACCGTCGTCAATATCAAATTCAATACAGTTTGATAGTAAAAAAACATAAAATAGAATTGATGCACTTGAAACAGCCACACCACAATCAAGACACAACTTATTTATATAGTTGAAATAAATATCAAAACACGAGTCATAAGAATAGGATTCACGATCAGACAGCATTAATTTTTTACCATTTACTACGACAAATCCTATATTACATTTATCATCTAAATCTGACTCATATATATCTCCAGCTAAATTTCCTGCTGCAACACATTTTCCATTTTTATCAAAAACACTATCTAACTTTGCTGCAATTTTTTGTGTTGGAATTTTAAATTCACAAAATTCAAATTTATCAATAAAAATTCCAATTTCTTCTCTTACATCACACCCTACAGAAGCAGCCATATCGAGGGTCGCTAGTTCGTTATGAATATTTCGAGGAGGAGATAGTTGTGAGAAAGGCGGAACTATACACAATTCATCCAATGTAAAAATATTTGCTTTATCAAAGGGCAACTCAAATTTCCAATTAATTTTACCCTTATCAGAGCACATTAACGAACTAAGCAACTCACCATGAATATTACGTATAACAGTCTTATATTCATTATTTTTTCGTGGCATTACTTGCGGAGAAATAGTGTCTAAAAAAATCCCCCCCCTAGCACTTACTTTAGCCATAAAATTTTCAAAACATTCTTTAAAATTATAGGGTTCAGAAAGTTTATCGCTTTTCAAGATACGAAACTCAAGCTCTCCATGTAAAATCTGTCTAAATAAATAAAGACTCTTAGAATACGCTTCTGGATCTTTTCGAAGGTCAAAAAGAAAGTCCCCAAGCGTAGTAAAACTATGAAATTCTATAACATTACTCATAATTTATCTCCCTACTTACTCTTCATCCAAAACCATAGCCGCCTGACGTAGTGTGTCAGGTGCCAAATGACTATATCTTTGTGTCATCTCAAGGGTAGAATGCCCCATAAGTTTTGCTACAGTGTATAATGGAGTTCCCTTTTGTACAAGCCAAGAGGCGAAGGTATGGCGCAGAGAGTGAAAAACAACCTTCTGCCTTGCATCGCTTTCAATAATGGGTACCGAGCTGCCATCCTTGGCAGTTCGGTATTCTCCTGTGTTGTTGAAACCAAGGGCATTCACTGTTTTTATAAAAGTATGCGAAATAGCCTTCCGCTTACCACCTGTTACAGCAGGAAAAATAAGATCTACTTTAGCTTGTCCAGCCTTACGTGATAACAGCATCTCACGCACCTTACGAGTTATGAAGGCATGTCTGTTTTTACCACTTTTGGGATCCCGGATAAAAATAGTATCATCTTCAAAGTTTATATCGCCCCACGTCAGAGCGTGAATCTCCCCTACTCTTAGTCCGCAATACAGGGACAGTAGTGATATATCTTTCACATCTTGAGACTTTTTCCCTAGCTCTTCTAACAATAGATGGGCTTCTTCTTGAGTTAGGAAACGCATTCGCCTATTGTCTTGTTGCGGTTTCTTCACCTTGCTTGTAGGGCTAGTCTCTGTAGCAAGGCCTTGTAAAGCCGCCTTCCTCCAAACTTGTGAAATCACTGCAAAAACATAACGAATTGTTGCAGCACTTTTTTTCTTGGTTTGTAAAACCATAAGCAATTTTTCAAGAACTTGGGGAGTAATTTCAGCGAAAGGCAAGCTTCCTATATGGGACTTAATCCAATTATTATAGAGATGTAGCTCGCTTGTGGCACTACTCTCTTTTTTCGACATTTTAGCTGTGGGAAAATACTCATTTTCCCAAAAATATTCAAAAGTCACATTTTTTCTAGCAAATTCTTCCTCAGTGCGCTCAACTTCTTTGGCTTGAGCCTGATTAAGCTCTCGTAGCTCTTTAATGCTACAAGCGCCTTCACCTGTACGCATATTTTCACGTATTAACGAAAGCTGCTTAAAAGCCTTCTCCGCCGTTATCCCCTCTGATGCCCAGCCCACAGATTCTTCTTTATCCTTTCCATCAGCCTTATACCGAATCGAAAAACAGCGATCAAATTGAACACCATGTTTACGACTTTTATGCTCACGATACCGAACACCCAAGAATTTTGTCTTATGCCAAACGACTGCCATGCCTACCCCCATGTATACCAATTGAGCAGCCAAAATTGCCTTCAATTTTGTTCCAACTGTAAAAATTTTATCCCGCTCTTATCCCGCTACTTGTGTAAACACAAGGTGTGTTTAAGTGTGGTGACGTGAAAGTAGCATTTAGAAAAAAGTATTGCCAAGCAGATACTTAGAGGAATAAAATGACAAAAAAATTACGGAAGATGAAACAAAAAAAAGAGCTATAAAAATAACTCTTAATCAATTGGTTCGGGGTTCGAGTCCCTGATGGCCCACCAGAAATTTCA
>CAYJHH010000189.1:0-4160 GCA_964369995.1 uncultured Desulfovibrionaceae bacterium
GGGGAAACCTTTTTCCGACTGGAAAAGGTTTCCCCTCTCCCCCACAAAAAATAAAATCTAAAATCAAATAAAATAAAAACTACATTTTATCAAAGAGGGAGCCTTTGCCGGCGAAGAAGATTTTTTCGTGTAATCTGGCGGCGGAGGCATCGCTCATGCAGGCTATGTAGTCGCAGATGACGCGCATTTGTGCGGCTTCGTCGTGTTGTTTTTGGAATTGTTTTTTCACTTCCCAGGGCAGGAGTTTTAAGGGGTCTGAGGCGAAGATGTCGAAGAGTTCCACCACAATTTTGCGCCCGCGAAATTCTTGGATTTGCAAATTGGGTGAGGAGATGATGAGGTCAAAGACGAGTTCTCCCATGAGATTTTGCAATTTTTCTGCACTGGGTTCAAAGTATGCTCTGTAGTTAATGAGTGGGCAGGGGCTGTGAATGCCGCTTTCTTTTACTACGGTATGGGTAATCATATAGTGCACTAGGCCGCCTATGCGTCCTTTGCGTAGGTATTCGGCTTGTGAGAATAAGTCATTGGCTACTTCTTCCGGAGAGAAACCGCATGCATGGAAAATATCTTCTTTGCCGCAGATGTAGTCTTCCCACATGTCTCGGGTGAGCATGCCAAGGGCCACGGCATCTTCGAGGTCATGCAGGCCGTAGGATATATCGTCGGAAAGATCCATAATGGAGGCATCGAGGGATTTGTGTAGTGTTTTTTTGTGTTTGGGCTTGTGAGGTTTGGATATATCCATGGTGGCGCTAAAGTCAGCGGCATGGCTGGCAAAGGGTTCAAACATCCAGTCCACCACGTTTTGTTCGGTGTCATGGTAGCATTTGGGTGGAAGTTGTTCTTTGGCTTTAAAGAGCCAGCGCGGCGAAGATTGATGTATGCCGTAATATTCTTCATTGACCAAGGCTGAATATGCACCGGGGTATTTTAGCACGCCTAGTAATAAGCGACGTGTGGGATTTAAGCCATGATTAGGGGTGTATTGTTCAAGTAGGGAGAGAATGCGCAGGGTTTGCCCATTGCCTTCAAATCCGCCAAAATCGCGCATGCAAAAATTCAGCGCCGTTTCACCGCCATGTCCATAAGGGGGGTGGCCTAGGTCATGGGAAAGACAAATGGCTGAGAGAAGCTGCCCATCGGGTAGGGCTTCTGCCATGGGTGTGTCGGCGTGAATTTCTCGTAAATATTTGATAATTCCTGAACTTACCTGCGCTACTTCCATGGAGTGGGTGAGGCGTGTGCGATAAAAATCGCTTTGTCCAAGATCCATGACTTGGGTTTTAGATTGCAGTCGGCGAAAAGCTGCCGAGTGAATAATGCGTGCATAGTCGCGATCCCAAGGGGAGCGTACATCATGGGATCGCTCTGGCGGTGCCAAGCGTCGTTCCATCCAAGGGGATTGCCAATGGTTATCAGTGTTTTGCATAGGACCCTCACTTTATGCATATATGGTTGCTTGTGAGCTTGTTCTTGTCAAGTGCAAAAGGGTAAAAGGCCGTCATGGCATGAAATACTTTGACAAGGTCAAGAGGAACGCGCTACATGAGCTTAACACTTTTTCTCTATTTTTCCCTGAAAGGATGACTCATGTCCACATCTATTATACCGAATATTGCTATTATTGGTGGCGGCCTTGCCGGTACGGAATGCGCTTTGACTTTGGCTCGTTATGGCCTTGCTTCTTGTCTTTTTGAACAAAAACCTGAGCATATGTCTCCGGCGCATCAATTGCAGGATCTAGGTGAGTTGGTTTGTTCCAATTCTTTGCGTTCCAATGAATTGGCCTCAGGCATTGGTTTGCTTAAGCAAGAAATGCGTGAATTGAGCAGTCCTTTTATGCGTCATGCCGATGCTTGTGCTGTGCCTGCTGGTAAGGCCTTAGCTGTGGATAGGGAAGTTTTTGCAAAAAACATCACGGCAGAGGTGGAAGCGTGCGAGCTTATTACGGTAAAAAGACAGCAAATACAAAGCTTAGAAGATGCTGCCTTGGCAGAATTTTCCCATGTGGTGGTGGCGGCTGGCCCATTGGCTTCGGATTCGTTGGCGGCTTCTTTAAGTCAGGCTGTGGGTGGCACAGAACTCTATTTTTATGATGCCATAGCGCCCATAGTGAGTGCAGAATCGCTGGATCGTAGTATTGTGTTTCGTGGTTCGCGCTATCAAGAGCCGGAAGAAGCCGCGCAAACGGGTGAATATCTTAATTGCCCCATGGAAAAAGATGAATATTTTGCCTTTTATGAGGCTTTGCTGGAAGGTGATAAGGTTAGTGCCAAGGATTTTGAAAAGGAAATCCACTTTGAAGGCTGCATGCCCATTGAGGCTTTGGCTGAGCGTGGGCCGCGCACATTGACCTTTGGCCCTTTAAAGCCGGTGGGTTTTGTGGATCCGCGTACGGGGCGTCGTCCTTATGCCCTTATACAATTGCGTACAGAAAATCTCAATGAATCCATGTATAATTTGGTGGGTTGCCAAACCAAACTTACTTACGGAGCGCAACAAAAGATTTTTCGTATGATACCCGGCCTTGAAAATGCAGAATTTGTGCGTTTTGGCTCCATGCATCGCAATACCTATGTTAATGCGCCTAAAGTGCTGGATGAAAATTTGTGCCTTAAGGGATATGATGCCAAGAATGTACGCCTTGCGGGTCAGATTACCGGCGTGGAAGGCTATGTGGAGTCCGCAGCTTGTGGCCTGTGGGCTGCGCTGACCTTGGTGGCACAAATGCAAGAAAAAAGCCTTGAACCTGCCCCAGTGACCACGGCACTTGGAGCGCTTATGCAACATTTGCGTACAGAAGTGAAAAAATTTCAGCCTTCCAATGCGCACTTTGGTCTTATGCCGGAGCTGGGCGTGCGTGCTAAAAAAGCAGAACGCAAAGTTATGTATGGCACTCGTGCTAGGGAAAGTTTTGCCACGTGGCTGGCTGAACATAAAGGGCGGGGATTTTAGCAGACTGGAGCCTGAGCACAGGCAAAAAAAAGAAGCTGAACACCCGTAGCCACCGTTACCGCTGCTTCCTTTCGGATCTGACGGGGTTGGCGGTGCTTGCGCCGTTCAGCTTCGCTCACCTCTATATATGGGCTTTTGCTCTCTGTCAAATCTTTTTTACAGGGGCAAAAGCTTTGCATGTCTATGCATATCCTCTTCTTCCCCTTGTAAAATAGATTATGGCATGTAATCTGCATAGTTTCTTGTGTACTGATATGTTCAAGTAGTCCCATATGGGTCACAGCGGCAAGTAGGAGGATTTTTGTATGCAAGACATGATGTTTAGTGCACTTTTTGGTTCTTTATCCACAGAGCACCGCATGAATTTCATAGCCAATAATTTGGCAAACGTGAATACCACAGGCTATAAGCAAGATCATTTAGCCTTTAAAAACACCATGGCACAATTTGCCCATGATGAAATTCGCGAGCCTTTGGCCACTGTGCGCTCTGAGCCTTTATTTCCAGAACCCAAAAATCTTTCTCGTACACGTATTGCCGTCTCTAAGATTGACTTTACGCAAGGCGCCATGAAATTTACCGGCGACCCCTTGGACGTGGCCATTTCGGGTGAAGGATTTTTAAAAGTGCAAACCCCAGCAGGGGAGCGCTATACACGCAGTGGGCATTTTGTGAAAAGTGGGGATGGCTCGATGGTCACGCCGGAAGGCTGGCCTTTGCAAGGCGCCGGTGGCCCCATTGTTATTCCCGAAGATGCTCGTGATGTGCATATTGCCAGCGATGGGCAAGTTTTTGCCGATGGGGAGCTTATTAATACCATTAACTTTGTGGGGCTTGATGACCCGCAAGTGCTAGAAAAAGAAGGTAATAATACTTATAGAGTGCGCCCCGGCATGGAAGCTGTGGAAAATGATCCTCTGGCCAATGGCAGTCGCATATCTCAAGGTTTTGTGGAAACGGCCAATGTGGAAGTTGTGACTGAAATGGTTAAAATGATAGAAGTAAATCGCCATTATGAGGCCATGGCTAAGGTCATGCAAACCTCGGACTCCATAGATAAACAAGCTATTGAAAAAGTTGCAAAACTTCGCTAGCCATAACATAAGGAGCTAAAGCTATGATGCGTTCGCTTTGGACAGGTGCTACCGGCATGGTGGCCCAGCAATTAAATATTGACGTTATTTCCAATAACTTGGCTAACG
>CAYJHH010000190.1:0-4120 GCA_964369995.1 uncultured Desulfovibrionaceae bacterium
GAGTAGTCGACATCTGAAAAAAGCATTTCTTATGTCTAAACATTGCCAGAAAACGAATTCCATTCATTTATTTCTGGTAAAGTTTATTACGTTATTTGATTTATAAGTTCTATTTTTACTGATAGTTAAGTTGTTTTTCAGTGTCGACTACAATAGTATGTAATACCCTGCGCTGTGGCTCTCATGGCTCACAAAAAACCGGCAGAACAAATCACTGTTCTGCCGGTTTTTTACACCTTGCCCTCTATGCATTACATGCTGAGCAAAAGCCTTTATGCGCTTACACAGCTAGGCAGCTGTGGCCTCATTATATTCTGACTCTAAAGCCGCCAATTGTGCTTCTAAAGCCTGAATTTGAACATTGCTTTTGCCTTCGCCGGCTTTATTTTGCGCTGCTGCAATTTGTGCCTCTAAAGCGGATATTTGCGCTTCTAAAGAAGACTCAGAAGTGGTGGATTCTGAACTACTAGAACCACCGCCGCCGGATTTACCGCCGCCAGATTTACCGCCGCCACCGCCATCACCTTCTGCGCCACCTTGGCTCGAAGACTCTTGTCCCTGCCCCACAGTTTCGCTTTGCTCTGTCATGGCTTCAGCATTTTCAGCCAAAGAATTTTCTGCATCTTGAGCGGCAATTTCTTCCGACTTAGCACCATTTTGCTGCATTTCTGCATATAAATACTTAGCTTCATCTGAAATGCTTACCGTATCGCCAGAAGCTGTAACTTTTTCTTCTTCCTTCTTGGCAGTTTGCACTTTACCTAAAACATCTGTCGCTTGCACGCTCATGCCACTAGATACATAACCTATTTCCATTGCGTCTACCTCCTAGGAAAACGTTTCCCATAATAGGTACTTGCAAAAAACATACCTTACAAACCTGCCTACACTCCATTTGTGTAACAGGCGGTTATGTCGCCATATGTCATGAACTTTCGCGCAATAATTGCATTTGCCCTGTACGTATATTGGCCAAAAACCATGAGCTGTAAAAGGCATTGTCTGTAGCCCCAAGTACATGGACATGGGCCACCTTATCACTTTGCAATACATCCGCCTTGTTGAGCACCACCGCGCGCAAACAGTGTTCGGGGCAATGTTGAAACAAACCGTGCGCATGACTGGCTAAAATACATAAATGCGTCATGGTTATTTCATCGTATAAGTCACAGCCGCACAAATTGGCCAAAAGCTGCGGTCTATGCACATATGTATCACACAAAGGCTTACCTAGCGCGTCCACCCCCATAAGCCCCACACATACATCCATACCTTGTGGCAGCACTGGCTCATGCGGCGCCGGAGCTTTTAAGGGCTTACGAGCGGCACCATCGGCCTCGCATAAAATTACCTGCGCCTGCTGCCCCTTGCTTGCCCATGCTTTTAAAGCCGTAATATGGGCCGGTGGCAATCCTATAATCTTACCCTGCACCACATGGGCGCCCACATACACGCAAGCATGCTGCATAAGCTCTGCCTGCAAAGCTACATACATATCTTCTGTACTGCCATGATCATCTGCCAAGACCAGAGCTGCCTCAGGTTCCACAAATATCTTGGTACTGGGCGCTATGAGCACGCGCTTTCCTTGCTGTACATAATGCTTAGCTAAGGCGTGAATAAGCGTAGTTTTGCCCCCGGCTCCCACCACGGCAAACAAAAGGCATGACTGTTGCTGCTCCCCTTGCCCCTGTTGTAACTCTTGGGGAATAATCAATGAAATACAAGAAGTTTTAGACGAAGCTAAGCCCATGGACACAGACATAAGGCATTAATCCTTGATTAAAAAATGCCCCAAAAGAGCTTCTAGCACACCGCCCCCAATGGCTAAGCCTTTATCTGAAACCTCATCACAATAGTCAATGGCCACTCGCGGATCCACATCAGCCAATTTGGTACGAGCTTTCACAGGGGTGCCATGACGCAACAATCCGCGAATAACGCCGCGAAAACGCGCGCATAAGGGTGTATCATTCAACCTGCCAATTTCTTCGCCTGCTTCCACCACATCACCAATACTGCGAGAGGTAGTAAAGAACCCTTCAGCTTCGGCCCAAAACACCCGCTCCACACTATAGCCCATGACAGGCGCCGGAGCCCCTGTGTTAGCCATGGCGCTTCCCTGTGTAATAACACGGCTTAAATAATGCCCGCGCATGGTTTCCACCACGGCATGCACCTGCGCATCTGCTCCGCTGCCAGCCATAAAGCCAGGCCCAAGCCCTATGACAAAATCTGCCATCCCCTTATGGGTACCCAAATTTTTCTTTGCTAGTATGGCATCTATCAGCACATGGGCTTTAAAATCCTGTAAGCACAAGGCCTGAGCATCCACAAGCAAGGGAATTTGCCCGGCCTGCCATTGCTCCTGAACTTGTTCTATACGTGAAATACACGTGGCTTGCACCCCTTCCACCTGCGCTGAGCCCATATACACAGCCTCAGAAAAAGACACTGTGCGACGTACTGCCAAGGGATGTGCTGTTTCCAAAAAAAGTATATGGCGTAGCCCAGCTCTGTACAAACGCAATGCTACTCCACTGGCTAAATCCCCAGCACCACGTATAACAATGGTCGGTATATCTTTAAACATGGCTCATCCCCTTACAATAAGTATCATACATGGCCGGTGTATCCACATCTACAAATGGCCCTTCTTCTTCAAAATCTACAAAATGCTGCGCAAAAAGTGACGTTTGCATTAAAGGCTTTGCCCCAGTATCACCGCACAATTGCATAACACGCGCAAATTCCACTGAAGGAATAATCACAGGATTACCCCGCTGCCCATCACTTTTTCGCCTTGGTACAATCCAAGCTGTAGGCTGCGCTTGTGCCGCTGCCACCAAGGTATTCAAGGTCTGGCTCTGTAATAAGGGTTGATCGCCCAAAAGCACCATGGCACCACTAAGCTCCGGTGAAGCATGCATGAGCAAATGCTGCACGCCCACCTTCAAAGCTTCCGATTGCCCCAAGGCACGCAAAGGATTTCTCAATACGATACAGCCCGTAAAATCAACCATTTTTTCCATTTCCATGGTGACAGCATCTTGTTCTGGCAATACCAGCACAAGCTCGCGTAAATCAGACATGCGCGCCGCATCAATGACACATTGTAGCAAAGGCTTTGAACCACAAGGCAAAAAGAGTTTTGGCGAGCCCATGCGCTTAGACAGGCCGCTTGCCAAAAGAATACCGGCAATGGAAGATGTTTGCATTATACCAATACCAAGGGCTGTTCACCCTGCTTGCCAAGCTCTTGAACATGCCCAACGACCCAAGCAGCTTCACCCAGCGCCTTAAGATGTTCCTGCACTGCCACGACTTTTGCCTCAGGTACAGCCAGCAAAAGACCGCCAGAAGTTTGTGTATCAAAGATCACGCTTTCCAAACTAGCTTCTATTTTACCAGAAATACAGGTGAAACTTTGCCAATATTTTCTGTTCACATGGCTTCCTGCCGGAATAAGCCCATTATGCGCATAGTCCAGCACATTTTCCATGACAGGCACACTTTGTGTATCAATGACCATCTGCACCTGAGAAGCGCGCGACATCTCAATACCATGACCGCCCAAGCCAAAGCCTGTAATATCCGTGGCAGCTTTAAGATCAAAGGCGCCAATGGCCGAAGCAGCATTTTTATTCAAATGCGCACACCACTGAGATATAAGCGCTTCACTGTGTTCAAAATTATCCCATCGAGCCTTAACGCCCGTGGACAATATACCAGTACCAAGTGGCTTAGTAAGCAGCAACACATCTCCTACACGTAGGCCATCATTGGTGGCTTTCTTACTGGGGTCTATAATGCCAGTCACAGACATGCCATACTTTATCTCAGAATCTTCCACCGTATGACCGCCCACCAAGACTGCTCCGGCCTCTGCCAAAGCGTCGAGGCCACCTTGCAAAATTGCCGCCACGCTCTCTTCCCCTACAGCGCCGTGGCAAGCCGTAGGAAAGAACAGCATATTCATGGCGCACCAAGGTGTACCGCCCATGGCATACACATCCGATAAAGCATTGGCCGCAGCAATACGCCCAAAGGTATAGGCATCGTTCACAATGGGCGCTAAAATATCCACCGTTTGCACTATGGCCTGACCACTGGGAATAGA
>CAYJHH010000191.1:0-4120 GCA_964369995.1 uncultured Desulfovibrionaceae bacterium
TTGAGCCCTCCACCGGTTCCATTGAAGCCATTGCCAAGCAAGCCATAGAGTTTAAAGCTGAGCTTGTTATTGGTCTTGGCGGCGGATCTGCCCTTGATAGCGCCAAAGCTGCTTGCGTATTACTCACCAATGAAGGCCCCATTGAAAAATATTTTGGTGTAAACAATGTGCCTAACCCTTGCGCACCTGCTTTTTACATCCCCACCACCGCCGGTACCGGCAGTGAAGTAACATCCATTTCCGTATTGGCAGACAAGGCCAGCGGCGCTAAAATTGGCGTAGTAAGCGATTACATGTATGCCAAGGCCGTTATCCTTGACCCAGAGCTCACCACAGGTTTGCCTCCTCATGTAACCGCCATGACCGGCGTAGACGCTTTTGTGCATGCCATGGAATCCTTTGTGGGTAAGGCTGCCACCCCCTTCACCGATGCTTTAAACCTACAAGCCATGAAGCTTATTGCTAAGAGCATTCGTCGCGCTTATGTGAACGGTCAAGACATTGCCGCTCGTACCGACATGCTTTATGCTTCCTGCCTTGCCGGCATGGGCTTTTCCAATACGCAAAATGGTATCATTCACGCTGTAGGTACCGCTGTACCTCGCGTATACAACTTGCCTCACGGTTTGCTCATGGCATGCTTATCCCCCATGTGCATGGAATACAACCTCATGGCTAACCCAGAAAAGTACGCTCAAATTGCAGAAATTCTTGGCGGCGAATACCATCCAGACCCCTTAACCATGGCTCGCCAAGCTCCTGTGCTCATGAGCGAACTGTTGGAAGATCTGAACATTAAAGAAGGCCTTGCTCCTTACGGTGTTAAGGAAGAAGACCTTGAAGGTATTGCTACTCGCGCTGTGGGCGCTGCTCGCCTCATGGGCAACAACCCCCGCCCAGGTACCGTTAAGCAAGTGCATGAATTGCTCTTAGCTAACCACGGCTAATACGCAAGTATACTGAGCTTTGCTCTTTACTACATATCATAAGGGGAACTTTTATTAAAAAGTTCCCCTTTGCTATTACTCTCAACACTTATTTGAGGGACACTTTTTTTGAAGAAAAATGTTCCTCCTACCCCTTCCAAAAAAATCATGGCGGTAACACACACATTACCACAACACCCTAAGCCGCGTGTATTTCTACATAGTCGACATTTAAAAAGTATCACCTTCACGCATTCACATTGTATTTCTAAAAATATCTAGCATTTACGCCCTTTCCTAGCCCAGTACTTGTAAAAAAAGCTTTTTTTTTATACTATGGTATCTTAAGTACATTTTTTAGTGCAATTTTTAACAGTTTGCAGGAGACAATTCATGGTTAAAGCAAAAATGGGGCTAACGCTCCAAATGAGCATTGGTTTGCTACTTGGTATCATTGTAGGTATGCTTGCACAAGATACCACCCTTGGTACCACATTATTTAAACCCTTAGGTGATATTTTTATTCGCCTCATTCGTATGATAGTGGTGCCCTTGGTTTTTTGTACCTTGGTAGCCGGAGCAGCTGGTATTGGCGACACAGCTAAACTTGGTCGTCTTGCCACTAAAACTCTGCTTTTCTACCTTTTCACCACCTGTGTGGCTGTTATTATTGGTTTAGGTCTTGCCAATCTTACACAGCCAGGCATTGGTCTTAACCTTTCCCTTGAAGGGCTCAAAGCTAAAGAAATTACCCCTCCTGCTCTTTTAGATACGCTTATTAATCTTATCCCCATGAACCCCATGGAAGCCATGGCCAAAGGGAATATGTTACAGCTCATCGTTTTTGCCGTGGCCTTTGGCTTTGCTGTGAGCGCCCTTGGTGAAAAAGGCAGCCCTGTGCATAGCTTTTTTGAAACATGCGGCGAAGCCATGGTTAAACTCACCGGCTTTGTTATGCTCTATGCTCCCATTGGTGTATTTGGCCTTATAGCTTATACCGTCACACGCCATGGCTTAGAAGTACTCCTTCCCTTACTTAAGGTCATTGCCATCATGTACCTTGGTTGCCTCTTGCTTTTTGCCATTGTATACATACCTATCATTAAGTTTATGGTGCGCATTCCTGTACTACGCTTCCTTAAGGGCATGGCTGATCCCTTGCTTGTGGGCTTTACCACCTGCTCCAGCGCAGCAGCGCTGCCTGCCAACATGGCCGCTGCCGAAAAGCTTGGCGCTCACCGCTCTGTTACTAGCTTTAGTATGCCCCTTGGAAATACCATTAACATGGACGGAACCAGCTTATACATGGGTATTTGCGCCATATTTGTGGCTCAAGTGTATAATATCCCCCTTGGCCTTGGTGATCAGCTCACCATCGTGCTTATGGCCATCATCGCCGCTGTGGGTACCATGGGCGTACCCGGTGCAGGCCTTATCATGATGAGCATTGTTTTTGTGCAAGTGGGTATTCCTTTAGAAGGCGTTGCTCTTATTGCCGGCGTTGACCGTATCCTTGATATGGCTCGTACTCCCATGAATGTACTTGGCGATGCCTTGGTAGCCATGGGTGTTTCTCGCTCCGAAGGTAACTTCACCGATACACCGGAAAACAAATAGCAATTTGTACTTTCTCATGTGTCATCCTTAACAAAGATGCACGTATTGTTTTATAATAAAGCCCCCTTGCTGCGTTGCTCATGGCAAGGGGGCTTCATGCTATCTTACTCATACCAACAATTTCGTATTTCATACTACACGTATCCATAATAAAAGCATATGCGGTATTCATAGCTCACATGCCAAAATAAAGGAAAAATAATGATTATTATCTATACGGGAAATGGCAAAGGAAAAACCAGCGCTTGCATAGGGCAAGCCATACGCGCTCATGGAAATGATATGCACATTTGTTTTGCCCAGTTTATGAAATCAGATCAGCAAACCGGCGAACAAAAATTCTTACAACAACTTCTTAAAGAAGATTTTTTCATCGGCGGAAAGGGTTTTTTCACCAAAGAGGAACAGCGAGAAGAACATCGCGCTGCGGCCGTGCAGGTGCTTGCTTGGGCAAAGCAAAAGCTCTCTCAAGCACATGTGCTTATTCTGGATGAATGCTTATACGCTTTAAAAAGCTCCTTGGTAAGTGAAGAAGAAGTGACGCAGCTTATTACCTTATGTAATGAAAAAAATGTACACCTTGTGCTTTCTGGGCGCGGCCTCCCCCCATGGCTCACAGAACTGGCCGATATTGTATCAGAAATTGGTGATGTCAAACATGCCTGTAAAAAAGGAATCCCCGCCACAAAAGGCATTGAATTTTAATAATAAAAATAATACAATAATAAAATGAGTTTACGAGCTTCGCTTTCTTTTTTCACGCGTTTGCCAGTGGGAAATACATTTCATCATGGCAGTACAGCGCTTTCCTTAGCCGGACTTACGGCCTACCTTCCCGCTGTGGGACTCATTGTGGGACTTTGTGTAGGTCTTTTATTTTGCTTATTCACGCTGATTTTCCCCCCTACCCTTGCGGGTATTTTGGGGGCATTGGCTTGGGTTGCAA
Source organism: uncultured Desulfovibrionaceae bacterium (assembly GCA_964369995.1). Taxonomy (GTDB): domain Bacteria; phylum Desulfobacterota; class Desulfovibrionia; order Desulfovibrionales; family Desulfovibrionaceae; genus CAYJAD01. The sequence continues at coordinate 3,490 of CAYJHH010000191.1, forward strand.
TAACCGGCGGTTTGCATTTAGATGGCGTTGCCGATTGTGCAGATGGCCTTATGGTGGAAGCCCCTAAAGAAAAGCGCCTTGCCATTATGAAAGATCCCACGGTGGGAACCTTTGCCTCTTTAGCCATTTTTTTCGTTTTGGCCATAAAAGTTGCAACGCTTAGCCACTTAGCCCATATACTTTTGGAAAAAAACAGTCTGTATGCCTTTATTATAACCGTACTGGCTCTTTGTTTTGTGGCATCTTTGGCGCGCTCCATGGTTTTTATTGCGCATAATGCCCCCAATGCGCGTGAGCATGAAAAAAATACCAATTTAGGTAAAGCTGCAACGCAAGGCCTCACCCTTGGCACCAAGATTAAAAACGCTCTACTTATGCTTTTGATCATTGGTATAACAGGGCTTACTGCTCTTATGTTTCCCACATATCCTTTATTTGTCCTGAGTATTCCCTTAGCTTGCATAAGCGTTTTTACCATTACCTATCTACTTATGAGTAAGGCAATGAAAAGTATTGGCGGTGTTACTGGAGACGTGTATGGCTGCCTTATAGAAATAAGTGAATGCGCGGCACTTATAAGCCTCTGCCTGTTATAAATACATTACCATTTAGAATACGACGCTTCATCTAT
>CAYJHH010000192.1:0-4117 GCA_964369995.1 uncultured Desulfovibrionaceae bacterium
GGGTCTCCTTCCCCCCACGAAAAAGAGCCTCACCATGCAAAAATTCATAGCTTCTGTCGTACTTAGCTTTGTATTACTCACCCAAGTGTTTGTGGTGCCAGCGCAGGCTTTTTTGGGCTTGGGCGATTTTAGTATTGCCGATGAAAAAGAGATGGGGCGTAAATTTGAAGTGCTTATCCGCTCCAAATTACCCTTGGTGGAAGACCCTGAAGTATCTTTGTATGTGAAGGGTATTGTACATAGAATTAATGCCGTCATACCGCCCCAACCTTTTGAATTTACATCCGGTATTATTTTGCATAATTCGCTTAATGCTTTTGCGGTTCCTGGCGGGCATATCTTTATATTTACGGGTTTGCTCATGCAGTTGGACAATGAAGCGGAGCTGGCCGGCATTATTGCCCACGAGATGGCGCATGTGACGCAACGGCATGTGGCGCAGCGCATTGATAGGGGCAAATATTTAACCTTAGCTTCTTTATTGCTTGCTGTGGCCGGCATTGCCGCCGGAGGTGAAGGCGGCGCGGCTTTGGCCACAGGCGCTTTGGGCGCCGGACAATCGGCCATGCTCAACTATAGCCGCATGGATGAAAGTGATGCCGACGACATTGGCTACCAATATTTAGTGGCAGCGGGCTATCCTCCTGTGGCCATGGCTGGCGGGTTTAAAAAAATACGTGATAAGAGCATATTATCTGGTGGTGGCAGTGTACCCACATATTTATCCACCCATCCAGAAATTGGCTCGCGCATTACCAGCGTTATGGCCAAGGTGCAATCGAGCCCACTGGCATTACAAAAGCGTCAGGTGGACAATAGGCGCTTTAAAAGGGTTCAAACCTTACTCTGGGCCAGATACGGCGATGAACAAGCAGCCACACATCGTTTTACTGGGCAAAGAGACGGCTTGTCGCTTATGGCCTTAGCCATGGTACAAGCCAGAGAAAATCAAGTGCACAAGGCAAGCCAAACCTTTGATAAAGCCTTGGCTGCAGCCCCCAAAGATGCTTTAATATTGCGTGAGGCGGGTACATTTCATTACAAAAAAGGGGATATGCAAAAAGCAGAAGCCTTTTTACGTAAGTCTTTGCGCTTAGACCCTCAAGATTATATGGCGCAATTTTTCTATGCTAAAATTATGGATGCCACAGGCCAAGGCGGCAAAGCCGCTGATTATTATAAAAGAGTTTTACGTGTTTTACCTTATGACTCTGAAGTACATACGGCTTATGGGCGATCTTTAGGCACCCATGGGCAAGAATTTTTAGCCTACCTTCATTTAGCTTATGGTGCCATGTACCAAAATAGTAAAAAGAAAACTAAGCAATATAGCGAAAAAGCCGCTGGGCTTGCTCAAAGCGCTGAAAACAAAAAACACTTAGCGCGCTTCACAAAAATTTATGAGGAGCGCAAAGAAATATGGGAAGAAGGATTTTAATATGCAACAAGCACATGCAACCACCATTTTAGCCGTGCGTCATAATGGTCAAGTGGCCATTGGCGGCGACGGGCAGGTAACCTTAGGTCAAAGTATAGTGATGAAACACGGCGCGTGTAAAATTCGCCGTTTATATAAAGGCAAAATTTTAGCAGGTTTTGCCGGTGCCACCGCCGATGCCTTCACGCTTTTTGAACTCTTTGAAGCCAAGCTGGAAGAATCTCGCGGAAATTTAGCACGCGCCGCTGTGGAAATGACCAAAGAATGGCGCAAAGATAAATATTTGCGCCGTTTGGAAGCCATGCTCCTTTTGGCCGATGAAAACCACATTCTCCTGCTTTCAGGCAATGGTGATGTCATTGAACCTGACGATGGTGTAGCTGCCATTGGTAGCGGCGGCGCCTATGCCCTATCGGCAGCCAGAGCGCTCATGCGCCATACCAAGGAAGAGCTGAGCGCAGAAGATGTGGTACGCCACTCCATGGCCATAGCCGCAGAAATTTGCGTCTTTACCAATACGCACCTCACAGTGGAAAAGCTGTAATCAAAGGTACAAATTATGCAAAATGTGGTAGAAATGCGTGCAGGGTGTAAAGTAAATTTGTCTTTGCGTATTACCGGCGTACGTGAAGATGGTTACCATTTGCTCGATTCCATCTTCTGGCCCTTGGCAAACCCCTTTGACACGCTGACCTTTAGCGCAGACCAATGCCCCCATGCAGACCATGCACATACTTTAAGCGTGAGCTGTAATATTGAGGGAATTAACCTTCACGATAATACTCTGACCAAAGCATTTGCTGCCTTTCACAAGCAGGGGGGTGTGTTGCTCCCAGAGTATGCGAACGTGCAGGTGCATTTGCATAAGGGCATTCCCCATGGCGCCGGTCTTGGCGGCGGTAGTAGTGACGCAGCCGCCGTGCTTACCTGGTGTAATGCCCATGCCAGTAAAAGGCTCTCGCAAGAGCAAATGCAAAGAGCTGCCTTAAGTGTGGGCGCCGATGTACCCTTTTTTTTACTAGGCAAACCTGCCAGAGTACAAGGTATTGGAGAAATCATCGAACCCTTGCCAAAGCCATGGCCTGAGGGCTATGTGGTCTTGCTTTGTCCCCATGTATATATATCAACACCTTGGGCATACAAAAAATTAGATGAAGAAAAAATTGCAACTTTTGAAAAAAAGTTATTGACAAAAACCGCCTTCGACTATAGAACTCTCTTCACTGGTGCGGGGCACCTGAACGAAACACAAAGGCTGCAAAGCTACAGTGTCAACGACTTTGAGTCGGTAGTGTTCAGAGCCCATCCGCAACTGGCAAAGCTTAAACAAGACTTGCTAGATGGCGGCGCGGCGTTAGCAACCATGAGCGGTAGCGGTTCCTCCTTGTTAGGGATAGTTCGCTCAGAGGAAGCGGCAAAGAGCCTAGCGGATACATTTAACAACGCACAGTGTAGAGTGTTTATAGCAGCACTATAATTATGCAGGGGTGTCGCCAAGCGGTAAGGCAACTGGTTTTGGTCCAGTCATTCGAGGGTTCAATCCCTTCCGCCCCTGCCATTTTTTATTTCCATTGCGCATTGCGCATATGCGCAGAGAGCAAAGGCACGTCATGTTTAACAACCTTAGAATTGTCACCGGTTCAGCCAATCCACAATTAGCACTGGCTATTTGCGATCATCTAGGATGCCAATTAACCCCTTCACTGACTTCTACTTTCAGTGACGGAGAAATCCGCGTGGAAATTGGAGCTAACATTCGAGGCGATGATGTTTTTGTTGTGCAGCCCACCTGTGCACCAGGCAATGATAACCTCATTGAATTGTGCCTTATGCTAGACGCGCTCAAGCGCGCCAGCGCCGCAAGAATAACAGCCGTTGTTCCCTATTACGGATATGCTCGTCAAGACCGCAAGGTAAGCCCGCGCGCGCCCATATCTGCAAAAATGATTGCAGACTTTTTGCAAATTGCTGGCGCTCAACGTGTGGTAACCATTGATGTTCACGCAGGGCAAATTCAAGGTTTCTTTGACTGTCCTGTGGATAATATTTACTGTGTTCCCGTTATGATGGAGCATTTACGCCAAATCGAATGTGAAGACATTGTTGTGGTGTCTCCCGATGCTGGCGGTGTGGAAAGAGCCAGAGCCTATGCCAAAAGGCTTAATGCCGGCCTTGCCATTGTGGATAAACGCCGCGACCAGCCAAATCAGGCTCAAGCCATGCATGTTATCGGTAATGTGGAAGGAAAAACCGCCATTATGGTAGATGACATGATTGACACTGCCGGAACCCTTTGTGCCGGTGCAGAAGTGCTTAAGGCCAATGGCGCAAAAAATATTATTGCTTGCGCAGCCCACGGTGTTTTGTCTGGCCCTGCAGTGGACAGAATCAATGCCACCGATGCCTTGCAAAAGGTTATCGTTACAGATACCATTCCCATGCAGGCGAAAAAAGAAAAATGTCCTAAGTTACATGTGGCTAGCGTTGCATCCTTACTTGGGAAAACCATACACAATATTCATACTGGCTCTTCTGTCAGCGTGCTTTTTGTGTAAATATAAAAAAATTAATTCACCGCAATTTGCGGATATTAGCTAAGGAGACGAACATGTCCATAGAAAAAATTTTGAACGCTCAAAAACGCGACGGCCTCGGAAAAGGCTATAATCGCCGTCTCCG
>CAYJHH010000193.1:0-4101 GCA_964369995.1 uncultured Desulfovibrionaceae bacterium
GAGAGAACCTTTTTTCAAAAAGGTTTCTCCCCCCAGAGTGTTGACAAAGTCAATATTAATTAAACTACATACCGCCGCCGAGGTAGGCTTCGCGTACTTCTGGGCTAGAGAGTAGGTTTTCGGCAGAGTCTTCTTTTACAATGCGTCCATTTTCCATAACATAGCCGCGATGTGCGATGCGCAGGGCTTGGTTGGCATTTTGTTCCACCAAAAATACAGTCATGCCATTGGCGTTAACTTGTTCAATGATGGAGAAGATTTGGCGGATGATAATGGGTGCTAGGCCAAGGGAGGGTTCGTCTAGTAATAGTAGGCGTGGGCGTCCCATGAGGGCGCGTGAAATGGCAAGCATTTGTTGTTCCCCGCCGGATAGTGTTCCGCCTGTTTGGCGGCGGCGCTCGGCTAAAATGGGAAAGAGGCTGTATACATATTCTTGATCGCGTAAGATTTCGGCTTTATCCTTGCGTAAAAAAGCGCCAAGGTCGATATTTTCTTGCACGGTGAGATCTGGAAATATGAGACGCCCTTCAGGTACTTGGCTTACTCCAAGTTTAACAATTTCATGGGGGCGTAAGGTATTAATGGGCTGTCCTTCAAAAAGTACTTGCCCATTGCGTACATTGTTCACGCCGCAAATGGACATGAGCGTGGTACTTTTACCTGCACCATTGGCACCGATAAGGGTAACAATTTCACCTTGATTAATGGTAAGGGAAACATCGCGTAAAGCTTGAATATTACCGTAATATGTATCTACATTTTGCAGTTTAAGCATGGTCGTCCTCGCCAAGGTAAGCTTTGATAACTTGGGGGTTGGTACGAATTTCTTCGGGGTTACCCATGGCAATACGGGAGCCGTATTCCATTACATAAATACGATCTGACATGGACATAACCATGTTCATATCGTGTTCAATGAGTAAAATGGATAGCTTGTATTCTTCACGAATTTTTTGCACAAGCCCTTCTAGTTCTAGGGTTTCGTTGGGGTTCATGCCTGCGGCCGGCTCATCAAGCAAGAGCACATTGGGCTCTGTGGCCATGGCACGGGCAATCTCCAAGCGGCGTTGTGCTCCGTAGGAAAGGTTTTTGGCCTTTTCTTCATAAAATGTATGCAAGTTTACTGTGCGTAAGAGTCCATAGCTGTAATCCACAGCGTCTTGTTCTTCTTTTCTTGTGCCTTTATCACGTAATATGGCGCCTAAAATGCCGGCTTTAGTGCGGCAATGGCGGCCAATCATCACATTTTCAAGTACCGTCATATCGGGCAAAAGGCGAATATTTTGGAATGTACGTGCCATGCCAAGAGTAGTGATTTCATGAGGCTTGCGGCCATTTAAATGGTGCTTTTTGCCTTCTTTATCATATAAATACACATGGCCTTCTGATGGTTCATAAATGCCAGTGATGCAGTTAAAAAAGGTGGTTTTTCCGGCGCCATTGGGGCCAATAAGTGCCACAATTTCGCCTTCTTTAATTTCTAAATCCACATCATTGAGAGCGCGCAGGCCACCAAAGTTCCGGGAAAGAGAAGTAACTTCTAAGACTGTTTTCATATGCTTACTCCCCATTTCCATGATCTTTGCTAAGTTTGTATTTTCTTTGCTCACTGGTGACGAGACCTTGAGGGCGGAAAATCATCATAAGTACCATGACGGCACCAAAAATAAGTAAACGATATTCGGAGAAGGCGCGTAAATATTCTGGAGCCAGCACCAAGATGAGTGCAGCCAAAATAACACCGGTGATGGAGCCCATGCCGCCAAGAACCACCATGGATAAAATCATGGCTGATTCCATAAAGGTGAAGGAGGCAGGATTGATGAAGGAGGTTTTGGCGGCAAAGATAACGCCGGCAAAGCCCGCCCAACAAGAACCAAGAGCAAAGGCCGAAAGTTTTACCTTGGTGATGTCGATACCCATGGCTTGAGCAGCAATTTCATCTTCACGAAGGGCTTGTAAGGCAAGGCCCACGCGGGAGTTTTTAATGCGCGAAATAATCACAATGGTAATGAGAACGGCTATGAGCACCAAATAGTAAATATAGGTGGTGGTCATGGGTAAATCCATTTCCATACCAAAAAAGCTTGGCGGAGGAATATTGGAAATACCGCGAGGGCCGCCGGTAATGTCGCTCCAGTTTTGCAAGAAAATGCGTACAATTTCTCCAAAACCTAGGGTTACAATGGCCAAATAGTCACCGCGTAAGCGCAGTACAGGAAAGCCCAAGGCTAAGCCAAAGATAACAGCCACAAAGCCGCCCAAGGGTAAGCATACCCAAAAGCCCATGCCGAAGAATTGATTTAGTAAAGCGTAGGTGTAGGCACCCACACCGTAAAAGGCCACGTAGCCTAGAACCAACTGTCCGGCAATACCCACCACAATATTTAAGCCCAGTGCTAAAATTACATAGAGCAGGGCAGAAATCATAATATTGGTTTGGTACATGGAGCTGAATATGGGCATGATAATCATGCCTATGGCTATGAGCGCAGGTAAGCCGCGCTTGAAGAAGAGGCTTTGCGTTAATTGGCTACACCCCTGACTTACGGATGCTGGTATGGGGATGATGGGTAGACCTTGTGCTTTGCGCTGAAAGCAAAGATGCCACAATATGGCGAGGCCAAAAATACCAATACCCATGGTGATAACACGTTCCCAGCGGAAATTAATGCTGGCTTCTGTGGTATTAATTTGCATGCCCACGAGGGGGAAGGTGAGCACCATGAACCAGAGGGCCACAATGGAGGCTTTTACAAATATTTGCATAACGAGCCCCCTATACCTTTTGAACCTTGGCTTTGCCAAGCAAGCCATCGGGACGGAAAATGAGGATAAGAATTAAAATGGCAAAGGCGATCATATCCTCGTAGTTACCAGAAAAATATCCTGTGGTGAAGCTTTCACAGAGGCCAAGTACAATGCCGCCAAGCATGGCGCCGGGAATGGAGCCAATGCCGCCAAGTACTGCTGCCGTAAAGGCTTTAATGCCGGCAAGGAAGCCAATGGCAAAATTCACTTGCCCCATATGAGAAGCAATAAGTACACCACCCACCGCCGCCAAGGAGGAGCCGATGATGAAGGTTAAGGAGATGATGCGGTCAGCGTCAATGCCAAGGAGCAAAGCCATTTTGCGATTTTGTGCTGTGGCACGCATGGCCTTACCCAATTTAGTGTAATTGATAAAAAGAGTTAAAGCTATCATGGCTACGGTGCTTGTCACAAGGATGATAAAATCACTGGAGCCCATGATATCCCAAGCATAGAGAAACTCTAATTCGGGGATAAGACGTGGAAAGGCCACGAAATCGGATGTTTGCGCTAAGATAACATAGTTTTGCAAAAAGATGGACATACCGATGGCTGAAATGAGCGGAGAAAGCCGCGGCGCACCGCGCAGGGGCTTATAAGCCACTTTTTCCAGAGTATAGCCATAGGAGGCACACCAAATAATGGCTACCAAGGCGGCTATGAGTAAAATGGCAAGGGCGGGAAAACCCATGATACCAAGGGCGCTAGCCACCACAAAGGCTGTGAAAGCGCCAATCATATACACTTCGCCATGGGCAAAGTTGATAAGCTCAATAATTCCGTATACCAAGGTGTATCCAAGCGCGATGAGAGCATAAATGCTACCGCGGGTGAGCCCACCAAAGAAAAGTTCTATAAAATATTGTATGTCCATGACAATCCATCCGTATGGGAATCTTAGCTACGCCTCTATAAAATAAGTGGGGGAGGGTGGATATGGCGTAGGTTATGGGGGGGGATATCTGTGGGACTTAAGTGTTCTTAAGTCCCACAGGGGGTATTAGTCGATAAGAATCTTACTGTCAGTTTCTACAAACTTACCGTCTTTCACTTGATACATGGAAAGACCTACGCCAATGGGGTCACCGTTGGCGCTGAATTTAATGGTACCTGCAGGAGTTTCGATGCTTTCAGCACGAAGTACAGCTACAATCTTGTCGGTGTCGGTGCTGTCAGCTTTGTCAATGGCATTAAGTAATGCTTGAGCGGCAGCATAAGCATTGTAGAAGAAGGCGCCTGGTTCGGCATTGAATTTCTTCAAATGTTGCTCACGAGCTTTTTGGTAAATGG
>CAYJHH010000194.1:0-4047 GCA_964369995.1 uncultured Desulfovibrionaceae bacterium
AAACACCTGACGGCCGCGACGCTACCAACGAAATGACTCACCTCATTCTTCGTTCCAAGCGCGAGTTCCCCTTACACTACCCTGACCTTGCTGCTCGTATCCACAGCCGCGCTCCTGAAGCTTACCTTTGGGATGTTGCTGAAACCATCAAAGACGGTTCCGGCTTCCCCAAACTTATCAACGACGAAGAAGTTATTCCTTTGTACGTTTCCAAAGGTTGCACCTTTGAAGAAGCTCTTGACTACGCAGTATCTGGTTGCACAGAGTGCCGCATGCCTAACCGCGACACCTACACCTCTGGTGGCGCCTATGTAAACTTCGCTGCTGCTGTAGAAATGACTCTCTACAACGGTAAAATGAAGAAGTACGGCGATGTTCAACTTGGTATCGAAACCGGCGACCCACGCAAGTTCACTTCTTGGGATCAATTCTTCGACGCATACAAAGCACAACATATGTTGTTCTTAAAGACTGCTTTCACTCAGCAGTACATCATCAACAACCTTCGCGCAAAGCACTTTGCACAGCCCATGGGCTCTGCCATGCATGACCTTTGCATGAAGCATTGCATCGACTTACACCAACCTCATGTACCAGAAGGCGTAAACTTCGGTTACTTCGAATTCATGGGCTTTGGTACCGTAATCGACTCCTTGTCCGCCATTAAGAAGCTTGTTTTCGAAGACAAGAAGCTCACCATGGATCAAGTTATCACCGCTCTTGAAAGCAACTTCGAAGGCTATGATGACGTAAAGGCCATGTTGCAATCTGCTCCTTGCTACGGCAACAACGATCCTTTTGCTGACAACATCGGTCGCGAACTTGACGCCATCACCACTGAGTTTGGTGGCAAGTACAGCAAAGAACTCGGCATGAACAACGACGTTCGTTACGTACCATTTACCTCTCACGTACCTTTCGGTAAGGTGGTATCTGCTACTCCTAACGGCCGTACCGCATGGTTCTCCTTGTCTGACGGTTCCTCCGCTTCTCATGGCGCTGACGTAAACGGTCCTACTGCTATCTTGTTGTCTAACTACAACACCAAGAACATGGGTCGCCGTGACCGCGCAGCTCGCATGCTTAACATTAAGTTCACACCTAAGAGTGTTGAAGGTGAAGAAGGTACAGAAAAGCTCGTGTCCTTCATCCGCACCTTCTGCGACTTGAAGCTTTGGCACGTACAGTTCAACGTTATCAACGCTGACACCTTGATGGCCGCTCAACGCGATCCAGACAAGTATCGTAACCTTATCGTACGTATCGCTGGTTACAGCGCATACTTCTGCGACCTTAGCCCAGACCTTCAAAACGACCTTATCGCTCGTACCTCACATGGTGCATTCTAAGATAAGCTTTTTGAAGCCAGTTAAATAACATAGGGGGTTCGGATTTTCCGAATCCCCTTTTACCAAATAAAGAGAGCCTTATGAGCAGCTTTGAAGACAAGAAGAAAACCGGCATCGTTTTTAACATTCAAAAATATTCTGTACACGACGGACCTGGTATACGTACCATCGCTTTTTTAAAAGGTTGCCCTCTACGCTGTCAATGGTGCAGTAATCCTGAATCACAAAACCGTGCTCCTGAATTAGCTTTCAATGAAAATCGATGTCTTACCTTGAGCAAGTGTAAACATTGCATCAATGCTTGCGTTCGCGGCGCCATTACTCGCCGAGATGATGATAAAATCGTTATCGATCGCTCCTTATGCGAAGACTGTCACATGCCTTGCGCCGAAGCTTGCCCAGCCAATGGCCTCATTGTGTATGGCGAACCTCGCACTGTGGACAATGTGCTTAATGTGGTAGAACAAGACGCTGCTTTTTATGCGCGCTCCGGCGGCGGCATGACTCTTTCTGGCGGCGAACCCATGATGCAAGGAGAATTTGCTGCAGCTCTTTTGCGCGAAGCTCGTCGTCGTCGTCTTAAAACAACCATTGAAACCTGCGGTGTAGCTCCTTGGTCTGCCTATGAAGAAGCAGGCCCAAGCCTTACTTCTCTTATCTATGATATAAAACATATGGATAAAGAAAAACACAAAGAGCATACCGGCGGTTCCAATGAAATTGTTTTGGAAAATTTTAAAAAAATAGTGGAAAACTTCCCCAAGTTACCCATACGTGTGCGTACTCCCATCATTCCCGGTTTCAATGACACAGTGGAAGATGTGACAGCCATTGCCAATTTCATTAAGCCATTTGAACATGTGGAATATGAAATGCTCCCTTATCACCGTTTGGGAACACAAAAATACCACTTCCTCGATCGCGAATACCCCTTGGGCGCGGTAAATTTACCTCAAGAAGCCATGTATCCACTTTTGGATGCCGTTCAAAAAATTCTTGGTGAAAGACTCATCGTTCCTAAATAAGCTCTTTACTATCTTTGGGGAAAACTTCTTGCCATGGCACAAAGTTTTCCCCAAATTCTTTTCATGCCTACACCAAAAGTTGCTTACGCCCCCTGCATTTTTTCCATGCGTATCATTATATATAGGCGCCCTTGCTTCATGGGCTATTTTTTTTTATAAGATAAAAAAAACTTTTTGAGGTTATTATGACTGGACGCCATGCTAATATATTGCATAAGCACTTTGAGCGCTTACTTGATGCTTTAGCCGACGGCATTTTCATCACCGATGCCCTTGGAAATACCCTCAAAGTCAATCGCATGTATGAACAACTCACCGGCATTAAATCCCATGAAGTAACAGGAAAAAATGTACGAAGTCTGCAAGAAGAAGGCATTTTTGACAATGTTCTTAACCCAGAAATAGTACGAACCGCCAAAGCCGCCACCAAGGTGCAGCTTTTACGCAATGGAAAAAAAGTCGTACTCTCTGGTATTCCGGTTTTTGATGAAGACGGTGAACTTTGCCTTGTGGTGACTTTCGTACGTGACATTACCATGCTCACACAGCTCAATGAGCAAATGGAAGGACAAACACAACTCATTAATCAAATGAATGAGCAATTGGCGTATGTGGCACAAAAACAATCAGCAACATCCTCACCCATCTACGCCAGCACCACCATTGAAGATGTCATAAACCTTTTAGATCGACTGGCTAAAACCGATGCCACCATCCTTATCCTTGGGGAAACAGGTGTGGGCAAAGACGTTTTTGCCCGCTATGCCCACGATAAAAGCCTGCGCCGCAATAAGCTTATGCTCAAAGTTGACTGCGGCGGCATATCCGAAGCCCTGACGGAATCTGAAATGTTTGGTTATATGCCCGGCGCCTTCACCGGTGCCTCCGCCAAAGGTAAAGCCGGATATTTTGAAATGGCAGACGGCAGCACCATATTTCTCGACGAATTGGGAGAACTGCCCCTCTCCATGCAAACCCGTTTACTACGCGTTCTCCAAGACGGTGAAATTTTACGTGTAGGCTCCACCACACCCAAAAAAGTTAATGTACGCATCATAGCCGCCACCAACAGAAATCTTGCTCAATGCGTTGAAGATGGCACCTTTCGCCGCGACCTCTACTACAGACTCAATGTGGCCACTGTACACATCCCCCCCTTACGCCAAAGGCAAGATGATGTGGCACCCCTGGCCGAAAATTTTCTTCACGAGTTTACCACAAAGTACCACAAAAGCATGGCTTTTATGGATGTAACCATGGACATTCTCAAAAGCTATGACTGGCCCGGTAATGTTCGTGAATTGCAAAATCTCGTACATAGCCTCGTGGTAACACGAAATACCACGCTCATATCCCCCCATGACCTGCCCATACATATCACCGGGCGTAGCCACAAAGCACCGCACTACACAGAAACCATGCTTAGCCACGCCCGCCCACTAAAAGATATCATGGCCGAAATCGAAAAGGATTTCCTTGAACGCGCCATCGAAATGCACGGCTCCGTACAAAAAGTAGCAGAAATTTTTCATATAAATAGAAGCACCATCTTTAGAAAGTTGCAGGATAAATAATTTTTTAATTTATTTTAGTTTATTTATTTTGTTTTATTTTTTTCTTGAGGGGGGAAGGGACTCTTTTGCCAGAACCCAAAACTGCCCCTTCCCCCCTCA
>CAYJHH010000195.1:0-3940 GCA_964369995.1 uncultured Desulfovibrionaceae bacterium
TACAAGCTGCGCGCTCTTATGCATAAAACCATGATGGATAACGTGGGTATTTTCCGTAACGGTACAGACTTACAAAAAGCCTGTGACGAATTACAAGAATTACTTGTTCGCTCTGAAAATATCGCATTACAAGGTAAAACTTGCGGCTTTAACCCTGAGCTTTCCATGGCATTGCGCATTCGCGGCATGATTAAGCTTGGCCTTTGCACCGCTTACGGCGCGCTTATGCGTACTGAAAGCCGCGGTGGTCATGCCCGTGAAGACTTCCCCGAACGTAACGATAAAGATTGGCTCAACCGTACCCTTGCTCATTGGAAAGAAGGCGACACCTTGCCTACTTTATCCTATGAAGAAACCACACCTTGGTTTGAATTGCCTCCTGGTGATCGTGGTTATGGCGGCGGTAAGATCATTGATGCTGAAATTCCAGCAGAAAAAATCCGTCCAATGGGCTCTGTAAAGTAAACATTCGGGAGAAAATATAATGGGACGTAAACTGCATTTTGAAATTATGCGTTACAATCCTCTGGATCCTCAGAGTGTACCGCATTTACAATCCTTCTACTTGGAAGAACACCCCAGCATGACGCTTTTTGTGGCGCTCATGGAATTGCGTGAAACCCAAGACCCCAGCTTGCAATTTGATTTTTGCTGCCGCGCGGGTATTTGTGGTTCTTGTGGTATGGTTATCAATGGTCGTCCAGGCCTTGCTTGCTCCACCCAAACACGTGACTTGCCAGACCATATAGTTTTGCATCCGCTGCCCATCTTTAAGCTTATCGGTGACCTTTCTGTGGATACTGGTACATGGTTCCGCAATGTGGGTGCCAAACTTGAAACCTGGATTCATAGTCAAAAAACCTTTGATGAAACCGCCGTGGAAGAGCCCATGACCAATGCTTTGGCCACGCATATCTTTGAGCTTGATCGTTGTATCGAATGTGGCTGTTGTGTGGCTGCTTGTGGTACGGCTCGTATGCGCGAAGACTTCCTTGGCGCCACCAGTATTAACCGTATGGCTCGTTTTTATGTGGATCCACGCGATAACCGCACAGAAGCAGATTTTTATGAGCTCATTGGTAATGATCAAGGTGTATTCGGCTGTATGGGACTTTTGGCCTGCCATGACGTATGCCCCAAAAAGCTCCCACTACAAGATCAGCTTGGTATCATGCGCCGCATGTTAGTGACTGAATCTGTCAAGGGTATTGTACCTGAACCATTACGCAAACTCATGTCCTGTAAGGGTAATTGTCACCCCAAATAGGGCAAAAAAAGGATTAGAATCATGGCTTTATATACTAAAGAAGAAGCATTAGAATATCATGCAAAACCCCGTCCAGGTAAGGTAGAAGTTCTGCCTACCAAGGCTTGCGCCAGTCAAAAAGACTTAACCCTTGCGTATTCCCCAGGTGTGGCAGAAGCTTGCCTTGCCATTCATGCCGATGAGAGCTTGGTGGATGAATACACCGGCCGTGCCAACCTTGTGGCTGTGGTTTCCAACGGAACCGCCGTACTTGGCCTTGGCAATATTGGCCCTAAGGCCGGTAAGCCTGTTATGGAAGGTAAGGGCATTCTCTTTAAGATGTTTGCTGATATTGATGTATACGACATCAACCTTGCTGAAAATGATCAACGTAAGCTTTGTGACATTGTAAAAGCCATGGAACCCACTTTTGGTGGTATTAACCTTGAAGACATTAAAGCTCCTGAGTGTTTTTTCATTGAAGAAACCTTACGCGAAGAAATGAATATTCCTGTGTTCCATGATGACCAACATGGCACCGCTGTTATTTCTGCTGCTGGCCTTATCAACGCTTGTGAAATCACCAATCGTAAAGTGGAAGAGTGTAAGGTTGTGGTTTCCGGTGCCGGTGCGGCAGCCATTGCTTCTGCTAACTTATATGTGGAAATGGGCATTAAGCGCGAAAACGTGTATATGTTTGACTCTCGCGGCCTTATTCACGCCGGTCGTACAGACCTTAATAAGTACAAAGCAGCCTATGCGCAAAAGGAAAATTGCACTTTAGAAGAAGCATTGAAGGGCGCTGATGTGTTCCTTGGTTTGTCTGTGAAAGGACTTTTGAGCAAAGAAATGGTGCAAAGCATGGCTAAGCAACCCATTTTATTTGCTTGCGCAAATCCTGATCCAGAAATCACCTATGCTGATGCCAAAGACGCTGTGGCTGATTGTATTATGGCCACTGGTCGTTCTGACTATCCTAACCAAATTAACA
Organism: uncultured Desulfovibrionaceae bacterium; assembly: GCA_964369995.1. Taxonomy (GTDB): domain Bacteria; phylum Desulfobacterota; class Desulfovibrionia; order Desulfovibrionales; family Desulfovibrionaceae; genus CAYJAD01. Next base: position 2,238 of record CAYJHH010000195.1, read on the forward strand.
ATGTATCCGGCTTTCCTTTCCTCTTCCGCGGTGCCCTTGACACTGGTGCAAGCCAAATCAACGAAGCCATGAAGATTGCCGCTGCTAAGTCTTTAGCTGCTCTTGCTAAAGAACCTGTACCTCAAGAAGTTATTGACGCATACGGCGGTCAATCCTTCACATATGGTATAGATTACATTATTCCTAAGCCTTTGGATCCACGTATTTTAGAGTGGGAAACCCTTGCTGTAGCACAAGCTGCCATGGACTCCGGCATTGCCACACGTCCCATCAAAGATATGGAAGCGTATCGCAAAAGCTTGGTTGAGCGTGTGAATAAGTGCCGCGCCCGTGCGGATGCTTTGTATAAGAGTTACTTATAATAGATAAAAAGGGCTTCTCTTGAAAAAGGGAAGCCTTTTTTATGCATAATGCATTGTGGAATGCGGCTTTGGCCTTTTGGGTTAAAAATAGTGCCTGTAAAGATAAGGACAGTGAAAATCATTGTCGGAAAAATTTACATAATTGTCGAAAAATTTTACACTGTGTACCCTTGTGCATAAGTATGCGTTCTATGTGCTTTGTAAAATGAGAAAAACTTTGAAAAAATATTGTTATTATAGTGTGTTGCTTGTGGTATAGAAAAAGGCTTTTTCTACGTAAAGAGGTATGATTTTTGCAATGAAGCAGCGTGATGTTTTTCCGTGTAATACTTTTTGGGAGGATGTATGAAAAAGATTTTGTCGGTTTTGGTGTGTGTTTTGACTCTTATGGCCTTTTCAGGAAAAGCTCAAGCAGAGCCCATTGCTTGGGATAGTTGGGGTGTGGATTACTCCCTGGGCTTTGTTCTCGATGAAACGAAAGGTTTCAGTCTTGGGTTGGGCGTTTACGAGTCTGGCGATGATGCAATGGTGAGGTCTCTTTTTTGGAAACCCGAGCAAGACCCTGTGGGTGCACCTCTTACCTATGCTATCATAGGCAGCGAAGGCCTTGATGCACAAGTGAATGATAGCTTTTATGTGTACTCAAATACACAGGGCGGAGCCGGCTATGATGGCGGTTACGGGGTTCTTCGTGCAGAGTTTTCTTTCAGCCCTGAGGGCATGACTTTAGATGTACCTCTGACTCTTTCTTTTGATTTTAATTTTGCCCTTGAAGCAACCATGGACTCTGCGGGTGTGAACGGCATGACCAACGTTCTTTTTGCGCAAGACGTTCTCTACGATCATTTCCAATGGGGTGACTATATGTATTACTTTGAGCTCTATGCCCATGATGGCATTTATAGAGAAGGTGATACTAATCAGCCTACGGGTTCCTTCTCTTTTGAATATTATACGGAATATGTGGGTAATGAAAATCCTGCTCCCACTCCAGAGCCCGCCACCATGTTACTTATGGGCGCCGGACTTGCCGGGCTAGGAGCTCTGCGTCGTCGCCAGAAGCAAGCATAGTTGAAGCATACTTCATATATAAAATTTCTAAAGCCGCTGCAAAGCGGCTTTTTTTGTACAAAAATTTATCATAACTCTATAGAGACTTGTTTTTAAGGTGAAAAATCGTTAGAATTTCATGAAAATGCATATGTTCTGTAAAAAATTATAATACGGTGACAGTGTTAGTGTGCTTGAAAAAAAGAGTTTTGCCATGGTAAACATGGCATATATTCTAGTTAGTCGACACTGAAAAACAACTTAACTATCAGTAAAAATAGAACTTATAAA
>CAYJHH010000196.1:0-3930 GCA_964369995.1 uncultured Desulfovibrionaceae bacterium
AAGTGGGGCATATTTTTAAACTTGGCACCAAGTACAGCGAAGCCATGAAAGCCACTTTCCTTGACAGTAATGGTAAGGAACAAGTTATGATTATGGGCTGTTATGGTATTGGTGTGTCACGCGTGGTAGCTGCTTGTATTGAGCAAAACCATGATGAAAATGGTATTGTTTTCCCGCCGCCATTGGCACCATTTGATGTGCATTTACTAAACCTTGATAGCAAAAGTGATGATGTATGCGCTGCCATGAACACAGTTAAAGCATCCCTTGAAGGTTTAGGCCTAGAAGTGCTTTTAGATGATAGAGAAGAGCGCCCCGGTGTTAAGTTTAAGGATGCAGATTTACTCGGTATGCCCATGCAAATTTGCCTTGGAGGCAAAAGCCTTGCGCGCGGCGTTTTAGAAGCTAAAGACCGCCGTACAGGAGAAAAAACGGAGCTTTCTTTAGAAAGTTTCGCTGCTAACTTTGCCGCTTGGCAAGCTCAGGTTTTAGCCGGCTGGGGACTATAACACTTGAGCACCATTTTCACTGTTAAAGAGCTTACTGCCAATATAAAAGGCTCTTTGGAAAAAAACTTTCCCTTTGTTTGGGTGAAGGGCGAGGTAAGTAACCTTGCCCGCCCAAGCTCTGGGCATATCTATTTTTCCTTAAAAGACAGTGACGCACTGTTAAATTGTGTGTGGTTTAAACATGCACAGCGCCATGAAGAAACATTTGATCCTTTAACGGGCGAAGTGTTTGAAGATGGTCCAAGGCCTTCTTGGGCGCAAAAACTTGTGAATGGGCAAGAAATTCTTTGCGCTGGGCATATTTCTGTGTATGCGCCGCGTGGTTCTTATCAGCTCACCGTATCCTTGGTGCAAGAAGGGGGACGCGGGGCTTTGTATGCGGCCTTTGAAGCCTTGAAAGCACAGCTTTTAGCCAAGGGGTATTTTGACCCGCAACGTAAAAGATCCTTACCCTTTAATCCACAACATGTGGCTGTCATTACTTCAGAAAAAGGCGCAGCCATTTATGACTTTTTGCGCATTGCGCAAGCTTGCGGTACGGGAAGCACCATACGCATATACCCTGTGCCTGTACAAGGGGAGGGGGCGGCGCCGGCCATAGCCAAAGCTTTTGCCCGCGTTCAAAAAGATGCCAAAGCGCAAGTTATTGTTCTTATTCGCGGCGGCGGATCTTTGGAAGACCTCTGGGCTTTTAATGAAGAAGCCGTAGCGCAAGCCATTTATACAAGCACATTACCCGTACTGGCGGGTATTGGACATGAGGTAGATGTTTCCATTGCGGATATGACGGCTGATGTACGCGCTGCCACGCCCACCCATGCGGCTCAATTGCTTTGGCCTAGCCGTGAGGAACTTATGCAAGGCGTAGATGAGCTTGACCTTGACCTGCGTCATGCTGGACAGGAACTCTTACAGCGCCATGATCAGCGCCTTGCGCATCAAGAGCAAGCCTTAAAATGGCTTTCTCCCTTACAAGCTTGGCAACGCAAAGAAGACTTGTTACGGCAACATACTTTGCGTTTACAGCAATGCATGGAGCAAATGCTGGAGCAAAAAGAAAGGCAGCTTATGCAAAATGCGCAAGCTTTGCCACAAATGGTACGCCATATGGAGACCACGCAAAGTGCATTAAGCACATTGCAAATGCGCTTGCACCATGCCGGGCAGCGTTTTTTTGAGCGCAAAGAAAGAGATTTTCAAAATATAGAGTCTGTTTTGCCGCCTCTTATGCGTCAGTGGCAAGAGAAACAAGAACAAGCTTTGCAGCATATGCTTTGGAAATTGGAAGCAACACAGCCTTTGGCTCCTCTAAAACGTGGCTATGCTCTTATTACACAGGCTGACGGTGGCCTTGTGCGCTCCATAAATCAGGTACAGCCGGGGCAAGAAATACATATGCAAGTGGCTGATGGCAGTATTGCTGCTGTGGTGCAAAGTGCGCATGCCTCTACAGATAAAAATACGAATAATTAAGTATTGATAAAAGGTTATACTATGAAAACAAAAGGTCTTCCCAAAACATTCGAAGCACGTATGGAACGCCTCCAAAGCATTATTACTATAATGGAAAAAGGAGAAGCTCCCTTGGAAGAAAGTGTTGCCCTTTATAAAGAAGGTATGGAACTGAGCACAGCATGTCGTACGCAGCTGGAAAAGGCGCGTCATGATATACGTTTGTGCACAGAAAAAGGGGAAGAAGCCTTTGAAGCAAACAGCGCAGGAGAAGAAGAATGAGTCATGCAAATACGTTAGATTCTAAAGCCTTAAAAGATATTTTAAAGGCCAAAGGCACCCTTGTAGAAGATTGGCTTGCCACATGCTTAAAACCTGCGGCCATGCATAATTGCCAAGGCCATGCCACACCGCCTTTTTTACCCACGTCCTTACGTGAAGCCATGGAATATAGCCTTATGGCTGGTGGCAAGCGTTTGCGTCCTGTATTGTGCTTAACCACAGCTCAATTATGCGGATTAGATGCGCATAAAATTTTACCTTTTGCTTGTGCCATTGAACTTATTCATACCTATTCACTCATTCATGATGATTTACCCGCCATGGATGATGATGATTTGCGCCGTGGTAAGCCTTCTAATCATAAGCAATTTGGCGAAGCCATGGCCATTTTAGCCGGTGATGCTTTGCTCACGGATGCTTTTGTCTTTATGTCTTCTGTATCGTCATGTTGTTCTACTGGTGCCATTGGCGCAGAAAATACCTTACGCGCTTTGGCATATTTAGGGCGTGCAGCCGGCTCTCATGGCATGGTGGGCGGGCAAGTGCTGGATATGAATTATACCGGCGAAAGCAATGTTTCTCTTGAAAAATTGCGTACCATGCATGCCATGAAAACAGGTGCGCTCATTCAAGCCTCTTGTGTTTGCGGTGCCTTACTTGCCGGAGCTCCTTTAGATGTGGTTACAGCTTTAGAAAGCTATGGTGCAGCCCTAGGCACTGCTTTTCAAATTGCCGATGATATTTTAGATGTGACCGCCGACACTGCCACTCTTGGTAAGCCTGCCGGTTCTGATACCGAGCAAGGGAAAAATACCTATCCTTCCTTGCTGGGACTCGAACAAAGCCGTGTGCTTGCCGAAGAGCAAAAAAACAAAGCTTTAGAAGCGCTAGCTCATTTGCCGCAATTTACCGGAGAAGAAAGCGCCTTCTTACGCGGCCTTGCCACCTATGTGGTAGCACGTACTTCGTAAGGATCGCTTTGCCATAAGGTAAAGGCCTCATCACCAAGAGATTGAAGATTGACTGATAAAAGGGAAATATATGCAAGAGAAACAAAGCACTGAGCTTGTGGTAACACCTCGCTTACAAAATATCATAAATCCATCTGATTTACAGCATATGGATATGCAAGCCTTGGCTGAGCTTGGTGAAGAAGTTCGTGCGCGCATCATTGATGTGGTGTCTAAAAATGGCGGACATTTAGCACCTTCCCTAGGTGTTGTGGAGCTAACTCTTGCCTTATTGCATACTTTAGATGCTGATAAAGATAAATTTATTTGGGATGTGGGGCATCAAAGCTATGCATGGAAACTTCTCACTGGGCGGGAGGCTTCTTTTCATACCTTACGCACCATGGGCGGACTTTCCGGATTTCCCAAGGTAAGTGAAAGTCCTTATGATCACTTTGGTGTGGGGCATGCCTCAACTTCCATTTCTGCCGGTCTTGGTATGGCCATGGCACGCGACTTAGCTGAGCAAGATCATCGTATTGTGACCATCATTGGCGATGGTTCCCTCACAGGTGGTCAAGCTCTGGAAGGACTTAATCTTGCCGGACATATGGGGAAACGCTTCATTGTTATTTTAAACGATAATGAAATGTCTATCTCTCCCAATGTGGGTGCATTGTCGCGCTTTTTAAGCCGTAACCTTTCGCGCCGCTGGGTGCGCCAAATGCGTAAAGACG
>CAYJHH010000197.1:0-3917 GCA_964369995.1 uncultured Desulfovibrionaceae bacterium
TTCATTATATCAAGAGTATTCATACCTTCCCCATAAAAACGTATACAAAATTTAGAAGAATTTAAACGCTCATACTGCATAAAGCAAGAACTCTTTTTATGCCAGTATGTAGCTTATATGGCAAAAAAAACTTGCCCTGTGGCTCAGGGAGTTTTATAAGTAGTCGACACTGAAAGAGTATTTAACTATCGGTAAAAAATATAACTCTTGATTCATATATATACCTAAGCTTTGCCAGAAATAAAACCATGGAATTCGTTTTCTGGCAAAGCTTAGGTAGGTAAAATAACATTTTTCAGCGAAGACTATACAGGACATGCTTTTGGCATGACTTACCCCGCGCAAAACAAGCCAGAATGCATTTTTAGCTTCCCCAAAAGGATGTTTGGAGTGGGCGTGCATGCTTAAAAACGTGTGGAAACACCTTTTTATGCGTCACTAAGTTACTTCGCAATAAGGCCTTTAAAGGATTACACATGCCCAAAGCCATCATTCAAAAGTTTAAAAATGATTATAACCAAACCTGCCACCCCGCTGTTTTAGAAGCCCTTTCCCAAACCTGCCAAGCTCAATATGCTGGTTATGGTGAAGATGCCATTTCAGTGCGCACGCGTAAACTCATCACAGAACTCTGCCACTGCCCCAGCGCCCATGTGCATTTTTTAGCCGGTGGCACGCTCACAAACTTACTTACCATTTCTGCTTTTTTACGTCCGCATCAGGCTGTTATTGCCGCTGAAAGTGGGCATATTAATGTGCATGAAACAGGCGCTATTGAAGCCACAGGGCATAAAGTTCTCACCGTGCCTGCGCATCAATGCCCTGATGGCAAATTACGCCAAGAACATATCGAACAGCTTTGCGCTGAGCACGATAATGAACATATGGTGCAAGCGCGTATGGTGTATATTTCTCAGGCCACCGAACTTGGAAGCGTGTACAGCAAGGCCGAGCTCACCGCCATTGCCGCCACCTGCAAAAAACTTGGCCTCTATCTTTTTGTGGATGGAGCTCGCCTTGGCTGCGCACTCACCGCACAAGATGCAGAGCAAGAAAATCTTAGCCTTGCTGATCTGGCCGCATTGTGTGACGCTTTTTATATTGGCGGCACCAAAAACGGCGCCCTTTTTGGAGAGGCATTGGTACTTGTTAATGAAAAAGTACAAAAGGATTTTCGCTACTTATGCAAGCAACGCGGTGCCATGCTAGCCAAGGGATGGCTGGTGGCGGCGCAATTTGAAGCTCTTTTACGTGATGGCCTGTACTTTGCCTTGGCTCGTCACGCCAATACGGTGGCAAAGTACATTGATACTTCGCTAAAAAAGTATGATGTTCCCTTGCTTTCCCCCACGTATACCAATCAAATTTTCCCCATCTTGCCCATTGAAAGTGTACACAATTTAGCCCAAAGCCATGCTTTTGAAACATGGTCGCGCCAAAAGCAGACGCATACCATTCGCTTTGTGACCTCATGGGGTACAAGCATGGAAGAAGCCACTACCCTTTTACATGCGCTTAATGCCGTTTTATAATAAAAAAGGCATGTGTAACATGCCTTCAGAGTGTTGACAAAGTCTCCTGAGGGAAAACCTTTTCTGAAGAAAAGGTTCTTCCCCCCGCTCAGAGCTGGCCCCCTTTCCAAAAAACTTTCATTGCATCAACACCTTATCTTTATGAAAGGCATTTTTATCACAATGTAAAATTCTACAGTGTATGATTTTGGCACATTTTTAAAAGATGAAAAAATAAAATTTAATGTTTGGTTCATCTTTTTACGTAGAGTTTTTTAATCTTATACTTTGTCAATGGTTTGAAGGCATGTGTAACATGCCTTAGTTTCATACAAAAAACCTCAGGAGAAAAATCTTTCTCCTGAGGTTTTAATATTTTTTGCGCTTATTTCTTGCAGTCGCAATCGTCATCTTTACCCTTACATTTGCATTCAATATTGTACGAATGCAAACGATTGTGCATCTTTTCGCCAAGCTCTTCTTCAGGCGTCGTGTCGCCGGCAAAAATATGCTCCACCACACTGGTATCTACAGTAAAAGGAGCATAGGCATTACCGCATTCTTTGCATTCGATATTATACGAATGTAAGCGATCATGCATTCTTTGACTTAAAGCTTCGTCTTTCAAAGCTTCCTCCACCGTAAAGGTGGGCTTGCCTTCTTCGCGGCAAGTAACAGCCACTTTATGTACTTTTTCCTGAGAATATTTATGGTTTTTACCGCATTGAGGGCATTCTATATTATAAGAGTGCAAACGCTCATGCATTTTATCTCCACATTCCTCTTCTGATATGGAATCCGCAGAACCAAAAGAGAAAAACTGCTTAATGGCAGAAAAATCTAAAGAAAAAGGCGCGTGTGCTTCGCCGCATTCTTTGCATTCAATATTATACGAGTGTAAACGCTCATGCATTCTTTGACGTAAAGTCTCATCGTTCAAAGCATCTTGCACAGAAAAAGTAGGATTTCCTTCTATGCGAGGGGTTGTTGCCACCTCATGCACATGCTCTTTAGAATATTTATGTGTTTTACCACATTGAGGACATTCAATATTATAAGAATGTAAACGAGTATGCATTTTTTCGCCCAAGTCTTCCCCTTGGGCGACTGTAACCTTAGTATCTGACATGGTTTTCCCTCATAATCTATAATGAATAGCATGTACAACACATGCAATCCTAGACAGTAAGTACTCTCCCCTTCATTGTCAATATTTTCACATTAAGAAATACACCGGCTTACACATAGCCATTTGTTTTTTCTATAATCGACTAATATCGTTGTACGTACCTAAAATCATTAAAAGAAGAATTACAGCCAGCCCCACTCGCTGAAAGTTTTTTTGTATTTTTTCTGATATGGGGCGCCCTCGCACAGCCTCAATGGCAAACATAAGTATATGCCCGCCATCCAGCACCGGCAAAGGAAGTAAGTTTACCACAGCTAAGTTCACGCTAATAATGGCAATAAGCACAAGCAATGTGGAAAGCCCTTTTTCCGCTTGATCACTTATGGTTTGAGAAATCATAATGGGACCTCCAATGGCGTCAGACGGAAGAGCGCCCATTATGAGCATATAAAAGGCTTTCCCTGTTTCCACAGTGGTTTGCCACGTAAAAGCAAGGCTTTCCATGGCAGATTCCAGCACTGTCAACTCACGGGTTTGCCACGGCCCTTTAGGGTTAATACCTATGAAGCCCACCACCTTTGATTCCCCAAAAATAGTTTGCTGCGTGCGCTGTTCTGGTTGTATATGCAAGGTTATTTCCTTACCTTGGCGTACTAAAAGCATATCAAAGGCATTACCTTGCGTGGCAGCCACTTGTTCAATGACATCTTCCCAATAAAAAATCTCCGCACCGGCAATTTTTTTAATGGTATCCCCTGCTTGAATGTGCGCGCGCTCAGCAGGACTTTCGCTTTGCACATTTCCCACCACAGGTTGCAACACGCTTAAACCATTGTACCAAAAAACAGCCCAAAAAAGGACAAAAGCAAGAACTATATTAGCCACAGGGCCGGCAAGTACCACCAAAGAACGCACCCATGTGGAGGTTTCTTCAAAGGTGAAACCTTTCACGCCATCGGGGACAGTAGCATCTTTAAAGGAAACATAGCCGCCTAAAGGAATTAAAGATAATCTATACTCTGTGCCGCCAAAGCTTCGAGAAGCCAACTTGGGGCCAAAGCCCAAAGAAAAAACTTTCACTCCAATGCCAAAATATTTTGCCGTCACAAGATGACCCAATTCATGGAAAAAGACTAAGGCTCCCAAAGTAGCAATAATGGTAAAAATAGTTGTCATATAAGTTCCTCACCATTTTTATATATTTATAATAATTAGTTAATGTTTAAAAACGTGTTTCCACTCGTTTTTAAGAAAGGCACGCCTGCTCCAAATACCCC
>CAYJHH010000198.1:0-3887 GCA_964369995.1 uncultured Desulfovibrionaceae bacterium
AAGCATATACTGCGCAATTCCCTCTGCATGCAGACGCGTGGTATCAAAAACCGGTATCTGCACATGGGATTGGTCTATGAGCAAACAAATTTCTGTGCAACCCAAAATCACACCTTCTGCGCCGTGCTCTTCAAGCTCAGCTACAATTTCCACATAACGCTGTCTTGATTCTTCTTTCACCTTACCAAGGCAAAGTTCTTGATAAATTATGGAATTAACATCTTGTACACCCTTAGCATCTGGAATAAGCACTTCTATGCCCATATCCACAAGGCGCTGTTTGTAAAAATCCTGCTCCATGGTGTACTTGGTGCCAAGTAAAGCAACTTTGGAGAGACCTTGATTTTTAATACATTGGCCTGTCATATCTGCTATATGTAAAATGGGCACCTGCACCCTTTCTTGCATATGAGGAACCACTTTATGCATGGTATTGGTGCAAATGGCCAAAGCCTCAGCTCCTGCCCCCTGTAAACGCAAAGCAATGTCTGTAAGCATTTCATTACAACGCTGCCAATCGCCAGTCACTTGGAGTTTTTCAATTTCGGCAAAGTCTACAGAATAAAACAAAAGCTTGGCAGAATGTAAACCACCAAGATGGCTTTTCACAGCTTCATTAATGAGCGCGTAATACAGGGAAGTGCTTTCCCAGTTCATGCCGCCTATAAGTCCTATGGTTTTCATAATAAATTCCTTTATAATTTTTAGCAGACAGCCCTTATTTAACAGCCTACCACCTTTCCCCCTTGTGCGCCTAGCACTATAAGGGGGATGTCACGAAAGCGAAACGCAGTGTAGCGTAAGTGACAGGGGGTTCCCTTCGAGGCGTCGCGTTTTTGTCTCCTTTTACAGGGTACAAAGCGTGTGTTGCCAAAATATTTCTGTTACAAAAACGCGACTGGTTGTTTTTTGTGGGATGTATTTAAATTTTCAGATTTTACGTGCGCACAAGGAAAATTTTCTTTTTTGAAGGTAAGCGTACTCAAGTACGTGCGTTCAAAAAAGGGAATTTGACGCAGTGCGCGCGTAGAAGGTAAATTTTGGATATAGGGCGCAAAGGCATCCTACAACAATAACCATAACATAGTCGACACTGAAAAACAACTTAACTATCAGTAAAAATAGAACTTATAAATCAAATAACGTAATAAACATTGCCAGAAATAAACGTATGGAATACGTTTTCTGGCAATGTTTAGACATAAGAAATGCTTTTTTCAGATGTCGACTACTCAAGACATGCCCTTGGCATGGCTTGCCGCGCGTAAAATAAGCCGGAATTTACTTCCGGCGGCCCCGAAGGGGTATTTGGAGCAGGCGTGCCTTTCTTAAAACCGAGTGGAAACACGTTTTTAAGCATTAACTAACATAGATTGCCGCGTTTCGCTCGCAATGACTAAAGCGTAGCCCCACCTCTCTCCACCATCAGCACCGTATCTTAAATCACAAAAAAGGGAGAAAAAGGTTTCCCTCTTTCTCCCTCACATAATCGCTATTCGCTAAGCTTAAGCTTCTTGAGCCTCTGCTTCAGCTTTAGGCTTACGTGTGCGCTTAGGCTTGGCTTCGGTTTCCACCACAGCTTCAGCAGCTGGGGTTTCTTCTTCTACCGCTTCAACACTCACTTGACCACGAGTTAACTCGATAATAGCCATAGGAGCATTGTCACCACGACGACGCGCGGCAAGCTTAAGTACACGGGTATAACCACCAGGAACACCCACGAAAGCTGGTCCGATTTCGTCAAACAAGCGTTTCACGAGTTGATGGCTACCAAGTACACGATACGCTTGACGGCGAGCGTGTAAGTCATTGCGCAAAGCCAAAGTAATCAGAGGTTCCACCACGCGGCGCATTTCCTTGGCCTTGATTTCGGTTGTACGAATCTTGCCGTGGGTGAGCAGCGCCTTGGCCAAATTGCGGAACAAGGCCTTGCGGTGGGAGGGGGTGCGCGAAAGCTTTTTGCCGGAGTTGCTATGCCTCATTTTGCTGCTTCCTCTTCCATTCTTGATATTTCTTGTCAAAATTGTCAATCTTCATGCCAAAATCAAGATTCATGTCCAAAAGAACACCCTTGATTTCGTCCAAAGATTTACGCCCAAAGTTCTTAGTCTTCAGCATGTCATTTTCGCTACGTTGAACCAATTCACCCACGATGGCAATATTTGCCGAACGTAAGCAATTGGTAGCGCGAACAGATAGCTCAAGTTCATCAATGCCCTTGTAGAGATTTTCATTAAGATCTAAATCGCTTGAAGAGTCATTTGCATCGCCACCAGAGATTTTTTCATCAAAATTGATGAATACAGAAATCTGATCTTTAATAATCTTGGCGCTATATGCAATGGAATCTTCAGGAGTTACAGATCCATCAGTCCAAATCTCAAGGATAAGCTTGTCAAAGTTGGTCATTTGACCCACGCGAGCTTGCTCCACAGCATACGCAACTTTGCGAATGGGAGAGAAAGACGCATCAAGACGAATGAGACCAATTTCTTCGAACAAGTCTTCGTGCATATCTGCTGGCACATAGCCCTTACCCATGCGGATTTCAAGTTCCATTTGGAACTCTACATCTTCGGTAAGCGTAGCAATGTGCTGTTCAGGGTTAAGCACAGTAATATGTTGGTTACCCTCAATGTCAGCGGCGGTAACAGCCCCTTTCTTATTAACAGAAAGGGTCAAACGCTGTGGTTCTTCTGTATTCATGAGCAAACGAACTTGCTTTAAATTAAGCACAACGTCTGTCATGTCTTCAGCCACACCGTGCTGTGTTGTAAACTCATGCTGAACACCAGTAACCTTCACGGCCACAATGGCAGCACCTTGCAGGGAGGAGAGCAACACACGACGCATGGCATTACCGATGGTATTACCATAACCGCGTTCAAGTGGCTCGCACACGAACTTGCCATACATGGTACTAGATGGATCACTTTCACGACGAATTTGGTCAGGCTTAACCAGCTCTGCCCAGTTGCGCGTGTTGATGAGCCGTTCGCCCTGTTTGATAAGCATATGGGGCCCTCACTTACTTGGAGTAAAGTTCGACAATCATATTCTCGTTGATTGGGAACTGGATGTCGTCACGCTGTGGCAATGCCTTTACGGTGCCCTTAAAAGCTGCACCATCAGATTCGAGCCAAGCGGGACAGCCGCGACGGGCAATAACTTCTTGAGCTTCGAGAAGCACAGGAATTTTGCGGTTCTTTTCAGGTACTTCGATGGTATCACCCACACGAACTTGAAGAGAAGGAATGGAAACTTTGTGACCGTTTAAGGTAAAGATGCCGTGACGAACCAGCTGACGAGCTTGGTTACGAGAGTTGGCAAAACCTAAACGATATACAACGTTATCTAAGCGGCGTTCTAAGATAGAGAGCAACTCTTCACCGGTAACACCTTTAAGACGATCTGCCTTAACGAAGTAACCATGGAATTGCTTTTCCAAAACGCCATAGGTGCGACGTACCTTTTGCTTTTCACGCAATTGCACCGCATAATCACTCAGCTTCTTACGAGCACGACCATGTTGGCCGGGAGCGTAAGGACGACGGTCATATGCGCATTTGTCTGTGTAGCAACGGTCACCCTTCAAAAAGAGCTTGGTACCTTCGCGACGGCACATACGACACTTGGCTTCAGTATATTTAGCCATTATAATTCCTTTGTTGGCTTTACGCTAGACTATTCTAGCTTCCTCACCTGTTAAAAAATTAGGGCGCACCCTAATCTTTTATACCTTAAAGCGTAAGCCCAATGCTTAAAACGCTTTTACTAACACTATACGCGGCGGCGCTTAGGAGGACGACAACCATTATGAGGAATGGGTGTTACGTCACGAATAAAAGCAACCTTGAAGCCCACGGCGTTAATGGCGCGCATGGCAG
>CAYJHH010000199.1:0-3884 GCA_964369995.1 uncultured Desulfovibrionaceae bacterium
ATCTATTTCAACTTCATCTATACTATCGCCTGTATTATCAGTAGTTCTCTCGTCATCTACGCTGACAAGATTTTGTAATTCATTGTGCAAGGAATGTAGTAAAGATTCTCTAAATTCAGCATGATAAAAGACCTTATACAAGGTAATATCAGCCTCAGAACTGCTTAATACTGCGTCTTTGAACATATCCTCTAAAGCTTGTAATCGTGTGTCTGCATTGTCATTTTCTTGATACTTGGTCTTAAAATCCTCATGTTGACTGATTTCAAGCAAGATTTGAGAAAATCGCTCTTGCTTATATTCTATGGGGTCTTTCCACTCATTAAACCATGCATAATCAAATGTCTTTGGGGCAGTATTTGAGCTTTCTTTGGCTAAATCATTGTCAAAGGTAATGGTCTTTGGTTGTTCCGCCACAGCTCCGCCACTCTTAGGCGTAGATAAATCGCAAAATACAAGCTGTGTGCCCTTATCCTTTGCTGTATCATTCCAAATGTCATAGATTTTTTCTACTGCATGGTTAGCCTTTGAATTAGGATTATCTTCGGCGGTGGGGTCAATGAGGCGATAATCCAAACCGCACTTTCTGGCATCATTGGTCACTTTTAAGGGGTTATCAATGCGTGGGTCTTTGGGTAGATTTTCCATACGGTCAATAATTTTTTCCATGTAGGCAGACTGGTCATCAGAGCGTGGCACAATATGATTATGCGGCTTGCCTCCCTCAACAGGGGGCGTGAGCGGTTTTGTGCCGGCTTGCTTTGCGTGTTCGTCAAGGTCGTTTTTGGTAACAACGTCAGCAAATGAACGGTACATAGAAAGCAATTCCGGAACATTCTGAAAGGACGCAAAACGGCTTTTAAGCTTGTAATTTACCCCGGTAGCGTCAAGTTCCCAGTTGCTTGTCACTTGCCCAAAGGTACTTGCCCATGCGTCAAAACTATCAATGCCTTTTTCCTGTAAAGCGTCATATTGCATATACCGCTGAAGCGTATAAACCTCGGCTATAGTGTTGGAAATGGGCGTTCCTGTGAGGAAATATACGCCACGTCCGTCATTTTGCTTTTGCAGATAGCGGCACTTGATAAAGAGGTCTAAGGCCTTGGCAGAACCGCTGATATTTCCAAGCCCCGACACATTCATGGTGGTGCTATACGCCAAGTTCTTAAACTCATGGCTTTCGTCAACGTATAAAGCATCTATGCCAAGGTCGCCAAAATCCACGGAACGGTCTTTTTTGCCTATGCCGGCTAAAAGCTTATCGTAGCGAGCTTGCATTTTTTCTCTTTGCTTTTCGAGTTGCTTAATGGTTGCCTTGCTACCTTCATTGACTTTGCTGTCTGCAATGGCGTTCACCACGGCATTTATCTGTTCTTCTAAGATTTCCTGTTGCATATCAAAGGGCATCTCAATCTTGGCAAAGGAAGAATGGGGCACAATAATAGCGTCCCAATCACCTGTAGCAATGCGAGAGAATAAGCGTTCACGGTTTTGTTTTGTAAAATCATCCTTATCTGCCACAAGCAAATTGCCATCTGGATACAGCTTGTAAAATTCGTCACGCCACTGGTGCAATAAGTGGTTAGGCACAACCACCAATTGCTTGTTGGCAAAGCCCATGCGCTTATTCTCCATAATGGTGGCTATGCAAGCCATAGTCTTGCCGGCGCCCACCACATGGTCAAAAAGTGACGTGCCTTCTTGAATACCACGCCATACGGCGTCCTTTTGGTGCGGACGTAATTTTACATCCTCACTCACCGATGACAGCTCCAAAAGTGAACCGTCATAGTGCGGCGGAACGTGCGTATTGAAGCGGTCATTATACATTCGTGCAAGGTCGGTGCGCCTTTCATCATCCGTCCACACCCAATCCACAAAGGCTTGTTTCATCTCATCGGCTTTTTGCATGGCAGCGGCGGTCAGCTCTTGGTCAACCACCATAATGGCTTTACCATTTTCATCAATCTGGCCACTTTCTTTCATAACCCGAATGGGCGTATTTTTTAAGAGCGATTCGGCAATCTTGCTTGCTGGGTATTCGGGAATGCCCCACACATTGGTGTTGAGGGCATGATCCCAAATACGCACTTTGGCATCCCACTTGCCGAGGGCTTGAATATAGTTGATTTGTTGGTCACCACGCCCTTTGTGAATGCTCTCCTCAATAAAGTCAGAAAAGACCTTTCCCGGCACCCACGATGAGCCAAATTTGATACCAATATCCACAGCTTCAATATCTGCTGGAATAGCATTTTGCAGGGCTTCCACATTAGCTTCATAGCGAGTGTCATTTTGCGCAAAAAACTCTGCCATTTTTAACTTTTTGCGTACGTTACCTGTAAGGTATTTATCTCGAATTTCCCACGTTTCCCCTTGTGGATTAAGATAAATAAGCTCTTGTTGTTGCAATTCCTTTTGAATTTTGTCGGGAGTGGAACGCAAAAGCTTTGCCATGCGCTGAAAATCCACCTTACCGGACTCACGCAGGGAAATAATGAGCGCATCCTTGGCAGTATCGGCTGTGTCCACACTGATGGTGGGCTTGAGTACACGCTTGGTAAAAATGGCGGCCTTTTTTGCCGAAGCCTTACGAGCTTCTTTATTGTACTTTGCCGCCATTTCCTTGGTAACGCCTTTGTCGTATTCCATTTCCAAGGACTCAATCAAAGAACACTCTGGGTCTTGACGCATGAGCGAGCGGTTTGTTTGGGAGTTCAAATGCCCATAGCGGCGTATAAAATTGTCATATTGCGAATTTAAGCGGCTTCGCAAAGGTTCAATGCCACTATCTTCATCCTTGCTTTTTTCAAGGTTAAGCAGTTTACGCAGGGTATCACGAATTTGCACCATAGCGGCTATACGGTGCTTTGCCGTATCATTTTTTACCGTCACATAGTCGTAAGAGCTTTTGCCAAAGTCGCCAGCCGTCTTGAAAATAATCTTATCAGAATGTGGCTCAACGCACAGCGCACCAATTTTAAGGGATTGAAAATACTCAGTGGCAATAAACTTTTCGTCACGCTTTTCTTGAACGGTATCTTCTTTTTCTACGCTTGGCACATAGGCATTAGGTGGCAATGAGTCTAATCTTTGGGATATTTCTTGCCCAAGGTCAAAATCTGCCTTCATGTGTTCCGGCACAATGCAATTCATGCTATTGCGGTGCATTCCGCCGTCAAAAGCCATCTGTCCTATGATGCAGTCTGGACGCTGTGCTAAATACTTATTGATATGAGCTGTGCGCTCTCCACCATTTTTAAGGTCGGGACATGTAATTTCCGCAGTTTGCACCCAATCTTGGGAGCGTAATTTCTCCCCGGTATTCTTTTGGAAAAAGACGATGTCTGTAGTGACGTCTGTAAGTGCATTTTGCTTGAAAGCTGTGTTCGGTAGACGAATTGCGCCTAAAAAGTCAGCATATTGCGAAATATGCTCTCTGGCACTTGGGTCTTGAGCGTCCAAAAAATAGCGACTGACTACAAAAGCCCCAATACCACCTTCACGCAAAACATTGACAGATTTTGCCAAGAAGTAATTGTGAATAGAAAATTTGCGCAGTTCTGGAAAATCTGGGTCAAAGAGTGCTTGATTACCAAAGGGAGGATTACCCACCACGGCATCGAATGTCGGCTTGCCAATATTGGCATGTTGAAAGCCGATATTATTGTATTGTGCTTCTGGATAAAGGTAGTTCCCTATGGCAGCGGTCGTAGGGTCAAGTTCTACAGTGTAGAATTCCCCCTTCAACTTTTCTGGACAAAGGCCGATGAAATTCCCAATGCCGGCAGACGGCTCAAGGATTTGTTTTTGCGTATCATCATTGGCTAAGCCAAGACGTTCCAAGCCTTCATAAATACCCTTGATAACCGTTTCAGAAGTGT
>CAYJHH010000200.1:0-3873 GCA_964369995.1 uncultured Desulfovibrionaceae bacterium
TTACGCGCCGCTCGTGCTCGTTACCAATACTCAAAGCGTTAATATCTACGGATATTACGACTTTACAGTCCATTTGGGCAGGCCTTCGGGCTTGCCCCTTTTTTTTGTTCTTTAAAACATGCATGCCTAGAAAATAATAGGTATACATTTTGCATTTTAGACGCATATATCCTTTTTGAGGCAAAAATTGCCCGCATATTGTGAGGAACTTATGCAAATACAAAATTCCACCACACTTTCTGGTGTCCAAAGTATTTTTCAAAGTACAAAAGCCTACTCTGCACCCGCGCAAAGCCTTGGAAGCAGTAAAGATACGGTAAGTATTTCCCCTGAGGCGCGTGCCTTGTATGAGCAAACCTTACAATCTCAAGAAG
The DNA here is from genome assembly GCA_964369995.1 of uncultured Desulfovibrionaceae bacterium. Taxonomy (GTDB): domain Bacteria; phylum Desulfobacterota; class Desulfovibrionia; order Desulfovibrionales; family Desulfovibrionaceae; genus CAYJAD01. Next base: position 375 of record CAYJHH010000200.1, read on the forward strand.
AAAATCAAAGCTCCTTGGCCGCAGCGGGAGCTTTAGCCATGACATCTTCTGTGGAAGAAGCGGCTGCTGAAGAAGAAAAATTTTCCCAGGTATTGGCTGAAGAATTTAGCAAAATACTTGACCGCCATAGAGATAATACCGAATCCAGTGCTTCTTCTGAGGAGAGTGCTAACTCTGCAAGTTCTGGTTCTGGCGGAGCTGGAAGCTCTGATAGCTCCTCTTCCTCAGCTGACGCCATAGAGGAAATTGAACAAAAAATTAAGGAAGTTTCTGCGGAGCTTTCCTCTGCGGCAGGGCTTGCTGTGAAAAGTGGCAGTACCGAATCCAACACTCGAGTAGAACAATTACAATCAGAGTTGCAACAATTACAAGCGCAACTTGCACAGCTTGAAGCCGCCGCTGAAGACAGCGCCGCCTAACTTTTGTATTGAAAAATAGCGTAACTAGCTTGAATGTTTACGCTGTACAGGTTGATGCAAAGCACAGGGTATAAAAAATCTTTGCAGAATTGTAAACTAAACATTAAGAGTTGTTTTTCGTCTTTTAAAAAGCGTTAAAAAAAACATAGTATTAAATGTACATTGCGGCAAAATCTTTCTTTCAAAGATAAGGTGTTGCTGCAATGAAAGTTTTTTGGAAAGGGGCTTTGGGGGAATAACCTTTTGTCCACAAAAGGCTTTTCACCAGTAGACTTTGTCAACACCTTGAACAGCGTAAACACCTAGAGTGTTTACGCTGTTTTTTATGTGACATGATATGAAGGATGTGATGGTTTAACGTGTTCCTTCAAGGACTTTTAAGCTTAGCCGGCATTTTTCTCATGCATTTTAAAGTCCACACGGATTTTAAAAAGCTTGGTGGCAGGGAGGTTTAAAATGCTTATGCCGGTTTTTTCGGTTATTTCTGCAAGAGTTGCTTCAACTTTTTCCCAGGAGGAACCAATGAAGGTAAACCACACATTATAATTATGCTTGCGCAAATAGTTATGCGTAACACCAGTATAGCTGTTCACCACTTCTACAAAATTTTCCAATTGCTCTTCTGGTACCTTGGCAGCGCAGAGCGTAGAACGAAAGCCCAACTTAGCCGATTGAAAATTAGCACCAAGGCGGCGAATGATTTTGCTTTCCTTCATGGCGCGAACTCTAGCCAACGCTTCGGCTTCGGTGATGCCAAGGGCTTCGCCTAAAGTGGCATAAGGGCGCGATGTGAGCGGAAAGTCCGTTTGTATGATGTCTAATAACTGTTTGTCTATGGTATCTATGGTATCCATGGTAAAGCCTTATGTGTTTAAGGTTTTCTTGGGCTTATAAGTGCAAAGTGGCTCTTCACCTAAATGGTCATTATCCATGCTGTGAGCACGGGCGCGACAGCCCCCGCATACTTTATGATACTCACACACGCCGCATTTGCCTTTGTATTCGTCTTGAGTACGAAACTCTTGAAAATGCTTGGATGACTTCCAAATTTCTGGAAATCTAGTTTCTTTAATGTTGCCACAATTAAGTTCAAGATAACCACAAGGTTGCACTTGACCCACATGGCTAATAAAGCAAAAACCTGTGCCGCCTAGGCAACCACGGGTCATGGCGTCCATGCCAAAGTTTTCCGGTGTCACGGGCAGGCCTTCTTCTTTGGCACGTTGACGCATAATGCGGTAATAATGCGGGGCGCAGGTGGCCTTTAAATGCATCTTGGTTTCTTTACGGAAATCATAAAACCAATGTAAAACTTCTTCATATTCTTCAGCGCTGATAACCTGATCTGCAAGGCCTGAGGCGCGACCCATGGGTACCAGAAGGAATATATGCCAAGCCACGGCGCCGATATTTTCGCACAGTTTAAAGATTTCTTTAAAGCTATGCAAATTATTACGTGTTACTGTGGTGTTAATCTGAAATTCAATGCCTTCAGCTTTTAAAAGCTCAATGCCGCGCATGGAAGCATCAAAGGCGCCAGGCACAGCTCTAAAGGCATCATGACTGGCGGCATCGGCGGCGTCAATGGAAATGGAACAGCGCTGAATACCGGCTTCACGAATTTTAATGGCTGTTTGCGGCGTAATGAGAGTGCCATTGGGTGAAAACACACAGCGTAAACCTTTATCCGTGGCATAGCGAATGAGCTCATACACATCGGCACGCATCATAGGGTCACCACCGGTGAAAATAATAATGGGGTCACCCACTTCAGGGAAGGTATCTATAAGCGCTTTAGCTTCGGCTGTGTCCAATTCACCGGGATATGGCTCGGTATGGGCTTCGCCGCGGCAATGCTTACACGCAAGGTTACATGAGCGCGTCACCTCCCAAGCTATAAGGCGGCACTTTGGCGTTCCGTCAGGCAAAAAGCGTGCGGCATGGGCGTTTGCAGAATGTCCGCCAGAAGGATGTCCTCCCGCAGGATGTCCGTCAGCAGCGTGGGGATGACCTGTGGGCATGGCGCCATGTGGGTGGCCTCCTTTAATCATTTCGTGAGGATGACTCATGAGCGAACCACTCCTTTAAGCAAAAGTTCTTCTGTAAAATAATTGATGATAATATCAGCCCCAGCGCGTTTTATGGCCGTGAGTGATTCTAAAATAATAGCTTCTTCATTAACCCAGCCCTGCAAAGCCGCAGCTTTAATGAGGGCATATTCTCCGCTTACCTGATAGGCCGCCAAGGGTAAATCAAAGTTATGTTTAAGATCACGCAAAATATCCAGATACGCTCCGGCAGGTTTTACCATAAGAATATCCGCGCCTTCATCCACATCGGCTGCGGCTTCACGTAGGGCTTCGCGATTATTACTCATGTCCATTTGATACGATTTACGATCGCCACTTTGCGGTGCAGATTCAGCCGCTTCCCTAAAGGGGCCATAAAAGGCTGAGGCATATTTTACCGCATAGGACATGATGGGCAATTGCTCAAAGCCGGCTTTATCCAAAGCGGTACGTAAAGCCACAATGCGCCCGTCCATCATATCAGAAGGCGCCACCATATCAGCGCCGGCTCTAGCATGAGATACCGCCACCTTACATAAGAGCTCCAACGTGGAATCATTTTCCACTTCGCCTTCATTACTTAATAAGCCGCAATGACCATGCGAAGTATATTCACACAGGCACACATCAGTAATGACAAGCAAAGCAGGAAAGCGCTTTTTAAGACGCATAATGGCCTTTTGTACTATGCCATCAGGGGCATAGCCCTCACTGCCTTCAGGGTCTTTTTCTTTGGGAATACCAAAAAGAATAACCGCCATAAGGCCATGCTGCACAGCCTTGGATACACGCTCTTCCAAAGCCGCCAGCCCCAGTTGATATTGACCGGGCATGGAAGAAATTTCTTTGCTAAAATGCTCGTCTTCACAGTCCACCACAAAATAAGGCATGACCAAATCTTCAGGACGTAAAGGGGACGTTTCTCGTACCATGGCTCGCAAAGCAGGTGTACTGCGCAAACGACGACCACGGAAAAATGTAGGTAATGTATGTAGGGGAGATTGCATAAAT
>CAYJHH010000201.1:0-3845 GCA_964369995.1 uncultured Desulfovibrionaceae bacterium
CAGAAGGGGGGTGCGCGGAGCGGCAGCGATGCGCGGGGGGTCACTTCCGCTATTTGGTATTTTTGCCTCCGTTTACAGGAGAGTGACAATATTTACCACAATAGTTACACAGCAAAAATACCAATGGTTGTTTTTTATGGAATTTATTTAAATTTTCAGATTTGTGACGCTCACAAAGAAGCGAGTCTTATTTGAGGGTAAGCGACCTTAAGGTCGTGCGCTCAAATAAGACTCGATGATGCCGTGAGCGTTACAAAGATAAATTTTCATAAAGTACATAAAAGTGCAGCTCAAGCCAAAACAATCTATCCCAAATCTATTCACACAAACCTGCTTCCACCGCAGCACACACAGCCTCACACAAAACCGCCACATCTTCAGACGTACTCACATAAGACGGCATAACATACACCAACTTACCAAAAGGACGTATCCACACCCCTTGCTGCACAAAAAAAGCCTGCAACTTCGCCATATCCACAGGACTACGCATCTCCACCACGCCTATGGCACCAAGCACACGCACATCCTGTACAGCTTCATGTCTTGCACAAGGCGCTAAACCTTGCTTAAGCTCAGCTTCTATGCGACGCACCTGCTCTTGCCACTCCCCACCGGCAAAAATATCCAGCGAAGCCGCCGCCACGGCGCAGGCTAAAGGATTAGCCATAAAGGTGGGTCCATGCATAAACACCTGCCCATTTTGGCAAATACCTTGCGCCACAGCCTCAGTGCATAAAGTAACCGCCAAAGTCATCATGCCACCAGTAAGCGCTTTACCCACACATAAAATATCCGGCGTCACCACCTTACCAAAATCTGCACACCATTCATGGGCAAAAAACTTACCCGTGCGCCCAAAACCCGTGGCAATCTCATCTAATATAAGCAACACACCATGAGCATCACATAATTCACGCACCCTTTGCAAATACCTAGGGTGATAAAAATACATGCCCCCGGCGCCTTGCACTATGGGTTCCACAATAAAAGCTGCCAGCTCCTGTCCGTGCGTAGCAAAAACTTCTTCTAAGGGCTGTAATGAACTTTCGTCAAAGGCACAATGCACACTGCCATCAAAGCTACAAGCCGGCCTTTCTATAAATATATGCTGCGGCAACACATGGGTAAATAAGGTATGCATGCCGCCCACAGGATCACATACAGACATGGCGCCCAAAGTATCACCATAGTAGCCCCCACGAGGACTGAGCACTTTCACCCTTTGCTCTTGACCTAAACCTTGCTGATATTGCAAAGCCATTTTTAGCGCCACTTCCACAGCCACAGAACCGGAATCCGCCCAAAAAAGTCGAGAAAGAGGTGACTTCGCTTCATCCACCTTGGGTAAAAATGCCATAAGCTTTTGCGCCGCCTGTACCGCAGGCTCGTGGGTAAGGCCACCAAACATCACATGAGACAAACGCTGTACTTGCTCCTTAGCAGCTTGTATGAGCTTTTCATGCCCATAGCCATGCACAGCGCACCACCAGGAAGACATTCCATCCACTAAGGCGGTTCCGTCTTGCAAAAAAATACATGTACCCTTGGCATGATGCACACCATACACTGGCAAAGGCTGCGTGGCTGAAGTGTAGGGATGCCACAAATGGGCTTTGTCCCACGCAAGCATAGCCCTCATATTCTCCATATTTTGTTGTCCGCCTGTACGCCGCCCCCGCAGCACATGCGCCTTTTTCCAGGTGTGCGCCAAGCTCCACGCCAAAGAGTGCATACTTTGGGCTAAAATATCCCAACCTTCATAATCAAGCTTATCCACATGGGGCATAGGGCATACCATGGTGCCACAATTTTGCAAATGCTCTTCTAAAAAAGCTACATTATCTGCGCGAATAAGCTCTTCATGAGTGTTCTGCGCTGCGTCCACATCTTTGCATACAAGGGCAATAACTTTGCACCCTCTTTGACGTAAAACCTCCAAGGAAAGTAAAGTATGATTCAGCGCCCCTAAGGTATTTTGCATGACGAGCACCACAGGCAGCTTTACAGCTTGTATGACATCCAACATACTTTCCTTGGCATTTAAAGGCACATACACGCCGCCAGCACCTTCCAAAAGTAAAGGGTCTTCATATTTCTTCTGCGTAAGCGCCCCTACAATATCAGCCACATGCAAGGCTTCCTCTTGTTTGGCTGCCGCTAAATGCGGAGAGGCCGGCATGGCATAAGAAAAAAGCGTTTTGCCCTTAAAAAGCTGTGGCAGAGGGTGTTTTTTCATCATGGGCAAGCCCTTCAAAGCTTCGCCATACAAAGCCACATCAGCCTCACTGGTATGCTGCACACCGGTTTGCACCGGCTTAATAGGAATATGCGGTGTCAATTGCTGCCATAAAGCACGAGATAGAGCCGCCATCACCACGGTTTTACCCACATCGGTGCCTGTACCGGTGATAAAAATCCCTTTATCTATACACATATATGCAATCCCTGTCCTTCTATCATCTTCACATCACTTGCAATGCCCTCACCCTTGGTGGTAAGATAATCCCCTGTCATAAGGGCATTGGCACCGGCGGCAAAAATATGCTCTTGCCGTGCGCCTAATATATGCCCTCGCCCACCGCAAATGCGTAAGGTAGCAGTGGGTAAAATATGACGAAAAAGCGCTATGATACGCAAAGCTTCGGTGGCAGAAAGAGGAGGTACAGCTTCTAAAGGCGTACCTTTATGCGCATAAAGAAAATTCATGGGTACATGCTGAACGCCTTGTTCACGTAAGGTAAAGGCAAAATCAATGCGATCTTGCCAACTTTCCCCAAGACCAAAAAGACCGCCGGCGCAAACACTGAGCCCCAAAGACTGAGCGCGATGTACGGTGGCTAAGCGATCTTGCCATTTTTGTGTGGAGCAAATACGAGGGTAAAAGGCGGCGCTTGTTTCAAGATTATGATGGTACCTTGTGAGGCCAGCATCATATAAAAGGCATAAATCTTTTTCTGGCAAACGCCCCAAGGAGCCACATACCCGCCCTTGCCAATGGCATGGAAGCATTTCTAAGGTTTGCACTAAACTGCGCACATCAGACTCTTGTAAGGCGCCGCCGCTGGTCACTATACCCACGCGTTTGAGGGGATACTCTTGAAGCAAAGCAAGGCGTTGCGCAAGCTCTCGAGGAGAAAGCAAGTCAAACACCGGCGCAGCGGCTCCATGAAAACGACTTTGCGAGCAAAAGGCGCAATTCATATCGCAATGCCCACTGCGTGCATTAATAATGGCACACAGCTCCACTGTTTTACCAAAGGCCTGCTCACACAAAGCCGTGGCAGAAGCAAATAAAGCATCTTCAGAAAAGGTCAAAAGCGTAAGCGCCTCTTGCTGAGTACACAAGGAAGAGTTAGCATGAAAAGACAATGTCACAATACCTTCTATGATAAATATATGGCTGAAAAAGCCGTATACTCTAGGCTCAAAGCAAATGCAAGCGCAGTACAGCGGCTTAAGCTTCAAAACCAAGCATTATAAATTCAGATAGTTACAAAAAAGTTTCATTTTTTGTAAAATTTTACTTGCCATAGTTGTGGTACCTGTGACATAAGGTGCTTGGCGAACGGGGCTGGCCCTTGTTTGAGAGCGCTTTTAGCGCCACAACAAGATTGCCCCATGAGAGAATTTTTTCATCTCATCTTCTTAGATTATTCTGAGAAACATGACGAAAAAGTTTTTTTGAAAAAAGTGAAAATTTTGCTTGCCAAACGGTTCACTTTTGCGTAAACACTTCTCTTGCCGCTGGCGTAGCTCAATTGGTAGAGCAGCTGATTTGTAATCAGCAGGTTGCGGGTTCAAGTCCCATCGCCAGCTCCACAAGTTTCGGAGAAATCCGAGTT
>CAYJHH010000202.1:0-3830 GCA_964369995.1 uncultured Desulfovibrionaceae bacterium
GCTTCATCAAAAATAAGGGTGCGCAAAGCGTCCAATTTAAGGCTGCGACGTAATAAATGGTCTAAAATACGCCCCGGCGTACCCACCACCACTTGTGCGCCGCCGCGCAAAGCTTGATTTTGCTTACCATAGCCCACACCGCCATACACGGCAGCTACATCTAAGCCTGTGCCGGCAAAAAGCACTTGTGCTTCTCGCTCCACTTGCACAGCAAGCTCACGCGTAGGCACGAGCACCAAAGCCTGAACCACGCGGCGCTCTGGAGTAAGTTGCTTTAAAAGCGGTAGTATGTAAGAACCGGTTTTACCACTGCCTGTGCATGATTGAACCATAAGGTCACGACGCGCAAGAAGATAAGGTAAAGATAAACTTTGCACGGGCATAAGTTGTGGCCAACCCGCACGAGCGCAGGCATCTTGTAAAATCTCGGGAATTTCCGCCATGGTCAAAGGTGCCAAGGCTTCATTCGGCTCGCGTACAACAGAAACACCTGTGTCTTCAAGTTCATCCAGTGGAGAGAGACAGCTCTCTTTGTCATAGTCTTGTGTCATGATTATATCCTTAGTAAATTATACAATCAGATATTGTAGCACCAAAAGATACGAGGCGCAACAAGCGAGAACTCACCCTAGCCGCCAGAAAAAATTCATTTTTCCTTGTATAAAGTTCATACAAGGCATTGGCATACATCCTCTTTATGCAGGCGCTTACATTCAATAGGCACCATGTTTTTATTTGATTATTTATAAAAGTAAGCCCTTAACCTTATTTTTTCATCAAATTATATGCCGCACGCACCGCTAGCAGTTGCACAGTGCGTATCAACATGCTATTTTTTCTTATGGCAAGCATTTTATCCATAAATAATAATATTGACCATGCCTTACGACAGCTTGGGCATACGGTGTACTCTTTTTCCATAGCTCAAAGTGGGAGCTATAGTGCTGCGTCCTATATGGAGCAATGCCCTGTGGTGCCGGATATTTTCCTTCAAAAAGAAGTGTTGGGCAGGGAAATTTTTTTCACCGATGCCCACACCTTGCCCTGTCGCACGGCCTTTTGGGGTATAGACAGCCATTTACGGTATTGGTGGCAAATGTATTATGCAGCACTTTTTGACGTATTTTACACTCCACATAAAACTTTTTTACAGCGTTTAAATGCACAGTGGCTGCACCCCAACACGCATGGGCTGGCTCAATGCGCCCCCCAGCGCCCCTTCATTTCCCATGCCAAGCGTGTGCATGATTTGAACTTTGTGGGAAGGCTGAGCGGTACGCGTCCGGAGCGACGGCGCCTGTGCGCTTTTTTGCAGGAGCGTTATGGCATTCATCATGTGGATAACATCTCCTTTGAGCAGATGCTGTCTCTTTATGAAAATACCCGCATCATTCCCAATGAATCCATTGTTAAAGAAGTGAATTTTCGCCTTATGGAAGGCACGGCTTGTGGCTGTACCTTAATAAGCCCCCATGTGGGTGAAGATCAAGATTGCCTATTTGAGCCTGAGCGCGAAATTCTCATTTATCGCAGTATGGATGAGTTCAGCGCTCATATGGAACGCTGTATGCACGACATCTCTTTTACCGAAAAATTAGGTCGTAGAGCATGGATACGTGTGCAAAAAGAACATTTAGCCGAACATCGCGCCCAAAGTTTTTTGGAAAATCTGTTCACGTGTCCAAGCATAAGCCCTCGCAGCGCTGAAAGTTATGAACCTCTCTTTTGTCGTGTGTCAGGTGCGCAAGAAATACAAGGGGCCTCCCAAGCCGAACTCGGCGCCCTTTCAGCCTTTGTGTTAGGATTGGTGCATATTTTTGATACATCCAAAATACCTTCTTTACCCCCTATCATGCACGCTCTTTCTGCTGTACCTTCCTTGACCTTAACCTTTCGCATCTTCACTGCTTTACAGGATGTTGCCCAAAATAGGTGCTCTGCGCAAGAGGCTAAAGAGCGCATTTACGCCCTTTTGGATGAGGCAAGCCTTTGCTTGCTAGGCGGAAAAGATCGCATAATACATAAGGAAACTTTGGCTGTGGCTGCAGGAGGGGCAGCGTTAAAGTATGAAGATGCGCCTCGCAGTACTTTTTATTTACATTTGTACGAAAAAATACGCAGTCCTCAAGGCGCTTCTTCGCCCTTAAAAAGCCTTAGAGGCGCACAAAATGCCTTAGATGTAGCCTTAAATTGGGTGAATATTCTTAAAAGAGATAATAAACAATGCTTTTATGGGCAAAACTATGTGAGCGGCTGTTGCCGAACAGCTTTTGACTTTGTGTCTTTATGTCAAGAGCTGGCACCGCAAGATATGCGCTGGTTTGCCGGCGTTTCCACATTGGATCAGGTGCTTGCAGTCTATCCTCTGGATGCGCAGCAATATATTCAAGAGACCATTGGCACATAAACATGAACTACATATGTGCTATGTATTTTCGCACCGTGCGGCATTTAAATCTGTGCTTTACATAAGGGTATGGGGACGAGCTCTTGCCCATAAGCGCCCTTTAAAGGTTGACAGCTTTGTTTTTAGCTGTAAAAGTACCCCTCTCTTTATTTGATTTGCGCTCTTATGACCCCGCATGGGTGTAAGTTATTGCGCCTAGGCCTTATATACATTAATTTTACTGCTCTTCGAGGTTTCCCATGTCGGATATTAGTATTGAAACACAAATGGCCCAAATTACTCGCGGCATTGCTGAGCTTATTGACGCCGAAGAATTACGCAAAAAAATTCTTCGCGGTAAGCCCCTTACCGTTAAAGTAGGTTTTGACCCCACCGCCCCAGACTTGCACCTTGGACATACCGTGGTCATGCATAAAATGCGTCACTTCCAAGAGCTTGGCCACCGCGTGGTCTTCCTCATTGGGGATTTTACCGGCTCCATAGGTGACCCTTCCGGTAGAAGCGAAACTCGCCCGCCCCTCACTAAAGAGCAAGTGCTTGCCAATGCAGAAACCTATAAAAAGCAAGTTTTTAAAATTCTTGACCCTGAAAAAACCGTGGTAGAATTTAACTCCAAATGGTTAGGCGATATGGGCGCCGCGGACTTTATTCGCCTGGCCTCACGTTACACAGTGGCACGTATGATGGAGCGCGACGACTTTGAAAATCGTTATAAAGAGCAACGCCCCATTGCCATTCATGAATTTCTCTATCCCCTATGCCAAGGCTATGACTCTGTGGCTTTGAAGGCTGATGTGGAAATGGGCGGCACTGACCAAAAGTTTAACCTCTTGGTGGGTCGTCATTTGCAAAGTCAATATGGCATGGAAAGCCAATGCATTATCACCATGCCTCTCTTGGTTGGCACCGATGGTGTACGCAAAATGAGCAAATCCTACGGCAATTACATTGGCATTGATGAAAGCCCCAGCGATATTTTTGGTAAGGTCATGTCCATTTCAGATGAGCTCATGTGGAGCTATTATGAATTATTGTCTTCTGAAACATTGGAAAACATTGCCGAGCTTAAAAAACAAGTGGAAGGCGGCTCTTTGCATCCTAAAATTGCCAAGGAAAACTTGGCAGAAGAAATGGTCAGCCGTTATCATAGCGCAGATGCAGCCAAAGAAGCTCGCCAAGGCTTTAATGCTGTGTTTGCCGGCGGCGGCGTGCCTGATGATGCCCCTTGCCATGAATGCGTTTGCGGCGAAGACAGCACGCCTCCCGTATTCTTAGAAGCTGCTGGCCTTGTGAAATCTCGCGGCGAAGCCCGTCGTCTCATTAAGGAAAATGCCCTTTCCATTGACGATGAGCGCTGCACCGATGCGCAAAGTCCTTTGGCACAAGGTTCTTATATTATTCGCCTTGGTAAAAAACGCTTCTT
>CAYJHH010000203.1:0-3794 GCA_964369995.1 uncultured Desulfovibrionaceae bacterium
GTTGCAGTTGACACCCACGTGACCATAGCTGCGGAGTAAATATGATAGACTTATTACAAGGTGGTGCCGTGGGCATGTTGGAGTTTACCAGCATTGCCGCTGGCATGGAATCGGCAGACATCATGGTGAAGACCGCCGATGTTACCCCCATATTCTTTAAAACCGTCTGTCCTGGCAAATTCATTGCCGCTGTGAGCGGTAATGTGGCTGCTGTAGAAGCTGCCATTGCAGCAGGACGTGAAATGGCTCCTGAAACAGTAGCCGACGGTTTTGTTATTCCCAATATTCATGGCGATGTTGTTTCTGCCATGGGCGGCTGTGTACAATTAACAGAACGTGCCGCTTTAGGTATTGTGGAAACCTTTTCTGTGGCCGCTTCTGTGAAAGCAGCTGATGCCGCTGCCAAAGCTTCCAACGTACAGATTTTAGATGTGCGTACAGCTCTTGGTCTTGGTGGTAAAGCATTTGTACTCATAGGCGGTGATGTGGCGGCAGTGCAATCTGCCGTGGACGCTGGTGCTTATAGCGCCGGCTTAGAAGGCCTCTTGGTGCGCACTACAGTTATACCGCGCCCCAGTGATGCTTTCTTTGATCAGATTATCTAATCTATCTAAGGAGATAGAAGTATGAGTGATGTAGCACAAGGATACGTAGAAGTAACCGGCTATGTGGCTGCCATTGAAGTGGCAGACGCCATGGCCAAGGGTGCTGACGTAGTTATCAAGCGTGTGCATAAAGTGGACGGCCCCATTGTGACCGTCATTTGCGAAGGCGACGTGGCTGCTTGTAAGGCTGCTGTGGACGTGGCTTGCTCTTTGGCGCAGGCCAAGGGCACGCTCATTACCAGCTCTGTTATTGCACGCCCTGAAAATGGCAATCGTTTGTATGAGTGCCTTGACGCCATCAATGCGAAAAAAGCTGCCAAAAAGGCTGCCAAGGCTGCTGCTCGTGCTGCTCGCATGGGTAAAGCACCTGCACGTACTGCTCCTGCAGCTAAAAAATAACTAGCGTAAAGTATCAGAGCGAGCATAATGAGAGAACTTATTACAGCACAAAATATAGCTGACGCTAGAAGGGCAGGGCAACAAGCCATTGTTGTTGCGCCCAACGCTTTGATTACGCCACAGGCCAAGGATGATGCTAAACAATATGGTGTTACCATTTTGTTTAGAGAAGAAGTAAGCCCCGCTCAGGCTCCTGCAATGGTTCCTGCAAACCCCAGTTTTGGGCAAGCTATGCATGGTTATGCACCGGCTGCTGCCCCTGCCTATGCGCAGAGTTATGGTCAAAATTATGGCCAAGACTATCTTCAGGGTTACAGACCATTATATGCACCGGAACCTTTAGTAAGGCCTTCGAGCCTCTCTTCACCTTTGCAGCAACATAGGACATTAATGAATACAAATAATCCTCATAATGGTGTGGCACCAGCTTGGGCAGCACCTGTGATACAATTTGGCAACAATGCACAAAGCGCTGCACAAGCAGCTCCCAATGCCGCAGAAATTGCCGCACAAGTGGCTGCACAATTGCAGCAATTGCTCGGCAATAATGCCGCTTTGCAAAGCACTGTATCACAAGTAGTATCCGAAGTCATGAGCGGGCAAGTGCCTGCTGCGGCTTGCGGTTGCGCGTCTGCTCCTGCAGGCGGCTCTATTAACGGTGTCGATGTGGTTCCCTTTGCCACCGCCTGCCCATCCACGGCAGTGCAAGGCGAAGTAAGTATTGAAGAAGCGCTTTTACCTGGCGGCGATGGCCCCGGCGTAACACGTTTTTCTTGGGCTAACACCGCTTTAGAATGGACTTTTGCCCATGATGAAGTGCTTGTGGTAACCAAGGGTACAGTGCAAATTTCCCAAAATGGTGCGGCTATTACAGTGTGCACCGGCGGCGCCGTGCGCGTACGTAAGGGAACAAGCGTGACTCTAACAGCTCAAGGCGAAGTGTGCTGCTTGTCCAGCTCTTGGCCTGCGTAAGCGTTTTTTCAGGAGATAATCATGAACTTCATTACAGAAGAAGACATAAGAGCACGTAATGTGAATGCCGGTGGCGTTTTGGTACTGGCTGCAGGGGAAAGATTAACCCCTTCAGCTGCCGAATATGCTTCCCAAAATCGCATCCAAGTGCAAGAAGGCGCCTGCGCTGCTGCCAGTGCTGGTTGCGGTTGCGAGGCTCCTGCGCCTAAAGCAGCTCCTGCTGCAGCTTGCGCCGCTCCCGCTAGCGGCCCTGCATGCACCAAGGCTTCCGATGCCCAGTGCCACGAACTTACCCTCCTTGAACAAGGTGTGGAAGTGCCTAAAAATCATCCTGCGGTGATCATGCGTGGTAAATTGGATACCTTATTGTCTCAAATCGTATTGGTACAAACCCAATTTGACCCCAAGGACAGAAGACCTGCTTTTTTAAAGCAATGCCTTGTGGACTTGCATGCTTGGGTTATGCTTACCCTTCGCGGTGAAATGACTGGTGAAACCGTCAATGCTGCCGGTATGGGTGGCATGGATGTGCAAACTTTGCACGTGGTATCACGTGAGCCTCAAAAATATCTTGGCATGGACCATGTGGCAGCTCAAGGTAATATGGGCGGCAATGTGGCTTTATTAAACTGGCTTCGCGCCTCTGTGCGTGAAACAGAAGTTGTGGCTGTATCTTGCAGCGGCAATGCCGACGTTATCGCTTCCTTAAACCGTTTGAGCAGCGCTGTATATGTGCTTATGCTCTTAACCTATGCAGCTGAGCAAGGCATTGATCTTGCTAGCGTGAGGAAGGCATAATGCAAGAGGCACAAGGTAACGTTAAGGGTAAACCCTTTTCTCTTTTGGGACGTTGCATTGAACTTTGCTCCGCAAAACCTGCAAGCTTGGTATTTCCCGACGGTGAAGATAGCCGCGCGGTAGAAGCTGCCATTCGCTTACAGGAAGAAGGTTTGGGCGACGCCCTGCTTCTTGGTCGTCCCTTTGCTGTGCGTGCACTTTTACGTGACGCCATGGCAAAAGTAGGCCATGTGGGTAGTAGCGTAAATTTACGTGTTCTTGATCCGGCTTCCCCCACCATGGTGGAACGCAATACGGCTGAGTTCATGCAAATTATGCGTGATAAGGGTAAAGAAATAAATGAAGATGAAGCCCGTGCTTTCATGTCCACCGGCCCTGGTGCCGGCGCCATGATGGTACGCCGCGGCGAAGTGGAAGCCGGCGTAGGCGGCAATATTTCCTCCACTGGTGATATGATTAAAGCCGGTTTGCGTGTTATTGGAATCAGGCCTGGTGGCAAGACCATCTCGTCCTTTTTCTTCATGCTCGCACCCATGGCCAGCTATGATCATCGTCAAGTGTTGGTTTTTGCAGACTGCGGCGTTATTCCCGTACCCACCGATGAACAATTGGTGGACATTGCCACGGACTCGGCAGATCAATTCCAGCTTATGACTGGTGAACAAGCAAAAGTGGCCATGCTTTCTTTTTCCACCAATGGTAGCTCTGCGCATCCTCGTGCAAAGTTTATCAAAGAAGTGGTGGCAAAAATACGCGCGGCACGACCAGATATTATTGTGGATGGCGAATTACAATTTGACGCCGCCATGGTTCCTGAGGTAGCTAAGCAAAAGCTTAAAGACAGCCCCGTGGCTGGTGAAGCTAATGTGCTTGTGTTCCCCTCATTGGAAGCAGGTAATATCGGATATAAAATAGCCCAACGTCTTGGCGGGTATACGGCCATTGGCCCCTTACTCCAAGGCTTAAACGGCTGCTGGCATGATCTTTCGCGCGGTTGTAGCGCTGAAGATATATATCAAG
>CAYJHH010000204.1:0-3784 GCA_964369995.1 uncultured Desulfovibrionaceae bacterium
CGTGGAACGCAAGCCAAGGCCGTTGCCCAAGGCGCAACCACCCCAGAAACGGATTTTGTTTTAGAAAAATTTGGCTTAACTGCTCCTGAGGTGGTGGAAGATGTTGCTGGCCAAAAAGTGGTATTAGTGGATTTTTCTGACCTAGCTCAAGGCCCCAAAGGTATGGACAGTGCTGAGGTTATAGGCATTGTAGATCACCATAAATTGGGTGATGTTACAACTTCTAACCCCTTAGAAATTTGGACCTGGCCTGTGGGATGTACCGGTACCGTTATTAAAAGTATGTATGATTTTTACGGCGTAGAATTGCCCAAAGGTATTGCCGGCGGTCTGCTTTGCGCTATTTTATCCGATACCGTTATGTTCAAATCACCCACATGTACTGATGCGGACAAAAAAGCCGTGGAAGCACTTGCTAAGCAATGCGGTGTAGCCGATGTGATGGCTCTTGGCATGGAAATGTTCACTGTAAAGAGCGCTGTAGATGGCGCCAGCATGGAAGATCTTGTCTTCCGTGATTACAAAGACTTTGACATGAATGGCAACAAAGTTGGCATTGGCCAATTAGAAGTGGTGGACTTAAGCATTTTAGATAAGGTTAAAGCCGGCCTTTTAGAAGAAATTACACGTGTAAAAGGGGAAGGCCGTCACTCTGTATTCCTCTTGCTTACAGATATTATGAAGGAAGGCTCTGAAATGCTTATCGTTTCTGACGATGCTTCCGTGGTGGAAAAAGCTTTTGGTGTAAAGCCAGAAGGCACCTCTGTATGGCTTGATGGCGTCATGAGCCGTAAAAAGCAAGTGGTTCCCAACTTTGAAAAAGCTTTCAAATAAGAGATATAACTAGGTTCAATATGGGGCTAGGCTTAGGCTTAGCCCTTTTTTATGCGCATAGGTTTGTGCCTCTGGTATTTTAGAAAAAAATTGCTTATTGCTAAAAAATATTCTTGATGCTACACTAAAACCATAGCGTTCAAGCTGACTCTCTTTATTATTTTCAATATCTTTTCATTTTCCTTTCCAGCCTCAATGGTATCGTTTTCGAAATGTTCTTTTGCTTCAATATGCTTTTATATCAACAAGGATTTAGTATATGCAAATGCAGAAAGAAAATGCTGACTATCGCCTTTTATTACATGACTTGTATGGCACGAATCCTCTTCCCGTATGTTGCTTACGCCAGGATGCTTCTTTGGCATATTGTTCAGAGAGTTTTTTATGCATTTTTGCGGCGAAAGGGGAGGAAGAACTCTCTCAAAAGTGGGTAGAGTTTTCACCCCCTTGGCAAAAAGACGGTCTTTATTCTTCTCAAGCTTGGGAAAAGCACATACAGCAGGCGCTTAATCAAGGCTTTTGCCATTTTTCTTGGTCTCATAAAAGCTCTTTGGGTGAAATTTTTCATGTTAAATACACCTTTACCTGTATCACCCATCATGGTGAATCCTTTGTGGTGGCGTATTTACATGACTTTAATATTCCCGCTCTATGCACAGCAAGTATGAAAAATGGCGCAGAGCATATGCGCATGGTCTTTGAATCTATGCCTTTAGGGGTTACCATTTGGAATAAAAATTTACAATGTATTGACTGCAATTGTTTGGAAGTCCAGCGCTTTGGATTTAAGGATAAGCAAGAGTATTGTGAAAGATTTTTTGAGCTTTGTCCTGAATGTCAGCCTCATGGTGCTTTGAGCACGCAGGAAGCACGCCGTCATCTGAATCAAGCTTTTCAACAAGGGTATGCTCATTTTGAGTGGGTGTATCAAACTCTTGATGGAAAACCTTTGGTTATGGAAATAACGTTGGTGAGAAAAACTGGGGTAGATGGTGACTATGTTATTGGCTACTCAAAAGATTTAACTGAGCTTAGAGCTGTGCAAAAGCAAGCAGCATTGGCCGATATGCGCACCCAGCTTATGCTTGATTCCTTCCCTATTGGGGCGCATTTTTGGGACGCTGAAGGCAAGTTGCTGGATTGTAATTTGGAAAGTTTAAATTTGTTTGGTTTTTTTAGTAAAGAAGAGTACATGAACAATTTTTACAGTACTTTTCCAGAATATCAGCCCAATGGTGATAACTCTAAAACTGTATTTTTGGATGCCCTAAAGAAATCTTTGGAGCAAGGTTCTGTGCGTTTTAATTTTATGGCTGTTAATCCTACTACGGATTTTGCCATTCCGCTTGATGTAAAAATAACGCGCATTTTTTACGGTGACACGTATTATATATTGTCTTATTTCAGAGATGTGCGTGACTTGGTGGCTATGCTGGCAGAAATTCAACAAACGCAGCAGGATTTACAAGAAGCGAAAGATTTAGCGGAAAGAAATAACCAAGCGAAAAGTGAATTTTTAGCCAATATGAGCCATGAAATTCGCACGCCCATGAATGGTATCCTTGGTCTTTTACACTTACTTGAGACGACTGAACTTACGGACTTCCAAAAAAACTATACGGAAAAGATTTTATTTTCTGCCAACAATTTACTGCGTATTATTAATGATATTTTGGATTTTTCAAAAATTGAAGCTGGTAAGCTTGAAATGGAGGCTACACCCTTTACCTTGGAGCAAGTATATAAAGAGGTTCAGGCTTTGTATACTCCTGCATGTACTGAAAAAGGTTTACAACTTGAAATGCATTTGTGTGAAAAAGCCACAAAGCTCCTTCTTGGTGATGCTCTGCGCTTAAAGCAAGTGGTGTTTAACCTTGTAAGCAATGCCATAAAGTTCACTCATGAAGGAAAAATTTCTTTGGGCGTTACCTGTGATTTTTTAGAAGATGCTTCGCGGGTGCGTTGTGTTTTTTCCATTAAAGATACTGGCATTGGCATGTCCTTGGAGCAATTTAAAACACTGTTTATGGCTTTTTCGCAAGTCGATAGCTCCATGGCACGAAAATATGGTGGCACTGGTTTAGGACTTGCCATATCACGTAGCTTGGTGGAAAAAATGCATGGAGATATTTGGGTGGAAAGTGAACAGGGTAGAGGGTCTACTTTTTTCTTCACAGCTGAATTTGAAGTTTGTCAGGATCTATTACAGTGGGAAAATATGGCAAATATTGCGGAGCAAAAAGAGAACTACGACACTGGATATTTGCTTCTTGTAGAAGATAATGAGATTAATCAACTGATTGCCGAAGAGTTGCTTACGCAAATGGGTAATACAGTGGACATAGCCAATAATGGCCAAGAAGCTGTGGCTTTGCTTGAAAAAAATATCTATGATTTAGTGCTTATGGATATTCAAATGCCTATTATGGATGGGTATACAGCCACCAAAATTATTCGATCGCAAGAAAACTTTGATGCTTTGCCCATTGTTGCCATGTCTGCTCATGCCATGACAGGAGATAAAGAGCTCTCTTTAACGTGCGGTATGAATGATCATGTGACAAAACCTATAAATCCAGATACTTTGTATAAGACAGTGCATTATTGGCTAAGAAAGGCGCGACAGCAAGAGGCGTAATGCTGACACGGCAGTGTTTTGTTTATAGGATAAATGCGCAGTGCTCTTATGGTTCCCACTTTGAATGATTTTTCTCATGTCATGCGTGTAAAACTACTTAGATTAAACCTAAAATACCTTACCTTCTGGGAATTGTTAGATGAGGTAAGTTGTTAATGGAAAATTATACATAATATAATGAGTGTATTATGTGTAATGTTTCGTTTGTATGGCGAAAAAATAAAAAAGAAGAAAAAAAATCTTGACTATGAGGGGCGAATACCATAAAACCTCTCTTGCGCTGAGTGGCGTAACACACTCCCCGGTGGCTCA
>CAYJHH010000205.1:0-3761 GCA_964369995.1 uncultured Desulfovibrionaceae bacterium
GGGGAGAGGGAAGAACCTTTTCTTCAGAAAAGGTTTTCCCTCTCCCCCACAAAGAATTGAAAAAAGAACTAAAAACTACTTCTTTAAAGCTTCAGCAACGGTTTTTCCAAATAAGCCCAATTCTTTGATGACGGTAATACCGGCATCTTCCATGGCTTTGATTTTATCTTCGCCGCGACCTTTGGAGCCGGAAATGATGGCACCGGCATGGCCCATACGTTTTCCTGGAGGGGCTGTGAGGCCGGCGATGAAGCCAAAGACAGGTTTGGGATAGTTTGTTTCCTTAATATAGGCAGCAGCCTTTTCTTCGTTATCGCCGCCAATTTCGCCCAGCATGCATACGGCATGGGTTTCGGGGTCATCACGGAAAAGCTCTAAAAGGTCAATGAACTTTAGGCCGGGAACGGGGTCGCCGCCCATGCCAATGACGGTGCTTTGGCCAAGGCCTTCGCTGGAAAGTTGGTGTACGGCTTCGTAGGTAAGGGTACCGGAGCGGCTGATGAGGCCAATGTTCCCTTGTTTATGGATATATCCGGGTTGAATGCCGATTTTGCATTTTCCGGGGCTGATGAGACCGGGGCAGTTGGGGCCAATGAGCTTTACGCCTTTGGCGTTGAGGTGTGCTTTGGCGCGTACCATATCAAGTACAGGTACGTGCTCGGTGATAATAACCACAAGTTCAACACCGGCATCAGCGGCTTCGCAGGCACCGTCGGCGCATCCTGCAGCAGGTACAAAGATAACTGAAACATTGGCGCCGGTTTTTTCTACAGCTTCTTGAACGGTATTAAAAACGGGTACACCAAGTACTTCTTGGCCACCTTTACCGGGGGTTACACCAGCCACAATATTGGTGCCATAGTCCAGCATTTGTTGACCGTGGAATTGCCCTTCGCGGCCGGTGAGGCCTTGCACAACCACGCGGGTTTTTTCATCAATAAGAATACTCATGTGGTCTCCCTTATGCCTTTTTTGTCAGTTCAGCAATTTTTTGTGCGGCTTCAGCCATGGAGGATGCGGTGACAATATTCACGCCGCTTTCAGCAAGAATTTTGCGAGCCACATCCACATTGGTGCCTTCCATGCGTACCACGAGGGGGAGCTGTAAGTTGATTTCCTTTACAGCTTGAACAACGCCTTCGGCTACGATATCGCAGCGCAAAATACCGCCAAAAATATTAATGAGTATGCCGCGCACATTGGAGTCAGACAGCATAACTTCAAAGCCTTTTTTCACCATTTCCACATTGGCGCCGCCGCCGGCATCGAGGAAGTTGGCAGGCTCTGCACCGGCTTGTTTGATGGCATCCATGGTGGCCATGGCAAGGCCGGCGCCATTAACCATGGTACCCACATAGCCATTGAGGCGTACATAGTTTACGCCAAGCTGAGCAGCTTTAAGCTCAAGGGGGTCGGCTTCGTCAGGGTCTTCTAAAGCTTGGATATCAGGATGGCGCTTTAGGGCGCTTTCGTCAAAATTCATTTTGCAGTCAAGAGCTACAAGATTTCCTTCACTATTAATGGCAAGAGGATTAATTTCCACTTGGGTGGCGTCTTTTTCTACGCAAAGCTTTACTAAATTGGTGATAAGTGCAACACCTTGAGCCACTTGAGCTGGTGTTAAACCGCAACCAAAAAGAAGCTGACGCGCTTGGAAAGGCCATATTTGATGCGCACCGTCAAGGCGGGTGGTGAAAATACGCTCAGGATTTTTTTCTGCCACTTCTTCAATGTCCATACCGCCGTCGGGAGAGGCCATGATGGTGAGGCATTCTGAACCACGATCAAGCACCACAGCCAAATAAAGTTCTTTAGCGATATCTGTACCTTGCTCTACCCATACTTTTTTAACAAGCTGTCCTTCGGGGCCTGTTTGGTGGGTGATCAGTTGCATGCCAAGAATGGTACTGGCGGCGTCTTCAATTTCTTTTATGCTCTTGCATACTTTTACACCGCCACCTTTACCGCGTCCACCTGCATGAATTTGTGCCTTTACAACGCCAATGGGGCCAGGCAGGGTCTTGGCAACTTCCAAAGCTCTTTTTACTGTGGCTGCAACACCGCCTTGGGGTACGGGTACACCATAGCTTGCGAGGAGTTCTTTGGCCTGATACTCATGAATGTTCATAATACCATCCTACACTTTGCTTTTTTAAGGATTAAAACGTGTTGTGGGGGATTAGCCCCATAGTAAAGTAGAACCTAAGGAGGCCTTAGGTTCTACTTTATGTAAGTCCAATTAATCAACAAATGGTTTTGCTAGCTCCACACCAATGTGTAAAGCTTTTTTGTTGTTTTCATGGAAAGCAGTGGGGAAGCGAGCTTCCAAAACGCTTTCACAATGCTTGATTTGTACAGCTTTGGTAAGGGTTGCCAAGGCGCCAAGTACCACCACGTTAAGGGCTTGAGGCTTACCAAGAGTGTCCATAACGGCTTGGTACATGGGGAGGTCTTTGTGAATGGCGTCAATCTTGGGTACGGATGTTACCAATTGGCTATCATAAAGCACCATGCCGCCGGGGCGGATGAGGGGCAAGTATTTCCCCATGGCTTCATTGGTAAGGGCCACCACATAATTGGGTTCATTTACCTTGGGGTAATAAACGGGTCCATCAGAAATGATAACGTCGGAGCGTGTGGCACCGCCGCGGGCTTCTGGACCATAGGATTGTGATTGCACGGCATTATGCCCGCCATAAATGGCAGCGGCATCGGCCAAGAGGATAGCCAAGGAAATAACGCCCTGCCCACCGGAGCCAGACAATAAAAAACGTTGTGTATCCATGTGTTACCCCTGAACTTTCTTAATAAGTTTAGCGTATTCTTCGCAGTATTCTGGTCTAACTTCATCACGGAAAATACCACGAGAAATGAGGTTTGGATTCTCTTCCAATTTTTTGGAACCAAGGGGAGCTGTGCCGTCGCGATAGCTTTCCATAAGTTCCACAGCGCCGCCAATTTTGTTTTTGCGTCCAAAGTAGGTGGGGCATTGCGACATGATTTCAATGACAGATACGCCCTTATGTTCCATGCCTTTTTTGATAAGAGAGATACATTCCTTAGCGTGGAAGCTGGTGGTACGAGCCACAAAGGTGGCGCCGGCGCCAAGAGCCAATTGCACTGTGTCAAAGGCCGCGTCAATGCTTCTATAAGGAGCTGTGGTGGCAAGGATACCTTCGCCGGAAAGGGGAGAGTATTGACCACCGGTCATGCCATAAATACGGTTATTCATAACAATGATGGTAAGGTCAATATTACGGCGACAAGCGTGGATAAAGTGGTTACCACCAATGGCTGTGGCATCGCCATCACCCATGGGAACAATAACATTGAGGGAAGGCTTGGCCAATTTTAAACCGGTGGCACAAGCGAGTGCACGGCCATGCATGGTGTGCATGGTGTGAAAGTCACAGTAGCCGGAAATACGTGCAGAGCAGCCAATACCGGATACCATGGACATGTCGGAATTTTCGATGCCAAGTTCGTCCACAGCATGTAAGATGCTGTTGAGGATAATGCCATGACCGCATCCTGGGCACCAGATATGCGGAAAAAAGCGTTCGCGAATATATTTTCTAAATGCCATCTTAGAACCCCCTACCTTCGATGGTACGCATAACAGCACCAATATCTTTTGGATTAACTAATACACCGTCCATGCGGTTCACAAGGAATACTCGGTCTGGGTTCACCGCCACGCGTTTGACTTGTTCTTTCACATGTCCCATATTCATTTCTACCACAAAGATGTTTTTGGCATG
>CAYJHH010000206.1:0-3738 GCA_964369995.1 uncultured Desulfovibrionaceae bacterium
GGCGCTTTGTATGCTCCACAGCCATAATTTCCCCATCATCACTATGGGCTATGCTTTGTAATTCTAGAGGAAGTGTATCTTTAAGCCCCGCCAAAGAGTGATAACGCGCCACAAGAAATTCTTGCGGAATATCCTTAAAAAGAGGCGAAGGGAGCACTTGTTGCACAAGCGATTGTTTGCCATGCATAAGCTCTTTGGCATAACTTACCGTACCGCCAAAGGCTTCAAATATGGCTTGATGCCCAAGACATACGCCCAATAAGGGGATATGTGGTGGTAGTTTTTGTATCAGCTCCACGCATATGCCGGCCTCACTGGGCTTGCCTGGCCCCGGAGAAAGCACTATGCGCGAAGGTTGCAGGGCAAAAACCTCTTCCACGGTGTGAGCATCATTACGAATAACGGCAATACTTGGCGAGATGGCGCCTAGCATTTGATACAAATTGTACGCAAAGCTGTCATAATTATCTATTAAGACTAACATGGGTCAAAGCCCTCCTCAGCACTTTGCACCGCTTCCATGACGGCGCGAGCTTTCATGATGCATTCTTCATATTCTTTTTCTGGCACACTATCAGCCACAATGCCCGCGCCAGAGCGTATATATATCTTATTGTTTTTCTTAAAACATAGGCGGATGGCAATGCAGGTATCCATATTACCTGTAAAGTCTATATAGCCAATGGCACCGCCATAAAGACCTCTTTTATTTTGTTCAAGCTCATGGATAATTTCACAGGCTTTAATTTTTGGGGCGCCGGAAAGAGTACCGGCAGGCAGCACCGCTTCAATGGCATTCAGGGCATCATGCTGCACATCCATAAGGCCGTGCACAGTGGAGCCCAAGTGCATAACATGTGAATAATAATGCACTTGCATAAAGTCCTTCACCTCCACTGAGCCAAATTGACATATTTTCCCCAAATCATTGCGCCCTAAATCCACCAGCATGGTGTGTTCTGCCACTTCTTTTTCATCGGCAAGCAGCTCTGCCTCCAACGCGGCATCTTCCATGGCGTTTTTTCCACGTTTACGTGTGCCGGCCAAAGGAAAAGTATATACCGTGCCGTCTTGAAGCTTTACCAAGGTTTCCGGTGAGGCGCCCACAATTTCATTGTTTTCACTGCTTAAGTAAAACATATAGGGTGAGGGATTGGTCATACGCAATTTTCTGTAGGCATTTAGCAAACTGCCTTCAAAATCCGCTTCCAAGCGATTGGAAAGCACCACCTGAAAAATATCACCTTCATAAATATGCTCCTTGGCCTTTTCCACCATGGACATATAGCTTTCTTTATCAAAAAGAGCGGTAAAATCCGAAGTGAGCTGCCCTGTAAAACGTGTTTGGCAGCACGTCGTGATCAAGAGCTTTTTTAAAGCCTGTATTTCTTGTAAAGCACGCGCATAGCTTTCCTTCACATTTTCCTGATCTATATTATGCACAAGGTAGAGTTTTTGCTTGTAATTATCAAAAACAATTAACTTTTTAAAAAGCATAAGGTCTAAATCATTAAAATTTTCCACAGCATCGTCCATATCACGCTGCAAGGTAGGCTCGCTGTATTTAATAAAATCATAGGCAAAATACCCCACAAGCCCCCCTGTGAAAGAAGGGAAATGCTCATAGCGCGGACTTGAGTATTGATTGAGCAATTTTTTTAAATATTCTTTGGGATGCGTATGTTCTTTTTTTTCACCAAGAGAGCTCTTCGTGCTAATTATCCCTTGCAAGCATGTTATTTCCAAGCTTGGTTCATAACCCAAAAAAGAGTAACGCCCAAAAGCATGGGTGGTATCTACACTTTCAAATAAAAAGCACTGACTAAAGTGAGATTTTAGCACTTTCAGCACATTGATGGGCGTGGTAAAATCCGACGGCATCTCATAAATAATAGGTATAAGGCTAAAGGTTTGTGCCAACTTTTCCGCTTCTTTCAAAGAGGGTGAAAACATGAAATATCTCCTTATAGAATAAAAAAATCCCCCCCTGTTCACTTTTGCAAACAGAGGGGGAATGGCGCTTTTATTAACGTACTTTTTCCCAAAACCTGCACACGACTAAGTGAACTCTTCTACTTCTGTAGTGAGCCACCAAAGCCATGAAAGGGTATATGAGAAAATGGTGTTCATAGTATTTTTCGTCCTTGATAAAAATATACTGAATACTGTATACAATGTCAAGCACGGGTTTTTATTTTTTTACTTTCGTACTTTACACAGCCTAAAGCATACTACTGAATTTACATTATAAAGCTTGGCTTATTTCTTTAAAATATGTGTATATATTATCCCCACTATCTCCCAAAACGCGTACGCATACGCCTTGTTGGGCTTTACTCACGCCCACTTCATAATGGGAAAGCTTTTCCGCCGCCTTTTGCCGTGCAAGGCTAATAAATAAATCTTCTTGCTGCTGAGAGGGAAAATACGCATACAGTAAGCCATTATGGCTAAAGCCATGCCATAAGCCCAAGGTGGCATAATTCCAACGCTCAGGGTCTATGAGCGTATTATCTGCAAAAGCTAGCTTATTTTCCACATAGACATGCACCGTGGCCTGAAAGGTTTTCATAAGAAAGCTTTCCCCCATATGCACACGCCCTGCGGTGAAAATATCACTATAAAAAAACGTGGAATCACTTGCCAAGTCCATATGCGTTTTGCTCACATAATGGCTATTTTTAAAAGGTATGGTGGGATGCGGCATATAGCGCACACGGCTTAAAGCCTCAGCGCGCATACGCACATTTTTTTCCACCCTGCCCTCTTGCGTATCAAAAACCTTTTCATAACTTTGCGAGCCCACCAAGGCCTGAGACTGCGCCCCAAAGTGCAAATCCATATGCACCACATCCCCTTGCAAAAGCCCCGCAGAAGAAGAAAGTAAAATAATATGGGCTTCTTCTCCCTCATACAAGGGGGCAATAAGCTTATAAGGAGGGGTAAAGTACACATCATCATACACCGTTTTGTGATGACTATACTTGGTGGAAAAACGAACGCAAGACTGCATTACATACCCTCAAAAAGTGCGTCTTTTTTTATCCACTCTATGACAGCGTCAAGCCCCTCAAGGCTCATAAGGTTGGTAAACAAATACTTACGCCCACCGCGCATTCTGTCAGAATCCGCCGCCATAATATCCAAATTGGCACCCACCAAGGGAGCAAGGTCTGTCTTATTAATAATAAGCAAATCAGAACGCGTGACGCCCGGGCCACCCTTACGGGGAATCTTTTCCCCTTGCGCCACGTCAATAACATATATGGTGGCGTCAGCTAAATCAGGGCTAAACGTGGCGGATAAATTATCACCGCCGCTTTCAATAAACATAATCTGCACATCGGGGAAGCGCTCGGCCATCTCTTCCACGGCCTCAAGGTTCATGGAGCAATCTTCACGAATAGCTGTGTGCGGACAGCCGCCCGTTTCTACACCCATGATGCGCTCCTTGGGCAAAGCAGAATTTTTCACCAAAAATTCTTCATCTTCGCGGGTATAAATATCATTGGTGATAACGCATAAGGAATATTCCTCTTTCATTTTACGGGTAAGCCTTTCAATGAGCGCCGTTTTACCCGACCCCACAGGCCCGCCTACGCCTATTTTTACATATGCCATATATTGTATCCTGCTTTAATTTTATATTATTTTTTTGTTTGTTTTATTTTTTGGTTGTTTATTCTTTTTTTTCTGGGAGGGGAAACTTTTTTTAGGAAAAAAAAGTTTCCCCTCCCA
>CAYJHH010000207.1:0-3733 GCA_964369995.1 uncultured Desulfovibrionaceae bacterium
AATTCATCGTAGAAAAAATGCGCTCTGTAGACGCATTGCTCTATTATGATGGTGCCAATATGAATGCCATCATGGGCAAAATGCGCGTGGGCGATGTGGGCTTTGACGTGGTTCACTGGAATGTGCACAAAACCCTTGGTACCCCGCATGGCGGCGGTGGCCCAGGTTCTGGCCCTGTGGGTGTGTCTGAGCGCCTTGTGCCGTACTTGCCCATTTCCCGCGTGGAAAAGAAAGAAGACGGTACCTTCTGCTTAGGCTATGATTATCCCAAGTCCATTGGCTACATTGCGCCTTTCTATGGTTCCTTTAGCATTTTCTTGCGTGCTTATGCCTATGTATTACGCCTTGGTGGCGAAGGGCTCACACGCGCTTCTGAATATGCTGTGCTTAATGCAAATTATATTAAAGCCTTGGTGAAAGACTTCTTAACTTTGCCGTATCCACGTATTTGCGCCCATGAATTTGTGGCTTCTGCTCCTGAAGGATTGCGCGCTTTAGATATTGCCAAGGGCTTATTGGATCAGGGCTATCATGCGCCCACCATTTACTTCCCGCTTATTGTGCCTGAATGCCTCATGATTGAGCCCACAGAAACAGAAAGTAAACAAACTCTGGATGAATTTGTGGCTGTTCTGGAAAAAGTGGTGCAACTTGGACATGAAAAGCCTGAAGAGCTGAAAGCAGCCCCCACCAATACGCCTGTGCGTCGCTTAGATGAAGCCGCCGCAGCACGTAGTATGGTTTTAACGCATGATATGGGTTAATTAAACGCTTGTATGAGGCCATCTGAGGGGAACGAGTTTCCCTCAGATGGCTGACAAAATCTCCTGAGGGAAAACCTTTTCTGAAGAAAAGGTTCTTCCCCCAGACCCCCTTTCCAAAAAACTTTCATTGCATCAACACCTTATCTTTATGAAAGGCATTTTTATCACAATGTAAAATTCTACAGTGTATGATTTTGGCACATTTTTAAAAGATGAAAAAATAAAATTTAATGTTTGGTTCATCTTTTTACGTAGAGTTTTTTAATCTTATACTTTGTCATTAGTCTGAGGGCAAAAAGCTTTGGCTTTTTGCCCTTTTTATGTAAAAAATTTACAGATAAGCCCTAGGCTTTCCATAATCAATAGAAAATAAAATAGGTTTTAAAGCGCAAAAGTAGAAAGATAAAACACAAGCTTAGTGCGCCATGAAAAGTTTTTGTAAGGGTAGAGGGGGAGTTTGAGGGGGAGAAGGGAAAACTTTTTTCAAAAAGGTTTCCCTTCTCCCCTTCAAAAAAATACAAGCTAACAATGTGCAGAGCATGCATAGAGCCGCTTAAAAATAAAACTAAGGGCTTTTTTATAAAAAAAACTTGTCTTTCTGGTGGATTGTGCGTAGTTGTAATTTGTGTCCTATGTTGCCGACTATTTGGGGTATGGTACGTTGAAAATATGGGTGTAATAAGGCTATGGAATGAAAAAAATTCTTTTTTTCAGCACGGGTAACTCTTCTCGCAGTCAAATGGCTGAGGGCTTTGCACGAAAGTATTATGGTGATAAATTCCAAATATATTCGGCAGGGGGGGAGTCTCGTGGAGTGAGCTTTTATGCTATGCAAGCCATGAATCTTTTAGATGTTGATATATCAATGCAACACTCTAAATCGATTCAGGATTTTCCGCCCATGAGCTTTGATTATGTGCTTACTTTATGTGATTATGCGCCGCAACATCGCCCCTTTTTTTCTGGCTCAAAGCATATTCACTATGCTTTTAAAGAGCCGTATTTTATGGCTAAAAAATGCACCAATGAAACGGATAGATTACGTTGCTTTGTTCAAATAGCCTATGAAATAGAACATTTTGTTAAATCCCTGCCTACGCTTTTTCCCGAAATATTTGCAGAATAAAACCTGCTGTAGCCTACTTTACTTCTGACCTGATATGCTTTTATGTGGGGCTTGTGCGCACAGATCATGGTATTGTCATGGCAATAAAAAAGCCTTTTTTCCGACGGGAATCCCATCAGAAAAAAGGCTTTTTGTTCTCTTTTACAGATAATCTGTAGAGAAATTATGCTTCGATTTTGTTAACAGCCATGGCAAGACGAGAAATCTTACGTGCGGATGTTTTCCAATGCATGGCGCCCTTGGTGGAAGCCTTATCGAGCATGGAAGTTGCGAGTACGAGAGCTTCAGAAGCTGCAGCTTTATCACCTGCAAGAACTGCAGTACGTACTTTTTTAATAACATTTTTCACACGGGTACGAGCAGCACGGTTGCGCTCGGCACGAACAAGGCTTTGCTTGTGACGCTTAATGGCAGACTTATGGTTAGCCACGTTTTCCTCCAAAGTTTATTTGAAATATGTTTTCCCAGACAACACATCTGAGCTTTCCTACATGGTTCTACACAACGAACACGGACGTATATCGCCTTTAGCGTATCTTGTCAATGTTTCTCAGTGGGCTTTGGTAAAAATATTCTTACATGCCCCGTAGGCCAAGAAAAAAAAACTATACTTTAAGGGTAAAATATGCTCAACTACGTGTTTCGAAAAGGCGTTCTGCCTTGGCAGCGCCAGGCCGTGTGGGCTTTTGCACGGTACAGGGCAAAGTAAACTCTCTTGCTGTAAAGGGCAAGGGAATTATACAGCGAAATTTATAAGGGAATCATATGTCTACAAAGCAAGAAAATATATACCAAGCAGAAGAGCATCGTACCCATTTTGAAGGTCTTGGCAATCAATGGGCTGTGCTTGTGGGCAACCCCAAAGCGCTTATGTCGCAAATTGTGGGTACCATCATTCATTCCGGCGGCACTCGTGCTTGTTGGCAACGCAAAGACAGCACAAAAGAGACCATACTCATGGCTTGGCCACAAGATCAGCCTGTGCGCGCTGCCACAGTTATGCAAGGCGACCTTGACGCAGAGCTTAAGCCTGTTACTGCCATGCCATTTTTAGAGGGATTTCCCAACTCTTTGGAAGTGGATTCTGCTGTGGTGTGGAAATCTGGTGTGGAAGCCAATGTGAGTGCAAATATTTTAGAAGGTAAAAAACCTTTATGGTTTTACGATCCTTTGTATTTTCGCGATAAAGAAGACTTAACACCCGGCGTTACGCATACTTTTTTAATGGCCGGTTTAGCCATGGGTATTCGTAAAGCGCTCATTGACGAAATGTCCATTACGCAAGGCCCCACCTATGAGGCTCATGCAGCCAAGTGGCTTTTGGATAATCCTGACAAAACGCGTCTCGACGTGCCTACGCTTAAGATTAACCTTGCAGGAAAACAAATTATTATGCCAGGGCGGTACTTTTGTGAATACGAAGTGCGCAGCACTGTACTTGAAGTGCAAGAGTGCGTGCTTGATAAATTAGAAATTACCATGTTACGCCTTGATTTTCCCATGCCTGAACGTGAGCCT
Source organism: uncultured Desulfovibrionaceae bacterium (assembly GCA_964369995.1). Lineage (GTDB taxonomy): Bacteria > Desulfobacterota > Desulfovibrionia > Desulfovibrionales > Desulfovibrionaceae > CAYJAD01. Next base: position 3,409 of record CAYJHH010000207.1, read on the forward strand.
TTGCGTATTATGCTTTATGTGCCTAAAACGGTACTTAAGGACTATGAGCCCAAGGTGGGCGATGATGTGGACGCCTATGTGTGGCTGCAAGGGCGCGTCATGGATTATGACCCCGAAGACGCAGCAGAAAAAGTACAATAGACTTTTACCATATATATGAAAAGCTTCCAAAGGAATTTGGAGGCTTTTTTTTGGCCTAAGGAGATTTGAACAAATAAAAAAATCCCCATGCGGGGAAGATTTTTTTCACAGACGGTTTTTGGACGCCATAAAGAGTTTTTGAGGGGAGGGTTTGGGAGGGGAACTTTTTGCAAAAAGTTCCCCT
>CAYJHH010000208.1:0-3724 GCA_964369995.1 uncultured Desulfovibrionaceae bacterium
AGTTTTTTAATTTCAAGTGGTTTAGCCAAATAATCATTCATACCTGAACGTAAAAATTCTTCACGCACATCTCCCACAGCATTGGCCGTAAGGGCTATTATGGGCAAATTTTGATAATAATCCCCAGGAATAGCGCGCATATGAATGGTGGTTTCTACGCCGTCCATTTTCGGCATCATATGATCCATAAAAACAATATCATAGTGTATTTTCTGCACATGCTCTATGGCTTCTTCTCCAGAAAGAACAGTGTCTACAGAGACGCCATACTCTTCTAGTACACTTTGAGAAATAATTAAATTAATACTATTATCATCCACCACCAAAGCGCGAACACCTGTGGTTTTTAACGTAAATTCACTCTTACTATTAGGCGTGGAGCTTTCATGACAGGTACCATCTTCTAATAAATGAGCTATGGAGACCACTGTGAGCGGGGCGTACGATATTTTAACATTAGATGCACCATCTGTGGTTTCAAAAGCGTTGCGCGTAAGGGCAATGATGCACACATGAGGCGTAGAGCTTGCGTCAAAAGTGGACAATTTTTCATATTCTAAAAACACATGTGTGTATTCTTTAAGCGAAGATGCATCTTCAACAATATGCGCTTGAACCCCAAAGCTCTTAAACTTTTCACGCAAAAATTCTGCCTTAAGCGCATTTTCTAACCACAGAGCCACACGTATATGTGTAAAGTCATTACTTGTTAACAGGGAGTTTTCATTTTCCACCCTTTGCGGAATCTCAAAAGAAAAAATCGATCCCTTCCCATACACGCTTTCCACGGTGATGCTTCCGCCCATTTTTTCCACAAGGCGCTTGGTAATGGCAAGCCCCAAGCCAGTGCCTTCAATATTTCTATTTTTCTTGGTATCCACCTGAGAGAAGTTATTGAAAAGCATGGCTAAATCTTCGCGCTTAATGCCAATGCCTGTATCTTCTATGCGCGCGCTTAGCCATGTGGTTTCGCCCTTTTTGGCAGGCTTGGCATGAATGCTAAATCGTACATGCCCTTGATGCGTAAACTTTAAGGCATTGGATAAAAGATTGATAAGTATTTGCTTAATACGAACACTATCGCCATGGAGAACACTTGGCATGGCATAATCTTCATCCACAAAGAATTCAATGTCTTTACTGCCTATACGCACATTAACCAAGGTCACAATGTCATTGATAAAAGACTTTACGCAATAAGGCTCAGGAGTAATTTCTATGGCGCCGGCTTCAATTTTAGAAAAATCTAAAATATCATTGATAATAGTTAACAAAGAACTGGCAGCGCTTTTAATATTTTGTAAGCATTCATGCACTTGCACAGGGGGGTCATGGCGTAAAGCAATGTCTGACATGCCCAAAATAGCATTCATGGGAGTGCGAATTTCATGACTCATATTGGCAAGAAAGGCACTTTTGGCTTGATTGGCTAAGGCTTCTGTTTCTAAACGTCTTTGTTCCGTAATATCTGATAAAAAACCTTCAAGCACATAAGGTTTACCATCCGCGGTGAATTCTGCCACGCGGCTACGCTCCCAAACCCATTTAACATTGCCCGCTTTATCTATAATTCTAAAGGTTGTATCTAAAGGAAGACCAATATCCAATGTCTTCATATTAATATCAGCAAGCGCTTGCACATCATCTGGGTGAACAAGGTCAAAAAAACGTACCCCCCCTTCGCGAGTCAGTTCATCAGATGTATAGCCATATAAAGGAAAACATCCCTCGCTCACATAGGTAAATCGGTACACAGGGGGTTCATTGAGGCATTGATAAATGGCTCCGGGCAAATTAGACATGAGCCTGTCTGCGCTCTTTTTAGTGGCATTGACCGCATCCAAGGCTTTGACATGCAGCGCAGAAGACTTTGCAAGGGCCAAAAGATCTGCTAACGATGATGCATAATTTTTTTCTTCACTTGTCCATATTCTGTCATGTTCAAGTTGCTCTATACAAACAACCCCCACAAGATTCCCGCGTAAACGTACGGGAGCATCGAGCATGGCAGTTACGGATTCATTATACACATCTGCAAAAAGAGCTACAGCTTCTGGGTTTTTTACGTCAGTAGAAATAATTCGATTGGAATACAAAGCATCTACATACACATCACTGGCTGTCAAATCAAAATTATCAAGTTTATGTACGGATTCATCAGCCTTGATAAAACATAAAATATTTTCCAACGTTTTTGTCTTAAGATTCATATTCCAGATGGATACGCGTGAAACATCTAAAGAATGAGCAGCTTCCTTGGCCACTATAAGTGAAGCTTCTTCAAAATCTCCCGATGTTAAAGCTGGAGAGTTGGTAATGCGAGCCAACGATTCACTTAATCCGTGCAAATTTTGAGGAAACACCGAATTCATAACATCTTCTCCGCAAAGTCTATTTTCAATAATATAGCTTACTTACGAGATACGTTTTATCATATACACCATGCATAAACACACAACTGCTCACAAGTGAACAATGCGCACCGTGACGCCCCACTTCACTACTGGCCATATTTTCACAAATAAACCATCTTGTTATGGAAAAAATGTACATCCATAACCTTCTCAATTTTTTTAACTTCATATGACGTAAAAGTTATAGCAACCATACACATCAAAGTATCAACATCAATAGAATACGAGTATTTTACAGCATAACACAAAAAAGCACAAGCTTCAACTCACTAACATCTACTTGATATATAAATAAAAAATACAGCTTTGCATATGTTTTTATTTTCAACTACTGACACCATTGCAAGAAATAATGTATAGTAAAAAGCATGCAAATATATATTTCTTTGTATCTTTAAGGACATTTTTCCTCAAAAAAAGCTATGCAATGCCCGCTCATATTATGATATGGGTAAAAACTCATAACTCTACACAGTTGTCATATTATTATAATTTACATTTGCAATAAAACTTAGCCTTAGTTCTTGGGTAAATACTTCGTCGCCATAGCCATGCTTTCAATGTATAATTAAAAAACTATTAGATATTTTATGCAAAATAATATTAATGAAAGAGCATAATTAAAAGTATGGTCTTGAGAAAACAGTTCTTATGATATTCAAGTTTCATGTGAGCATTTCTAAAAAATGAGGTAGCTACGATGTAATCATAGCTACCTCATATATATTGTACGCATGAAAGGCTTTATACATTTTGTTCCGACAACATGTATCAATGCAGTCTAATTGTAATATGTAATTTAGCCACCATACTATTTAAGTATCCATTAACATGTATGTAAGGCTAGCTTACTCCTCTTTTCATTGTTCGCTCATTGCACATTACCATTATGCCTTGCTCATAGTTCTTTGTAACTCGTGCGCTTGTTCTGCAAGCTCACGAATGGCATCAGCAGATTGAATAATAGCTTCTGTATTTTTGTTTACAGCTTCATTGATATCACTCATAGACTGCGAAATATCTTCTGAAACCGTCGTTTGCTCATTGGCAGCACTAGCAATTTGGTGAATCATATCTGTATTTTGGCTTGTTACAGATGCAATCTCTTGTAAAGACACTTCTGATTGCTTTGCAAATTCAGATGTTTGTAATATTTGACTTACAACCCTCTTTACTTCTTCTTGATTTGCTGTGCTTGAACTTTGGATAGAGCGCACACTTTCACTCACTTCTCGTGTGGCATCCATGGTTTTTTCAGCAAGCTTTCTGACTTCATCTGCCACAACAGCAAATCCGCGACCGGCTTCACC
>CAYJHH010000209.1:0-3704 GCA_964369995.1 uncultured Desulfovibrionaceae bacterium
TGCTTATGGTACCCATGTGGGGTGTGCAAATGGTTTTAGGGCGCGCTTTTTATGCCCTTGGTGATACCTTTACCCCTGCCCTTTGGGGTACCATTATCACCGTGGTAAGCTTGCCTTTCTTTTATTACGCTTTGCGCTGGGATGCCATGGGCATAGCCCTAGTGAGCTTTTGGGGCGTGGTGGCCTATATTGCCATCATCATGTGTATTTGGAAGAAGCGTCATGGTTTGGCGGCCTTTGAAGGGCTGGGGCATATTTTATTGTACGGTATATTTTTATCCTTTATCAGTGGCGTTGTGGCCTGGTACACGGGGGAAAGCATATTACGTTACGCCGTAAACCTTCCTTCCGTGTGGCCGTATGTGCTCTCTCTTATGGGAAGTTTAAGTCTTTTTGTGCTCAGCTATGGCTGCCTCACATGGAAAGTTTGCCCTGAGCTCATACGACCGGCCCTAGAGCAAGTGCAAAGAAGGCTGCGCCGTACCTAGGTATACTTTATAAAAAATTGTTATTTCATGTCGCTGGGTGGGTAAGTTTTTGAAAATAAAGCCTTTCATAAGTAAGGCAATGATTATGTCTGTGTCATGTATTTACACTTTCGCATGGGCGTGGTAAATTGAAAAAAGCTAGGGGAGCCCCATGTGGGCTGAGACTGGGATTGTCCCTAACCCTTTGAACCTGATGCAGATTGTGCTGCCGTAGGGAAGCCTGATTTCCTTTCGTGGCTTTTATGCATCTTGATTTCCCAAACGTAAGGATGTCAGATGTCATTGTTTACAAAAAATACCGCTCTTGCCGCTTTGGCCCATAAATTTCTTCCTGCTTTGGCAGCAGAAGAAGGCCTTTCCGAAGAATCCATTCGCGCTGCCATAGAAAATGGCACCATGGTTTTACTCGGAAACCCCAATCACCCCAATCTTAAGCCCATCCTCATAGGGCAGCCTGCAAGGATTAAAATTAATGCGAACCTTGGCACATCGCCACTCTCGCATTGCCTTGCCACCGAAGCCGAAAAATTGCGCATTGCTTTAGAAGCCGGTACCGATACGGTGATGGATTTGTCCATATCCGGTGATTTGGATGCCGCGCGTCTTACCATGTTGCAAAACTGTCCCTTGCCTGTGGGTACAGTACCCATGTATGCCGTGGGGCAACAGCTTTTAGATGCAGATAAGCCCATTAAAGACCTCACTGTTGATATGCTTATGGATGAAATTGCCAAGCAAGCGAAGCAAGGTGTGGACTATATTACGGTGCACTGTGGACTTACACGTCGCGGTGCAGAATGGGGCGACATTGCCAAAAATGAATATGGCGATGGCCGTGTCATGGGTATAGTGTCTCGCGGCGGCGCCATGCTTGCGCGCTGGATGCTTGAGCATGATGCAGAAAATCCTTTATTGGTGCATTATGACCGTTTGTTAGAAATTGCCAGAGAGTATAATGTGACGCTTTCCCTTGGTGATGGCCTGCGCCCCGGCGCCGGTTGTGATGCCGGTGATGCGGCTCAGTGGGAAGAAGTTATCACTTTGGGACGCTTAGCATTGCGTGCCCGTGAATTTGGTGTGCAAAGCATGATAGAAGGGCCTGGCCATGTGCCTTTGCATGAAGTGGAAGCGCAAATCACCGGTATAAAAAAACTTACCCATGGCGCTCCTTTATATGTGCTCGGACCCTTGGTGGTGGATGCTGCCGTCGGCTATGATCATATGGCCGGAGCCATTGGCGGCGCCTTGGGCGTGCGCGCCGGGGTGGACTTTTTATGTTACCTTACGCCTGCAGAGCATTTAACCTTGCCCAATGCCGCCGATGTACATGCCGGCGTTATGGCTTCACGCGTGGCTGCCCATGCCGGTGAAGTGGCGCTAGGTACACCACGAGCCATGGCACGCGAACATGCCATGAATACGGCTCGCCGTAATCTTGATTGGGACGGCATGGCCGCTGCAGCCTTGGATCCCAAAGCATTACATGAAAGACGCCAGCCCCATAAAACCGAAGAAGTCTGCGCCATGTGTGGCAAGTTTTGTGCGGTAAAAATGTTGAAAGATAGAGAAAAATAAAAACCATATGCTATGTGAAGCCTGTGCGTGTACGGGCTTCACATGGATATTTTTAAACCTCTGCACCATGATTTGCATATAGTATAAAGTTTTGGGGCAGAGGTTTTGTATATGTTATTTCGTGCAGTGTAGGTATATAATGTCATTATCTTTCGTGGTAAGTGAAAAATATAAGGATCAGCGTGTGGATAAAGTTTTACAAGAGCTTTTTCCGCAAAGTTCCGTGCGCAGTCGTAAGCTTTTATGGCAAGAATGGGTTATTTCTTTGAATGGTCGCAAAACCGCGGCGGGAGCCACCGTGCGTGTGGGCGATGTGCTTTGCGCAACTCCGCGTGAAACTTTGTCTGTAACAGAGGCTACCATGCCTTTATCTCCCTCATGGCAGCAAGCTGAAAAATTACAAAACAAAATCCCTGTATTACTCAAAAAACATGATGCATGGCTTTTTTTTGCCAAGCCTCGAGGGCTGCACTGCGCTGCGGTGGCAGGGAGGAATTTTTCTTTAGAGGAGTACTTGGGCAGCCAAGAGGGTACCTATGGTAAAGTCTTTTTATGCAATAGGCTAGATGCGCAAACTTCCGGCATTGTGGTGGCGGCGCAAAGTGCACAAGGGGTGCAGCGTTGGCAAGATTTAGAGGCGCAAGGGCTGTGTGAAAAGCGTTATGTGGCTTTAGTGCATGGTGTACGTGGGGGGCAAGGAAATATAACCCTTGAAGTTTGTGTGAAGCAAGCTCTGGATACAGATAAGAGAAAAATTACACGTGTACTGCCGCAAGAAGCTGAAACGGTACGCCAAACCCATTTTACGATGTTACATCCTGTTTTAGTACAGGAATATCAGAATTTATGCGAATTTTTCCCTTCTTTTCCTCAAGATAGTGCAGAGCATGCTTTGTATATGATGGGTTGTACCATATATAAGGGCGCGCGGCATCAAATTCGTGCTCATGCGGCTCATGCGGGTTTTCCTTTATGGAATGATGCGCGTTATGTGCGGCGAGAGGTGGTGCAGGAAGAATGTTTTCTTTTGCATCATGGGGCTTTGCATTTTCAGGGGCAAAGCGTGTATTGCGCTCCTGTATGGGAAAAAGCCTTGCAAGATGCATCGCGTATGGAGACTTTTTGGCTTAGGTAAAAAGGCGTTTTTATCTTGCACAAGTTTTTCTCTTGATACAGGATACAGAGGTGCATTTGATATGGCTGTGTAGGCTCTTTTGTGCACTTTCTCCCAAATTCATCTTTTTAGCGCTGGATTATTTGTATATGCGGCGTGGACACGCCCTTTGCATGACATGCAGGCGCTTTTGGGGAATTCATCTTTTCACCTGTGCCTGCGTCAGATGCGTTTGGAGTATGGTTTCTGCAAGTTACATGCGGTTAGATGTATGGTAAGAGCGAGTTTTTTGTCGCCATGAAAGTTTTTTGAAAGGGGAGGGGGTGTGGGCTCTTTTGTGCACTTTCTCCAAAATTCATCTTTAAAGTGCGCACTGCGTCAAAATACATTTTGTGAACGCACGGACTTAGGTCCGCTTACCTTCTCAAAATATTTTTTTCCTTGTGCGCACTTCAAATCTTATAATTTAAAAAAATTCCCCAAAAACCAACCATTGGCGCTTTTGTTGCTTCATATCATGATGGCTT
>CAYJHH010000210.1:0-3693 GCA_964369995.1 uncultured Desulfovibrionaceae bacterium
GGGCAAAGGAATACAAGGAACTCAAAGAGCTTCTAAATTCTGACGAATATGCTAAGGCAAGACGCTCAACGCAAGATGCGCATTACACTTCTGAAACGGTTATCAAGGGTATTTATGAAGGCTTGGAACGTCTTGGCTTAGCCAATGATGATACGCAAAAACAAATCCTTGAGCCGTCTGCCGGCATTGGGAATTTCATCGGCCTTTGTCCAGAAAAGTTGAAGGGGGAATTCTACACTGTAGAACTTGACCCTACGACCGCTGCCATAGGGAACTACCTTTATCCAGAAGCACAATACAATAATATCGGCTTTCAACATGCCAATATTGGCAAGCCGACATTCGATGCCGTGGTGGGTAATCCTCCCTTTGGTAATCAAGCACTCTTTGACCCAGATTTTCCAGAACTGCGCAAATTTTCTATTCACAATTACTTCTTGGCAAAATCTGTCAATGTTTTGCGTGAAGGTGGTATTGGGGCTTTTGTAGTCAGTCGCTATTTTTTGGACGCTCAAGACCCAAGTGCCAGAGAGCATATTTCGCAATATGCTGACTTTTTAGGCGCAATTCGTCTACCGAACACAGCTTTCAAGCAAAATGCACTTACAGACGTCACTACAGACATCGTCTTTTTCCAAAAGAATACCGGGGAGAAATTACGCTCCCAAGATTGGGTGCAAACTGCGGAAATTACATGTCCCGACCTTAAAAATGGTGGAGAGCGCACAGCTCATATCAATAAGTATTTAGCACAGCGTCCAGACTGCATCATAGGACAGATGGCTTTTGACGGCGGAATGCACCGCAATAGCATGAATTGCATTGTGCCGGAACACATGAAGGCAGATTTTGACCTTGGGCAAGAAATATCCCAAAGATTAGACTCATTGCCACCTAATGCCTATGTGCCAAGCGTAGAAAAAGAAGATACCGTTCAAGAAAAGCGTGACGAAAAGTTTATTGCCACTGAGTATTTTCAATCCCTTAAAATTGGTGCGCTGTGCGTTGAGCCACATTCTGATAAGATTATTTTCAAGACGGCTGGCGACTTTGGCAAAAGCTCTTACGACTATGTGACGGTAAAAAATGATACGGCAAAGCACCGTATAGCCGCTATGGTGCAAATTCGTGATACCCTGCGTAAACTGCTTAACCTTGAAAAAAGCAAGGATGAAGATAGTGGCATTGAACCTTTGCGAAGCCGCTTAAATTCGCAATATGACAATTTTATACGCCGCTATGGGCATTTGAACTCCCAAACAAACCGCTCGCTCATGCGTCAAGACCCAGAGTGTTCTTTGATTGAGTCCTTGGAAATGGAATACGACAAAGGCGTTACCAAGGAAATGGCGGCAAAGTACAATAAAGAAGCTCGTAAGGCTTCGGCAAAAAAGGCCGCCATTTTTACCAAGCGTGTACTCAAGCCCACCATCAGTGTGGACACAGCCGATACTGCCAAGGATGCGCTCATTATTTCCCTGCGTGAGTCCGGTAAGGTGGATTTTCAGCGCATGGCAAAGCTTTTGCGTTCCACTCCCGACAAAATTCAAAAGGAATTGCAACAACAAGAGCTTATTTATCTTAATCCACAAGGGGAAACGTGGGAAATTCGAGATAAATACCTTACAGGTAACGTACGCAAAAAGTTAAAAATGGCAGAGTTTTTTGCGCAAAATGACACTCGCTATGAAGCTAATGTGGAAGCCCTGCAAAATGCTATTCCAGCAGATATTGAAGCTGTGGATATTGGTATCAAATTTGGCTCATCGTGGGTGCCGGGAAAGGTCTTTTCTGACTTTATTGAGGAGAGCATTCACAAAGGGCGTGGTGACCAACAAATCAACTATATTCAAGCCCTCGGCAAGTGGGATGCCAAAGTGCGTATTTGGGATCATGCCCTCAACACCAATGTGTGGGGCATTCCCGAATACCCAGCAAGCAAGATTGCCGAATCGCTCTTAAAAAATACGCCCATTCGGGTTATGAAAGAAAGTGGCCAGATTGATGAAAATGGTAAAGCCATTATGGTGGTTGACCAAGAGCTGACCGCCGCTGCCATGCAAAAAGCCGATGAGATGAAACAAGCCTTTGTGGATTGGGTGTGGACGGATGATGAAAGGCGCACCGACCTTGCACGAATGTATAATGACCGCTTCAATACGCACGTTCCGCCGCACTATGACGGTTCACTTTTGGAGCTGTCATCGGTGAGTGAGGATGTAAAATTACGTCCGCACCAAAAGGACGCCGTATGGCGTGGTATTCAAGAAGGCACGTCACTTTTTGACCATGTGGTGGGCGCCGGCAAGACTATGGCTTGCATAGCCACCATTATGGAGAATAAGCGCATGGGCTTTGCCAACAAGCAATTGGTGGTTGTGCCTAACCACTTATTGCACCAGTGGCGTGACGAATTTTACAAGCTGTATCCAGATGGCAATTTGCTTGTGGCAGATAAGGATGATTTTACAAAACAAAACCGTGAACGCTTATTCTCTCGCATTGCTACAGGTGATTGGGACGCTATTATTGTGCCCCATTCTTCCTTTGCCAAGATTGAGATGCCCTTTGATATGCAACAGGAAATCTTAGAAGAACAGATAAATGCCGTGGTGAACGCCATTGCAGACAGCAAAGTCAATGAAGGTAGCAAGGCAACCATTAAGCAACTCGAAAAGCAAAGAGAAAAAATGCAAGCTCGCTACGATAAGCTTTTAGCCGGCATAGGCAAAAAAGACCGTTCCGTGGATTTTGGCGACCTTGGCATAGATGCTTTATACGTTGACGAAAGCCATGAGTTTAAGAACTTGGCGTATAGCACCACCATGAATGTGTCGGGGCTTGGAAATATCAGCGGTTCTGCCAAGGCCTTAGACCTCTTTATCAAGTGCCGCTATCTGCAAAAGCAAAATGACGGACGTGGCGTATATTTCCTCACAGGAACGCCCATTTCCAACACTATAGCCGAGGTTTATACGCTTCAGCGGTATATGCAATATGACGCTTTACAGGAAAAAGGCATTGATAGTTTTGACGCATGGGCAAGTACCTTTGGGCAAGTGACAAGCAACTGGGAACTTGACGCTACCGGGGTAAATTACAAGCTTAAAAGCCGTTTTGCGTCCTTTCAGAATGTTCCGGAATTGCTTTCTATGTACCGTTCATTTGCTGACGTTGTTACCAAAAACGACCTTGACGAACACGCAAAGCAAGCCGGCACAAAACCGCTCACGCCCCCTGTTGAGGGAGGCAAGCCGCATAATCATATTGTGCCACGCTCTGATGACCAGTCTGCCTACATGGAAAAAATTATTGACCGTATGGAAAATCTACCCAAAGACCCACGCATTGATAACCCCTTAAAAGTGACCAATGATGCCAGAAAGTGCGGTTTGGATTATCGCCTCATTGACCCCACCGCCGAAGATAATCCTAATTCAAAGGCTAACCATGCAGTAGAAAAAATCTATGACATTTGGAATGATACAGCAAAGGATAAGGGCACACAGCTTGTATTTTGCGATTTATCTACGCCTAAGAGTGGCGGAGCTGTGGCGGAACAACCAAAGACCATTACCTTTGACAATGATTTAGCCAAAGAAAGCTCAAATACTGCCCCAAAGACATTTGATTATGCATGGTTTAATGAGTGGAAAGACCCCATAGAATATAAGCAAGAGCGATTTTCTCAAA
>CAYJHH010000211.1:0-3609 GCA_964369995.1 uncultured Desulfovibrionaceae bacterium
AAGAACCTTTTCTTCAGAAAAGGTTTTCCCTCAGGAGACTTTGTCAGCACTCTGACCTTTTTGAGAAAAAGGCTCTTTTCTCCCCCCATAAGTTCAAATCACTCTATCCTTAGGTAGGATAATGCACCTTGAGCAAGCTTAAGCCCTGAGGCGGCGCAGTGGCCGGAGCATTGGGTCTGTGCCTGCTTTGAAGCAAAGCAGGAATATGCTGCGCTGCAAATCGCCCTTGCCCCACAGCCACGAGAAGCCCTGTGATATTGCGCACCATTTGCTTTAAAAAGCCATCAGCCTCAGCGGTGAGGGTAAGAATATGTGGGTGAAAAGCCTCAGGCGCCCAAGGAGACCCTTGATGTAATTCTAGGCTGTAGATATGGCGCAAAGTATCTTCCACGGGCGTGCCTACATTTTGCAAAGCGGCAAAATCATGCTTTCCCATAAGGTAAGGGAGCGCCTGATGCATGGCGGCCACGTTCAGCTTGCCGGGAGCCCACATAAAGGGACGTAGACGAGGCGGGGCAAAGTTACGCTGTGTCCATAAGGTATAGGCATAGGTTTTTTTTTGGGCAGAAAATCGACTATGAAAGCTTTCATCCACTTTTTCCACTTTATGCACGCAAATATCACTGGGAAGCATGGCGTGAAAAATATTTTCCCATTCTTCACAGCTTTTTTCTTTATGCGGCGTGCTTGGATTTGGAGGAAGGGTAAAATGCATGACTTGCCCCTCTGCATGTACGCCGGAGTCGGTACGTCCGGCGCCGTGAACGCGTAAGGGGCATTTGGTGACGGTACGCACCACCTTTTCCAGCTCTCCTTGAATGGTCAAAGGAGGATGGGCTTTTTCCTGAATTTGCCACCCCGCATATCGGGTGCCCACATAACTTACTGTGCACTTATAGCGTAGCATATGTATGCAAAGAAAAGCGTATACGCTGATTATTGCAAGCGCATACGGCTTAACAATTCTGTGAGCTTAGCCGTTTTTACAGGATCCATATAGCTTAAAATTTCACCGGCTTGCTTAGATTTCATACTTACTAAAATTTTAGCGGCAATATTTTCATCAAGATTTTCCAAGGCCGCACCGGCTTGGCGTGGCTTCATATTGCTATACATATCCGTTAACGTGGTCACTTTATTAGCTTCCACGCCCTTGGCTTCTTTAAGCATGCCTTGTACTTTTTGCTCTGCCGACTGCAATTCTTGTAATCTTTGTTCCATTTGCCTTTTTAACATAAGAATTTCTTGCTCACGGCGTGCCAACTCTTGCTCTTTACGATTGGGATCTTCGGGTGGCACATAGGCATCTAAATTGGGCGCAGGCGGATTGGTATTGGGTACCAATAAGTTTTCTGTGGCGCTCATGCCTGTTTTGGGGCCAGCCACTCCGGCGGGCAGCACTTGCGCAGGCGGTGTAAAGGTACTAACGGTGCCTGTTTGCGGGCTTGGCGGTGGCGGCGCCATGAGGGGCGTATCTAGGGTGGCGGCATAAGCCACTTGGTCCACACCAAGGCGCGGAATAGGCAAAGAGGTCATGGAGAGCACATTATCCCACCAAGAAACGTCTTCTTGAGCGGGTTTTTCTGCACGAGGCACAGGCACAGCGACAGCTTCGCTCACAGGGCTTGTGTTGGTATTTGTCATGGATGCGGGCAAAACATCCGCAAATTGTTTTTGCGCATCTGTTTTATAGGCCAAAGCCGCACGCACAGCGGCAGAACCTTGAGGTACAAAGTCTGGGCGCATATCTCCACTTTGTCTGGCATAGGGGTTAGCGGCTGTGGCAGGCACAGCGTCGGCCACAGTATCAGCCACAGTATCAGGGAGAGTTTCAGCTAAAGTTGCATTGGCATCCTTAGCACTTTGCGTCGGTACAGCGTTGGAATCCACGGTATTTTCAGCTGTCAAAGTATTGTCAGCTCCGTCCTGACTTTGCCCCACAAAAGCTTGGTATTGCGCTGTGAGAGCGTCCATAACGCCAATATCAGGCATGGTATACCCAAAGCCTAAAGCAAGAAAAACGGCGATTTTAAGCGAACCTAGCCCAAAAAGAGCTTGGCAGACCTTAAAGAGGGACCATGTTGAAACGTAGCGTTGCCGATTCGTCGTTGGTTTTTCTTTCGTGTTCTTTTTCTGCCTCATAATGGCGCTCCTGCTGTTTTTCTTTCAGCTTTTCTAAAACCTTTTTCTCTTTAGCTCGTTCAAGCAACATTTCTTTACACTGATTTACAATTTCATGCAATTGTCGCAGGCGCATATGGCTTTGTTGTAAATCAGATTGTAAGCCTTTGATAAAATTTTCTAAAACCCAACGCGAGGCAGCGTCCATGGCGCGATTTTGGCACATCTCGCCTTCTTTTTCTTGTAATTCATTTTGAATGGCGGCAAAACGTTTTTCTTCATTTCTTAGGCCGAGCATGGCTCTACTTAAGCGAACCTTGGCTTCTTCTTCAAGCATGACCCTGTAATCAAGGACTTTTTGCATGGGAAATACAAAAGACATAACACCGCCCGTTAATAAAATGACATGATATATAAATTATGCAAAAGCCTTGCCAAATACATGTTTTTACATTCGCAGGTGCGCGGGCTGCATGCGCGCTTGCATTTGCTGTATGTCTCAGCTAGATTTCACAAAAATAAAAGGTAGTATATATGAACAGCACTTCTTCCAAATATTGCATCATTGGTCAGCCCTTGGGACATTCCTTAAGCCCTGCTTTTCACACGCAAGCCTTTGCTTTGCTTGGGCATGAAGCCACTTTTGAAGCATGTGCCATGGACGCCTCAGAAGTACCGGCTTTTGTACAAGATTTACGCCAAGGCCTTTATGCAGGCGCTTGTGTAACCTTACCGCATAAGGAAGTGGTGCTTTCCTTGGTTGATGAACTGACCCCGCGCGCCAAAAGCGTGGGCGCTGTAAACACTTTGTATTGCCAAGGTTCCACTCTGTGGGGCGATAATACAGATATTCACGGTTTTTTACAGCCTTTGCAAGGGCGTAAAGTGCCAAGTCGCGCCATGGTATTGGGCGCAGGCGGGGCAGCAAGAGCTATCATTGTGGGGCTTAAACAATTGCGCAATCAGGGCATGCAGAAAATTTTTATTTCCACCCGCAATGAAGCCAAAGCGCAAGCTTTAAGCGAAGAATTTTCTCTCACCCCTGTGCCTTGGGAACAGCGCACTAGCATTAAAGCTCCTTGGCTTATAAATACCACACCCCTTGGTATGCTCGGTAGCCATGAAGAAGAAAGCCCTTTTCCGTATAAAGCCTTGTTACAACATGCGGATAAACACAGCCTTGCCTATGATATTGTGTATAATCCCTTGGAAACACGTTTTTTGCGAGAAGCAAAACAAGCCGGCTGGCACGTGCAAGATGGACTGGATATGTTTGTGGCGCAAGCCCTAGAGCAAGAGCGTATTTGGCTTGGCCAAAGTGCGGACTTTGCCACCATGCGCACTTTTTTAGAGCAAAAACTTTTTAACTAAATAGTCGAACCTGAAAAACGTGTTTCCACACATTTTTCAAAAAGGCACGCCCACTCCAAATTCCCCTTTCGGGGACGCCGGAAGTAAATTCCGGCTTATTTTACGTGGCGGCAAGCC
>CAYJHH010000212.1:0-3603 GCA_964369995.1 uncultured Desulfovibrionaceae bacterium
GGAGAAACCTTTTTGAAAAAAGGTTCTCTCCCCCCAAACCCCCCACTTCCAAAAACTTTTTACTGCGTCAGAGCCTTATCGCTCATGCTGCTTTTGGGCATGGACTTTATTAAGCTTTGTTAGTAATCCTCAATGTAAAGAAAACCGACAAATGTGTCGGTTTTTTTTACATGTAAGGTTGCTTTTAATTTTTTTTATTAATAATATTAGATGTATAAAAAGGTGTATTTTTTGCATACATTATACTGCGTACATTCAATGTAAGGTTTTTATATACCACTTCAAACTTCATACACCTAGAGGGGGGATTATGAAAAAATTATTGGCATTATTGTTGTTATGCACTTGCCTTGGCTTTAGCTACACAGCGCATGCTGTGGCCATTATGGAATGGCAATACTATGAAGTAGCCATTGTGACACAAAATCCTGATACCGGAGAATGGGGAAATCCCACCGGCCTTGAAATGTATGAACCATGGAAGTATACAGGTGATGCTTACAGTGGAGACTATGAGTATCAAGAAGCCATTCTTCACATGCCGGTAGGTTCAAATTCCCTAACCCCTACTATTCTTTTCAAATTTTACACTTTGTTTCCATATACAACTGCGGAAGGTAGCACTGAACATATCCAATTCGATGCTCCCGAAATACTTATAAATATAACTTTTACACCGGAAAAAACTTCGTTTACCCCTCTCAACTATTATGATTCAGGAAGCTTTGAATTTGACGGGTATATATACAACGTAAACATAGGCTTAAGATTTGGCGAAGGTTTTTTCGAAATGTATGAAGACCCCACCACAGGCGTTGTAAGTTATTACTCGTCTCAGGAAATAGCAGGAGACTTTACAGCTCCCATTCATTTTGACCTAAATATGAGATATGAAGCCACCCCTACGCCAGAACCTGCCACCATGCTACTCACAGGTCTTGGCTTTGCGGGATTAGGCTCTTTGGCTCGTCGCCGCCGTGCGCGTCAGCAAAGTAAAAGTAAATAATGTATTCTTATACCATAAAGGGGCATATTTTTAGCATGAATTATGCGCTTAAACTATTTATATACCATTCAAACTTCATACGCCTAGAGGGGGAATTATGAAAAAATTACTGGCATTATTACTGTTATGCACTTGCCTTGGCTTTAGCCACACAGCACATACTGCGCCCATTACGGTGCAGAATTACTGTCAAGTAGCCTTTGTGATACAAAATACTGATACCGGAGAGTGGGGTGAGCCCAGCACCTTAGACATTTATCCACCATGGATTTATACAGGTGATGCTGACGATGGAAACTATGGGAGCCAAGTAGCCACTTTTTACATGTCTACAGTTTCAAGTTCCGAAAATCTTATTCGTCCCATCAAATTTTACACTTTATTTGCATATGAAACTTCGGAAGATACCTTTGAACTTGTTCCATTCGATGCTCCCACAATACCTATGGATGCGCTTTTTACATCGGAAGGTAATTCATTAACCCCTCTTGCCTATTATGATTCAGGAAGCTTTGAATTTGACGGGTATATATACACTGTAAACCTTGGTCTAAGATTTAACGAAGGCTCGTTCGAAATGTATACAGACCCCACCACAGGTCTTGTAAGTTATCACACATCTCAGGAAATAGCTGGAGATTTTTCAGCTCAGGTTTATTTTGACCTGAACATAAGCTATGAAGCCATTGACTCTGCCACCCCCACGCCAGAGCCTGCCACCATGCTGCTCACAGGGCTTGGCTTTGCGGGATTGGGCTCTTTGGCTCGCCGCCGCCGTGCACGTCAGCAAAGTGAAAGTAAGTAATTGCTCCTTATGCATAAAGGATGCGCTTCACATGACCGTGTGAAGGACTTTTTTTATATTTTTTTCATGAATTTTAGTGAAAATATGGCGGTAAGATAGGATTCTTAGGAGTCGTATCTTGCCGTTTTTTATGCATCTTCAAAGCTAGTGAAGTGTAAGTGCATTTTTTTATGTTTCAGTAAATACTCAAGTAAATGTGTCAATCGTGGAGCGGCTTGTAGTACGTCTTGAAAGGTTTGCATTAGGCCAAGAGCGCTTTGTGTTTTTCCAAGTTTAGTAAGCCACAAGGCTTGCGCGTATATGTGAAAATATATGTGATCAAACAAAGCCTTTTTGTCTTGTGCTGTATTTTGCAAAAGTTTTTGTAAAGCCTCTTGATGCTGCTGTATGGCGGCGGACATAAATGTGTTTGAGCAGGGCTTGGTAAAAAGAAAATGTTCAAGAGCCTTGGTGTAGGCACGTGTGTCTTCCTGAGTTAAGAGCGTAGCATTGCTGTTTTCCAAATTATGCTCATGGCGTAAATACAGCCCCAGCATTTTAGGAATATGCTTAAAGGGGGCATGCTGTGCCATGCGTAGCCACATGTCATAATCGCCGGCAATGGTATAGCTTTCATCAAAATAGCCACAAATATCATGCATGGTGCGCCGCCACATGGGCTGCGGCCCCACACAACAACCATACAGAAGGCGTACAGGGTCATACTCTGGCCAAAGCATACGCCCGCTCACAGGCGCTGAGCAAAAGGTGCTATTTTCTTGCGCCGTCATGCGACAATTACCATAGGCCAAAGCCACTTCTGGGTGTGTATCAAGGGTGGCGACGAGGATTTCCAAAGCTTTGGGAGCGTGCCTGTCATCCACATTGGCATTGGTTATGTAGGCACCTTGTGCTTTGCGTAAAGCCCTATTCCACGAGGCGTACAAGCCTTCTCGCTCGTTCGTGCGTTCATAAGAAATATTGGGGTAAACTTTGGTAAATTCGCTGGCTATGGCGCCTTCTTGTTGCGGCGAACACGCATCAATGATGATGACTTCGCTTTGAGAAAAAATGCTTTGCGCCACGAGATTTTCTAAGCATCCACGCAAAAAACGCTCGCCATTATACACAGAAACTATGGCTGTTACTTTGTAATTACTGAGCATAATATTTCCCCACCAGCTTGAAAAAAAGGGAGAAGGTTACCCCTCTCCCTTGTATTAGGCATAGTTATATGCAATTTTTATTTGATAAGACCTTTTTCTTCTCTTCCACGGAATTCTTTAACTGTAGCAAGAACCACAGGGCTTAAGAGCAAGAGGGCAATCAAGTTGGGGATAGCCATACACGCATTGAGTGTGTCAGACAAAAGCCATACAACTTCAAGCTTAGCTAAGGCGCCAATGGGTACCACAAGGGTGAAAAGAAGACGGAAAGGCTTCAGGGCTTTGTCACCAAAGAGGTAAATGATGCAGCGTTCGCTGTATACGCACCAACCAAGAATGGTGGTGAAAGCAAAAAGCGTTAAGGCAACGGTTACCAATACGCCACCGCTACCGGCAGGTAAGAAACCGTCTAATACAGCGTTAAAAGCTGCAGTGGTTAAGGCCGCGCCGTTCACATCGCCAGGGCCTGCATCCAAAAGACCGGAAGCCAAAATGGCAAAACCTGTCATGGAACAGATGATGATGGTATCAATGAAGGTGCCGAGCATACCGATGAAAGCTTGGTTTACAGGCTCTTTGGTGGTAGCAGTGGCGTGGGCAATGGGGGAAGAACCAAGACCGGCTTCGTTGGAGAATACACCACGAGC
>CAYJHH010000213.1:0-3560 GCA_964369995.1 uncultured Desulfovibrionaceae bacterium
AAACTCTTGCCCTTATAAGTAATCTCAGCCATTCTTGTCCTCCTTGGACAGTTTCGTAAACAATTAAGCCCAACATATGTTGGTATACCTACTACCCTACAGAAAATCTGAGGGTAAAAAACCTCGACAATCCGAGAAGTGCTTTCGCACCACAACTGAGAATCCTAATTGCCATATTATCCACAAAATGGCAAGTCGCTTCTACAACTTTTTTGTGAGTATTTTATTTCTCGTGACAAAAGAATCTCAATTGTAAAATATAAAAATACCTTAAGCTAATTCCAATACAGCAAATTATGCTCGTTTTGGCATACATCGAGCAGAGCTTTTTCTGCAGCCTCTGATTCCATGCGCTCGATGCGTATGTATACCATCTTTTGCTCGGATTGTACATCCGTATTCGCTAAAATTGAGATAATATTGGCATTATGTTCAGCAAGTACATTTAAAACAGGACGCAAAGCCCCTACTTTTTCTTGCACTGCAAAAGCCATATGCAAGCTTTCTTGACGCGCACCGCTAATATTTATGAGCACACGAAAAATGTCGTGATCGGAAATAATGCCCATAAGTTTATCATTTTCTGTGACAGGAAAGCCACCAAAACCCTTTTCTTCCATGAGCAAAGCGACTTTTTCTATGCTGTCTTCCGGCCCTACACAAATGGGATTTACTGTCATAATGCTTTTAATTTTAAGCTCAGACAGCAAATAAAGCATTTCACGCATATCTAAAGAAGTAGCCTGCGAGGGTGAGGCGTCTTTAATATCTCTATCAGAAACAATACCCACCACATGCCCTTCGGTATCGACCACGGGTAAACGACGTATATTGTGATCTTTCATGAGCTTATTGGCTTTTACTACCGAAGCCTCTGGGCTTACGGTAATCACTTCACTGGTCATCCAATGCTTAATGAGCATAGAAAACTCCTTCAAAGATTTCAAGTACAAACAAAAATATCCCCTTAAACAACACTGGGTAAAGAAATTTCAAGTCATAAGGGCACAATGTCATTGCTATACATGTGTACTTCACTATATACATACAAAGGGCATGCTTCAAGTGTCCCAAGGTCATTTTTTATTTTTTTACACATATAAAAAGTATACCCCATAAAGCAAGGAAGGAACATGTATATATATTGTGATTGTGAAGCCGGCATCAGTGGAGATATGTTTTTAGGGGCATTATGCCACTTAGGTTTGGACTTAAACCCTTTACAAAGCTTATTGGCCAAGGCCGGCATACAATGCGAAATAAAAACATGGCAAGAATGCCGCGCCGCCGGACCAGGATATAGAGTGGATGTGAGCTGGCCTGACAATCAGCCTCTGCGCCACCCTGCCGACATTGCAAAAATTTTCCACGCGGTGGATATTTCGCCTTGGGTACGTGAAAAAGCCCTAGCCGTGCTCAATGCTCTCACCGAAGCAGAAGCCCATGCCCATGCCATACCCAAGGAACAAGTGCATTTTCATGAAGTGGGCGCCATTGACACTGTGGTTGATATCTTAGGCGCCGTGTGGGGATTGGAAAAACTTGGCGTGCAAAA
This sequence comes from uncultured Desulfovibrionaceae bacterium, assembly GCA_964369995.1. GTDB lineage: Bacteria > Desulfobacterota > Desulfovibrionia > Desulfovibrionales > Desulfovibrionaceae > CAYJAD01. The sequence goes on from CAYJHH010000213.1 coordinate 1,556, forward strand.
AGTACTCAGCTCTGCCCTGCCCTGGTTCACAGGCACGATTCAATGCGAACATGGATTGCTTCCTTTACCAGCACCGGCCACAGCCTTTTTACTCCAAGCAAAACCCATTGCTCACACTTGGGATAGTCATGAATGGCTTAGCAAAAGCGAATTGGTCACACCCACAGGCGCTGCCCTTATTCATGTACTGGCCAACAGCTTTGACAAAGCCCCTTGCGGCATACGCCAAGCACTAGGCACAGGCTATGGCTCACGCAAAGCGCCTGTGGGTTTACGCTTATGGCTTATGGAAGAAGCCTTATCCACAGCGTCTTGTGAAGAAGATATATGTTATGAGGAAGTTAGCCAGTTAGAAAGTCATATGGACCACCTCACCGGCGAAGAGCTTGGCGCCTGCATACATGCTTTAAGCGCCATGCCAGAAGTGCTTGATGTGTTATGGCTCAGCGGCCTTGGCAAAAAAAATCGCCCCCATGGACTTTTGCGAGTGCTCTGCTTACCAGAACATGTGAGAAAGGTGGAACAGGCTTTTTACACCCACACGCACACCCTTGGCATACGTCACTATTCCTTAAGACGTTCGCTCCTTGCGCGTAAACAAGGCAGTGTTGACCTAGCAAGTACGGCCTCACTTACTGCGCTTTTGCCAGCCAAAGAATATGACCTACACGGTCAAACATGGATGCGCCCCGAATGCGATGCCCTGCAAGAACGCGCCGCTTCTTTAGGTGTGGGGGTGCCGGCTTTACGCATTCATACAAAAAACACACATAACCCGACATATTAATAGATACGTGCTTCATTTATCATTTCAAGAGTATTTTTTCTTTGTACTGGCTGCGTGTGCCGGTGCTCTGTCTCGCGCCACTCTTTCTGCCTGGGTGGAAAAGGTGGCGCGGGATTTAGCCAAAAGGAAAGAACAAAAAGGCAGCACCGAAATGACTGCATCCTTTACACACGCAAATACAGCGCCCAAAAGGCATAATTACATAAAAAAACACCTTCGAGCACAAAGTTTTCCCTGGGGTGTTTTTACGGTAAACATTTTAGGTTGTTTAGGTTTTGGCCTAGCTTATGCTGTAACAGAATATAGCTTCCCCTTAGAGCCAGCTCAAAAAACGATTCTTTTTACCGGCTTTTTTGGAGCTTTTACTACCTTTTCTACCTTTATTTTTGAAATATATTTTCTTTGGAGAGATAGAGAGTTTTTAAAATTTTTTCTTTTTGTTTTCGGTCAGATAACTATAGGAGTATTTTTTATTTTTGCATTATTAAGAATTTTTCTCATATTTAATATTGACAATTAATTTCATTTTCAATATAACTCTTCTAAAGAGATTTAGGAGGTCGTTATGGCAAAAAAATCCAAGAAAAATTCCTCGCAGCCCCATCATGTTTTGGCACAACAAAAAAACGCTTCAGTTTCAGCGAGTGGTACAAAGACTTGCGCTTGTGATACTTGCCAAAGCCCCTGTCCCTGTGCCTCTTGCCCACAGCGTATTCTCATTGTGGGTGGCATTGAGCGCATGGAACCTCTTTACCGTCAAGCCATTGAAGCTAAAGGGCATATTTTTGAATACCATGCCGGCCATTTACGCAAAGGTGGGAATAAATTAGAAAATTTACTCCAAAGAGCAGATATGGTACTTTGCCCTGTGAACTGCAATAGCCATACAGCTTGTTTACAAGTGAAAAGTTTGTGTAAAAAGCATAATAAAAATTTGCATATCATGAAAAATTTCAGCCTATCTGCCATTGAGCGTACCCTCAGTGCACAGTTTAACTAAAAAACTTTTCTAAATACTGATTAAGCTTACAGGGGGGAACACCTTTTTTGGACATAGCCCCCTATGTAAGCGGTCCACATCCCCTTTCCAAAAAAATTTCATGGCTAAAAAGCTCACTATCCGCACATACATCTTGGTACAAACAGCCAAACAGCACAGCACACACAAAGTACCCTTGCGCACACTGTAGCGTATATAATAAGCGCGTTTTATGGAGA
>CAYJHH010000214.1:0-3506 GCA_964369995.1 uncultured Desulfovibrionaceae bacterium
GTATCTGCTGCTGCTCCTGCTGCTGCAATGGTAATGGCTGCCCCTGCTGGTGGCGCTGCTGCTGAAGCCGAAGAAAAGACCGAGTTCGACGTAATTCTTAAAGAAGCTGGCGCTAACAAAATTGGCGTTATCAAAGTTGTTCGCGCTCTTACTTCCCTTGGCCTCAAAGAAGCTAAGGACAAAGTTGACGGCACTCCTTGCGCCATCAAAGAAGCCGTGTCCAAGGACGAAGCTGAAGAAGCCAAAAAGCAACTTACCGAAGCCGGTGCTGTTGTTGAAGTTAAATAAATTTCTTTGCAAAACAAAGAATACTCAAGTGGAGGGCCAAAAGCCCTCCCTTTTTTTTTGCATATATAGGGGCATTCAAGAACATTACGGTTCTTCACCAAAGATAGGGGTAACTATCTTAGTCGACGCTCACTTCAAACACCCCTTTGGGGTGTCGCCGAAAGTAAATTTCGGCTTGTTATACGTGGCGGCAAGCCATGCCAAAGGCATGTCTTGTATAGTTTCCACTGAAAAATACTATTTCAAATGTCTAAACTTTGCCAGAAAACGAATGCCATTTGTTTTATTTCTGGTAAAGTTTATTAAGGTCTATACACATAAAAATTTAATTTTGTCGACACTTCAATACTTTTTCAGTGTCGACTATCTTAGCAAAGAGCTTCGCATAAGCTACATCAAATTGCTTTCAAAAGTCGCAGCGCCGCTACCTACTTACTCTTGTCATTTTATTCCATATATCGTATAATAAGAAATTACAAAAAAATCCTTGCCAAAGGCACTTTTTTTCACTATATTGCTCTTCTCAACGCATTGCACACAAAGGATGGTGCTTTCTGAAAAGTAACGCAACTCATTGTTTATATAGATAAAAAGCATTGTAGCGACAAAAAATACAACCCATTTTCCAAGGAAAGGGGTTGGTCTTTTGTCGCCTTATGGCGTTATAGTATTGTTATTGTCCTTGCTGGCAATCTCCATATCACCCGCTGCGCAGCGGAAAAACGTTAGATATTTGAGGTACCCGATGGGTCAGATCACCAAACAGTTTGGCAAGATCAAAGTCACGCTTCCCATACCGCATTTGTTGAATCTCCAGATAGATTCGTATCGTAAATTCCTTCAAGAAGGGGCTGTTACACGCAGTCACGATGAAGGCTTAGAAGGTGTTTTCCGTACAGTATTTCCCATTGAGGATTTTAACCGTACGGCTAGTCTTGACTTTGTGGACTACACCATTCAAGACCCCAAGTATGACCAAGCCGAATGTATTTCCAAAGGCTTAACATACGAAGCGCCTATTCGCATTAAAATGCGTCTTGTGGTGTATGATGTGGATGAAGAATCCGGCAACCGCACCATTAGGGATATTAAGGAACAAGATATTTATTTTGGTACCTTACCCCTTATGACAGAAAAGGGAACCTTTATCATAAATGGTACTGAGCGTGTTATTGTTAACCAATTACAGCGCTCTCCTGGTATTATTTTTGAACATGACGGCGGTAAAACACATACCAGCCGTAAGGTGCTCTATTCTTGCCGTGTTATCCCCATGCGCGGTTCTTGGCTTGACTTTGACTTTGACCATAAAGATATTCTTTATGTGCGTATTGACCGCCGTCGTAAGATGCCGGCCACCATTTTGTTCAAAGCCATGGGCATGAACAATGCACAAATTTTGGAATACTTCTATTCACGCGAAATTTACCATCTACAAAATGGTAAATTGCATTGGGAAGTGGAAAAGCACCTTTTCCGCAAAGACAATGCCTTTACAGATATCACCCTACCTGATGGTACCGTGGTAGCCAAGGAAGGCAAGCCCATCACCAAGCGTGCTTGGCGCCAATTGTGTGAAGCTGGTGTAGAATCCATTGAAGTGGCTCCCAATACCATTGAAGGTTTGTTCCTTGCTGAAGATATTATCAGCAGTGAGACAGGCGAGGTTTTGGTGGAGGCTGCAGAAGAAATCACTGGCGGCGTCATTGACCGTTTACGCGATGCAGGCATTACGCGCATTCCAGTGCTACACACCAAGGGATCTGAAGCCTCTTCTTCCATCCGTGACACCTTAGTTATGGATCGCATTCCTGATATGGAAAAAGCACAAGAAGAAATTTATCGTCGTTTGCGTCCTTCTTCGCCTCCAACGCCTGAAATTGCCGCTTCTTTCTTTGATAATATTTTCCGTAGCGGCGATTATTACGATCTTTCCCCTGTGGGTCGTTATAAGCTTAATCAGCGTCTTGCCCTTGAAGCCAATGAAGATGTGCGCACCCTCACCGATGAAGACATCTTAACTGCCATTAAAGTACTTGTGAGCTTGAAAGATAGCCATGGCCCTGCTGACGATATTGACCACCTTGGCAATCGTCGTGTACGTCTTGTGGGTGAACTTGTGGAAAACCAATACCGCATTGGTTTGGTTCGCATGGAACGCGCCATCAAAGAACGCATGAGCTTGCAAGAAGTGGCTACGCTTATGCCGCATGACCTTATCAATCCCAAGCCAGTGGCTGCGGTGCTTAAAGAATTCTTTGGTACATCCCAGCTCTCGCAATTCATGGACCAAACCAACTCCTTGTCAGAAGTAACGCATAAGCGTCGTCTTTCTGCCCTTGGCCCTGGTGGTTTGACACGTGAACGCGCCGGCTTTGAAGTACGCGACGTGCACACCTCGCACTATGGTCGTATTTGCCCCATTGAAACACCTGAAGGTCCGAACATCGGTCTTATTGTTTCTTTGACCACCTACGCCAAGGTTAACGATTTTGGTTTCATCGAAACCCCGTATCGCGTGGTGCGTGACGGTAAGATGACCGAAGAAATCGTTCATATTGATGCTTCTCGCGAAGGCAATCACGTGGTGGCTCAGGCCAATGCCCACGTGGACGCCGAGGGTAATTTCCTCGATGAGCAAGTGACAGTACGCGTGCATGGTGATGTGGAAATGCGCCCCAAAGAAGAAGTGACCCTCATGGACATTTCTCCCGGTCAAATGGTATCCATTTCAGCCGCGCTTATCCCATTCCTTGAGCATGACGATGCTAACCGCGCGCTTATGGGATCCAACATGCAACGCCAAGCTGTGCCATTATTGCGCTCTGAAAAGCCTTTAGTGGGTACAGGCATGGAAATTGACGTGGCTCGTGACTCCGGCGCTTGTATTGTGGCCGAAGCTGATGGCCTTGTGAAATACGCCGATGCCAATCGCATTATTGTGGCCTATGAGGGAGATATTTACCCTGAAGGTGGCGGCGTGCGTGCTTATGACTTATTAAAGTTCCATAAGTCCAACCAAAACTCCTGTTTTGGTCAAAAGCCATCTTGCTATCCTGGTCAAAAATTCAAAAAAGGTACCATCTTAGCTGACGGTACCGGCATTTCTGACGGTGAGCTTGCCCTTGGTAAAAACCTTGTGGTGGCCTTTATGCCTTGGTGTGGATACAACTACGAAGACTCCATCCTCATTTCTGAGCGCATGGTAAAAGACGATG
>CAYJHH010000215.1:0-3462 GCA_964369995.1 uncultured Desulfovibrionaceae bacterium
ACTTGTTCAAGAACAGGAAGCATGTCCTTCATGTTGGAGATTTTCTTTTCTGTGCAAAGGATATAAGGATTATCCATTTCGCAGATCATTTTTTCAGGATTGGTTACAAAGTAAGGGGAAAGGTAACCACGGTCAAAACGCATACCTTCAACCACGTCCATGGTGGTTTCAAGGCCTTTGGCTTCTTCCACAGTGATAACGCCTTCTTTACCTACTCTGTCCATGGCTTCAGCAATGATGTTACCAATGGTAGCGTCAGAGTTAGCAGAAATGGTACCTACTTGAGCGATTTCTTTTTGATCGCGGGTAGGCTTAGCAAGGTTAGCAAGTTCAGCCACAAGAGCGTCTACGCCCTTGTCAATGCCGCGCTTAATGGCCATGGGGTTACGACCAGCAGCCACAAGCTTTACACCTTCACGGTAAATGGCTTGAGCTAACACAGTAGCAGTGGTGGTACCGTCACCGGCAACGTCAGAGGTTTTGGAAGCCACTTCCTTAACCATTTGAGCGCCCATGTTTTCGAATCTGTCTTCAAGTTCGATTTCTTTAGCAACGGTTACGCCGTCCTTGGTGATAACGGGAGCGCCAAAGCTTTTTTCGATAACAACGTTACGGCCTTTAGGACCAAGAGTTACCTTAACAGCATTAGCAAGCTTATCTACACCGCGGGAAAGTTTTTCGCGGGCTTTAACATCAAATAAAATTTCTTTAGCGGACATGTTCTATTCTCCTAGACAATATATATAAAGTGGAATTAAGCAATAACAGCGAGGATATCGTCTTCGCGCATTACTAAGTATTCTGTGCCATCGATTTTTACTTCGGTGCCAGCATATTTGTTGAAAAGAACAGCGTCGCCAACTTTAACTTCTAAAGCTATACGCTTGCCGTCGTCAGCAACTTTACCGGGGCCAGCCGCAATGATTTCACCTTTAGAAGGCTTTTCTTTGGCTGTGTCAGGGATGTAAAGACCACCAGCGGTCTTTTCTTCGCTTTCAAGACGCTTTACAAGCACGCGATCGTTAAGGGGCTTCAGTGTCATAATTTCCTTTCCTCACAAAAAATGAATTTTGCAGCACACAAAGCCTTTGCATACTGCTGATAAATTTGTTTACGACCGCATTTGGTGAAAGCGGGCGAACGAGTAGTAGTATAATCCTCATTACAAAATTGAAAAGGGGGTAAATAAAAAAAAATGTAGATTTTTTTGAGAAAGATTATTTTATTTAATAAAATCAATGCTTTTATGTTTTATTTTTTTTTTAAAAATTCTAACCAATGATAAAAGAAATATGTATCATTTTAGCCATACACTAAAATACAACGCTTCGATGAACTTGAGTGTTTTTTTCTTAATCCACCGAAAAGAAATAGGTTTTTATTGAAAAAATATTGTAATATATGTTTTAATTGCATTAATTTATTGAAATAAAAAGAAAATCGTTTTTATCTTGTGTTCTAATGGTTATTTCATTTTTTTATTAATTATATCCAATACAAAAAAATTAGAAATACATGTTTAAAAAAAAGAATTTACAGTTTAAGCATTGACTATTTTTTTTTCATGCTTTAGTTTTTTAAGAGAACAACAACACAAGGAGATAATAATGATTGATAGAACAGAGCTTTTGCGTATGATTATGGAAACAAATCCTGGTCAATCTCCAGCTTTTATTCTTGAACAATACACCTCGTATTTAAAAGGCCTTACAGATATTCATGGTGAAACATTTGCACCACAAGGCGCTTTATGCACAGAAGGTAAAGAATGCAAACAAGAAGAAAAGGTTGAAGAGAAATCTGCAAAGCCTTCCATCACTTGCGGCTATACAAAACGCAATCTTAAAGTAAAGCCTGAAGATGCCATTAAAGAAGATAAGATTATTTGCTGTATTTGCGGTAAAGAAGGGCAAACATTAACTGAGCGTCATCTTATGACCAAGCATAATGGGATTACCCGCGAAGGCTATTTGAAGCTGTGCGGCTACCCTACTACACAAATTCTTATGTCTGAAAATCATTTAGCTCGCATGAAAAATAATGTACTCAAAGCGCAACAAGCACGTAAATCTAAAAAAAGAAAAGAAAGCTAAGCTAGTCATAGTAAAAATAGTGTAAAAGTGTATGTAGGCATTTTTGTAAAAGTATACTTGTACATTAGTGGGTATTGAAAGCGCTAAAATATTTTCAGCATCCACTTGCATTGCATATAATATAAAAAAACTCCTCTATGCCTAAGAGGAGTTTTTTTAGTCTTACTATAAATGAGTTAGAACTTTTTTGCCATGGAAGCTGCTTCCATGAGGCGATTTTGAATGTAATCGCACATGGCTTTGTTATCTTCTTCAAGATTCAAACATAAGGCATTAAGCCCCATAAGCCCACCAGGAACAAAGTCTCCCAATTCTTCTCTGTCTTGTATCATATCAGCATAAAAACAAACGGATAGCCATCGTTCTTCAGCATCATCATCCACCACATCAATGAGGGCAAAGAGTGGTCTGTCTTGTTGCTGTGGATGTGTTGCACGCAAAGAATAGCTAATGCCGGGGCGCTCTTTAAACTCTAAGAGCATGCCTTCTACTTTAAGCCAATCGTAAAAAGCAACAAAGGCATCTTTGGCCTTGAGGGGATCCACTGTCCATTTTTCAAGCCAAGCATCAATGGCTTGTAATGTACTGGCATCTTGTTCATTCTTTTGCATGGTCATGTCTCCTTTTTTATGTGGTAAAATATACTAGTTACCAAAAGGCGACATACTACGCAACCTCTGAACCACAAAAGGCATTTCTTTTATGACAAATTCTACTTCTTCTTGCGTTGTATAGCGCGATAAAGAAAAACGAATGGATCCATGGGCGTAAGTAAAAGGAATACCCATGGCGCGCAATACATGCGAAGGCTCAAGGCTGCCAGAAGTACAAGCAGATCCGGAGCTGGCGCAAATGCCAAGCCTGTCAAGCAGAAGTAAAATGGCTTCGCCTTCGATGTTTTTAAAAGCAATACTTGAAGTATTGGGCAAACGACTACTTGTATCTCCATTGACAACACTGTCAGGGATGGCAGCAGTGAGACCTTGCTCAAGCATATCACGCAGACGCACAAGTTCAGCATTTTCCTTAGCCATATGCTCTTTGGCCATTTGTGCAGCTTTACCAAGAGCTATGAAGTACGGTACATTTTCTGTGCCGGCACGGCGACCACGTTCTTGGTGTCCACCGCGTAAAAAGGGACGAAAACGCGTCCCCTTACGGATATACAAAGCACCAATACCCTTGGGAGCATGGAGCTTATGGCCGGATAAAGCTAAATAATCCACTGGCAAGGTAGCCATATTCATTTCTATTTTACCCACGGCTTGTACAGCATCGGTATGGAAAACAATACCTTTTTCTTTAGCCATTTCCGCCATTTGCTGAATGGGATACACATTACCCACTTCATTATTGGCAAACATAATAG
>CAYJHH010000216.1:0-3455 GCA_964369995.1 uncultured Desulfovibrionaceae bacterium
GTACGCGCCACATGTGACCGCACTCACCACCGATGATGTACTTACAACCAAGGCGTTCGGCTTCAGCGTACATTTTGGCATTGATTTTTTTGGCCATGTCAAAGCTTGTGAAGGAACCGAAGTTACCGCCCTCAGAAGCATAGGTGGACATGGTGTAGTCAAGGCCAAGCTCGTGGAAGAGCAAGAGGTAACCCATGAAGGTATAAATACCAGGGTCAGCAAAGGCGTCACCGGAAGGCGTGATGAAAAGAATTTCATGGCCTTTTTCGTTCAAAGGAACGTTGGGACGAATGCCGGTCACTTCTTCACAGTCATCGGCGAGGAATTCGGCGATTTCTTTGAAGGCGTGAGGCTGAATACCAAGGTGGTTACCGGTACGGTTACAGTTATTTACTGGGTCCATGATCCAGTGCAAACCAAGACCGATTTCATGCATAAGTTCACGCACAATGGCGGTGATTTCAGCAGTATCGATACCGTAAGGGCAGTATAAAGAACAACGACGACACTCGGTACATTGATAGGAATAGTAGAACAATTCTTTTACAATGGCGTAGTCAAGCTTACGAGCGCCCACTTTAGCGCCAAGAAGCTTACCAAGCATGGTGTAGTCATAACGATACAAAGAACGCAAAAGCTCTGCACGTAATACGGGCATGTTTTTGGGGTCATTGGTACCGATGAAGAAGTGACACTTATCAGCACAAGCGCCGCAGCGTACGCAAGTGTCCATGAACACTTTCAGCGAACGGTGCTTTTCTAAGCGCTCAGCAAAGGCGTCACACAGTATTTTTTCCCAATTTTCGGGTAAATTCCAATCTTCTTCTGCAGGGTTCCACTCATGAGGGTGGGGCATATGCAGATTTTCCATGGTGTCTTTTTTGGCAGGATAGCAAAAATTGCCGGGCGTAAACGCAGGCTTGGTATCCATCCAATGCTGATCAGGAAACGCTGGGCGGCCTTCGATCAGTTCTTTGGGGGTAGGCAGTTTAGCCATGGTTTCTCCTTACTCAGCAGTTTTAGGTGCTTCTTCCGCCTCAAGAGGCTTTTCTAAAGGCAATTCTGCCTCAGCCATCACTTCACGGAAGTCATCTTCATATTCTGCATAGGTGGTGTACTTCTTAGGCGGATTCCAAGGGTTGATATGACGCACTGCACGGGAGTTGTTAGCCAAGTTACGTGTTGGGCTAAAGAACACACCGGGAGCGTGCATAAGCTTGGAGAAGGGGAAGTACATAAGAAGTACGCTTAAGAAAGTTAAGTGCACGAAGAACATAGCATTTATGCCGTCCACCGATGCAGGGCTTAAGCTCACAAGACCCATGGTGAATACTTTTACGCTGGCAATGTCGGTCTTGTCGATATAACGAAGAGCCAAGCCAGAAACCACCAAACCTAAAATAAGGAATAGGGGGAAGTAATCATTCATGAGAGAGATGTAGCGTACACGCTCGTTCACAAGGCGACGCCCTAAAAGGAAGAGCACTGCCACAAGTAAAAGGCCACCACTCATGAAAAAGCGTGGTGCACCCACTTCCATAATGCCGTCGAGAGCTTCCAAAAGGCTTATACAGCCTGGAACCGGCTCCATAAAGAAGCGGAAGTGGCGAATGAACACCACGAGAAAACAGTAGTGGAACATCAATGCGAAGAGCCACAACCATTTAGAAGAGTAGTACACAACACGCGGACCTTGACCTTTGTAGTCTGCGTGCACGTCTGCTGCCGTATTGCGGAACAAAGAGCGGAAGAGAAATACTTCCAAGAACATACGCTTAATAACACCACATCTTGTGTGGGGGTTATCAAGTGTTGCCTGTTTGATCCACGGTAAAGATTTCTGTTGACCACCGGTGGTGGGGATACAGAACGGCACAGGCGACTTACTCCAATAAACCATACGCCATATGACGCCGCCGATGAAGGTAATTACAGCAACATACGGTAATACTACGCCAAATAGGAAAGAAAGGCCAATACCTGTTCCTATCCACGCAATGAGACCGATAGCTACAACTACCAGTAATGAAGTGACCATTCCCTTACCTCACTGGGCTAGAGGTTGACTAAATAACCGATCATCCAATCGGCATTCTAAAATCATTTCCTTACACAAGGAAATTCCAACACTAAGTACATCACCCCTCACATGAGGGGCAAAAACGCATCCATCACCGAAATGATGGTTTATATTATAGCTGCATGCCGTCGGGAACAATCCCGTGGCGCTGCGCCATGCGTACAATTTGTGAATGGGCATTGCGAATTTCGGAGATACGATTTTCTGCCAACACTTCTCGGCTGCCTATGTACATGTCAAAGGCCATGAGAAATAAGGTATCAATACGAGATTCACACTCTAAATATTCTTTTAAAGCGCCTTTGGCAGCGCATTCTTCCAAAAAAGCTTCGCGAAAAAATTGTTTGAAAACAAACATAACGCCCAACCCCTGCGAAGGGGTGAAGTCTTGCACCGAGCGTAATTTTACAAAACGCTGCAAAGCATCACGCAATTTTAGTTCCAACACATGCTCACCGGCGGCGGCATCAAACAAAAAGTGCGCCATGGTGGTGGTGATTTCACCCACAGGGTTACAAAAATTGTCTTTTTTGGTGCGCAAAAAACCCGTAGTGTCCAAGGGATAGGTCGTATACACAGACTCCACCCACTTGTTGATGACTTCTTCTTTTTTGGCGCGTAAGGAGTTTAAGATATCCATATATTCATGCCTTAGGCTAATGTTAGTTGCGCATATACCCTGATTTTTCTCCAAGAGATTATTGCGCGTGTGCTCTTTTTTTGGTTAAAAAGAGTGTAAAAAATTCAATGTTTTAATGACGCGAAAAGACGCAAGCTTTACAAAAGATAAAGCTTGCCTTTGGCTCATTGTGAAAAACTTTCCTTTCCATAGGCTATAACGTGGTGTTAAGTCAAGGTGTTTATGGCGCTGAAGGGGCAAGTAAAAGCGTGTAAAAGTGGCTTTGCAAGGGCTTTTTTGTCATGGAATGTTTACAACCTTTATGCTAGGCTACCATCCATAGTAGTATTGCCTTGACTCACCTCTAACCAAGGGTTTTGCCATGCTCACCATGCCTACAAATTTGCCTCATCCTTCCATAAGCAGCACCACAGAAGTGGTGTTTAAAAAACGCTATTATAAATATAATCCCGTCACCGGTGCCACAGAAGATGCCAGAGACCTTTTTTGGCGTGTGGCTTCAGCTTTAGCCGCTGAAGAAAGTAAATATGAAAACTCCCCGTATAAGCCTGCGGCTTTAGCACAGGAGTTTTATGACCTTATGACACAGTGGAAGTTCCTCCCCAACTCGCCCACGCTCATGAATGCCGGTACAGATTTGGGGCAACTTTCAGCCTGCTTTGTGCTTTCAGTGGGCGATTCCATTGAAGAAATTTTTGATGCCGTAAAACATGCGGCCATGATTCATAAATCCGG
>CAYJHH010000217.1:0-3404 GCA_964369995.1 uncultured Desulfovibrionaceae bacterium
AAGTCTTTTTGAAAAGTTTTACTATAGCGTACACGCTCTTTATCAATTTTTTGTATTTCATCGTCCTCCATGCCATTTAGAAAAAAACTTTATTGCCTATAGATGTAGTTAAGCGTGATGGTATACAAACCTCATGTTCCACATAGTTTTATAACGTAGACAGGATTGCTCATATGGTTTTTAATTCTAAGCACGCTTCTCTTGATATCTTTTGTGCAAATGCATTTAAATCTCTTCCTATTCCGGTAAGTTGTTGGACGAGGGAAGGTAAACTTGTTTTTTGTACGAATTCTTTTTTAAAGCATTTTGGCGTACAAGATATGGACGAATATATACAAAAAATGAGTACATTTTCGCCTACCCGTCAGCCATGTGGTGAAGAGTCGCGCACGCTTGGTATTAAGCATTTACAGCAGGCTTTTGATGATGGTGCATGTAATTTTCTTTGGACCCATATCAACAGTTTAGGCGAAACGTATCTTGCGGAGTATAATTTACAATGCATGATGTACGAAGGCCAAGATATAATTATTTCGTGTAATACAAATTTAGAAAATAGTTTTAAAGAGTTGCAAAGCAAAACAAAAACACAAGAGCGCTTCGAAGCTATTATTGATGCTGCCCCCATGGGCATTAATATATGGAGTAAAGAAGGTAAAGCGCTTGATTGTAACGTAGCGACCCTTGCTTTGTTTAATTTGCCTAGCAAAGAAAGCTTTAAGCAAAACCCTCATAAAATTAGTCCCCTTTATCAACCTAATGGGAGAAAGTCTCGAGAGCTTAGCCTTGAATATATTGAAAAGGCGTTAACAGAGGGACAATGCTACCTTGAATGGGAATTTGTCTCTCTTAACGGAGAAAAGATTCCTACTGAGATTACTTTAACTAGAATAAAGCTTGATGATGAAGATGTGATCATAGAATACACGCGAGACTTGCGTGCTATCAAAAAAACAGAGGCATTAGCTCAAGCAGCAGAAGAGCGTATGCATATCATGTTTGATTCCATGCCACTGGGTGCAAATTTCTGGGCTAAAAATTTTGAACATGTTGATTGCAATATGACCTCGGCCACACTTTTTGGCCTTAAAGATAAGCAAGAGTATCTTGAAAGATTTTCGGAGCTTTCCCCTGAGTTTCAGCCTGACGGTAGGACAACACAAGAGTGTATGCTAGAGTACATGGGGAAAGCCTTTGAGCATGGGCATTGTCGTTTTGAGTGGATGCATCAAACTCTTAAAGGAGAGCCTTTACCCGCAGAAATTACCCTCACTAGAGTTCTTTATCAAAATGAATACCATGTCATGGGCTACACAAGAGATTTGCGTGAATATAAGGCCATGGAAAAAAAGGCCACCTATGCAGAAGAACTCAATGCTATTATAGCAAAAAATATCCCTTTGAGCTTCATGTATTGGAACAAAGAAGGACAAATGATTGATTGCAATCAAGAAGCCTTGCGTGTTTTCAAATTTGATACAAAAGAAGAATATTTCAAAAATCTTTACAATACATCGCCCACCTATCAACCTGATGGCAGAAATTCAAAAGATGCTGTGTGGCAAAATCATGTGGAAGTACTTGAAAAAGGTTTTTTACGCTTTGAGTGGTTACATCAAGATTCAGAAGGGGAACTTATCCCCATGGAAGTTTTTCTTATACGATCCACTTTGGCAGGAGAAGACATTGTTGTTTCTTATGTTAAAGACTTACGAGAACTGAAAGCTTCAGAAGAGCTAGTAAAAGAAGCGGAATTACGCAATACAGTTATGCTTGATTCTTTGCCCATGAACGTGAATTTTTGGGATGACGATCAGCAACTTATTTATGGTAATGCAGAAGGCGTAAAAATTTTTGGTTTTGAAAATAGAGAAGATTTCATTGCAAACTTCCATAAGATTTTTCCTCAAAAACAACCCGATGGCATTGCTACGCAACAAATCTTAACCCAATTGTTTAATGACTCCTATACCCATGGCACTTCTAGGGTAGAGTTTTTTTGCCAAAACTCCATAACACATGATCTTATTCCTTTAGATGTTCTTTTGGTACGTACCACATACGGCGGCAAGGGATGCTATATCGCCTATGTCCGAGATTTACGCGAGCATAATGCCATGCTCAAAGAAATTGCAGAAAATGAGCAAGCACTACTCAAAGCCAAAGAACTTGCGGAACAAAGCACTCAAGCCAAAGGGGAATTTTTGGCCAATATGAGCCATGAAATTCGCACCCCCATGAACGGTATTTTAGGTTTACTCCACCTCTTAAATGTGACACCGCTAAATGATACGCAAAAAAACTATGTAGAGAAAATTTCCCTATCAGCCAGAAATCTTATGCGTATTATCAATGATATTTTAGATTTTTCTAAAATGGAAGCTGGTAAGTTGGAAATGGAAACACAGCCCTTTATCATGCACAGCATAGGGCAAGAGGTTGCGGACTTATATGGCCATGTATGTGCAGATAAAGGCTTAGTGCTAGATATATCTTGCAGTGAACATGATATGCTTCCCATACTTGGCGATGCCTTACGTTTTAAACAAGTGGCATTTAACCTTGTGAGCAATGCCATTAAATTTACAGATTCCGGCGGAAAAATTCTTTTTGAAGCGCAAAGCGCTATACATAACGATACAGAGTTGCATTGTGAATTTAGCATAAGCGATACCGGTATTGGTTTATCTGCGGAACAAGCAAGCAAACTTTTTTCAGCTTTTTCTCAGGCAGATAATTCCGTAACACGCAAGTACGGCGGCACAGGCCTCGGGCTCGCCATTTCTAAAAAAATTATTAACCTCATGGGTGGGGAAATTTGGGTAGAAAGTGAACTGAACAAAGGAACGACCTTTACCTTTACAACCATTTTCCCCCTAGCACCTCAAATAAGTGAACAAGATGAACATATTGACATGGATGAAGCTCAAGCAGCGCATATGACAGGGCACTTGCTCCTCGTGGAAGACAATGAAATAAATCAAATGGTTGCTCAAGAGATATTGCAAGCTGTGGGCTATACTTTAGATATAGCAGAAAATGGACAACAAGCCTTAGAAAAGCTGGAAAAAAACAAGTATGACCTCATACTTATGGATATTCAAATGCCTATCATGGATGGATATACCGCTACGCAAAAAATTCGCGAGCAAGAAAAATTCGCAACACTACCTATTATCGCCATGTCTGCTCATGCCATGAAAGGAGATAAGGAGATTAGTATTTCCCGTGGTATGAATGACCACATTACCAAGCCCATTGACGCAGATGTACTTTATAAAACACTACAATTTTGGATGCAAAAAGCATTGTAGATGAGCCAGCTGAACCTTAACAACTTATTTTAAAAATTCGCCTAATGGCTAGAACTCGTACATCAATTACATTAAACGCGTATGATTTAT
>CAYJHH010000218.1:0-3367 GCA_964369995.1 uncultured Desulfovibrionaceae bacterium
GCTGAAGAAAGAAGAGTGTTTAGCTCTTAAAAATGTGTTTTTAATATTCAACTAACTAATATAAATATTTCTGCCTAAAAAACATCTCATAATTCACTCCAAGCTGAATTATAAGGTGCGTTTTAGTAATGTTTTTATTTTGTATTTTTTTGTAAAATACTTCTCGTTTTACATAGTACAAAGCATTTAAGAACATCCCCTGTTTTTGCCTTATAGTATAAGCAAAAACAGGGGATTTTTACCAATATGTTATACGGTGCTCCATAAAAAAGCCGTACCTTGTGCGCCATGTATTTTATGCTATTACGCGTTTTGCTCTTTTTCTTTTTGCTGAAAGTAATTATCTCTTGCTTGCAAAAGCAAAGCTTCCACCCTTTGTTCCCACAGCTCCAAAGTACGTAATGCTAAAAGAAAATTCACATTGACATACACGGAAGCCAGTTTTTCTGTGGCGATTTGTAAGGTTCTTACGGCATAGAGGGCAGGAACAATGGCATAATACATGCCAAGGCCAATTTGCAAAGGGGGGACAGCGTCAGGGCTAGGCATATGTTCTTTGCCACGAGATTGTAAATGCGCATGAGGTATTTGTTCTTGAGGCCAATAATTTTTCATGCCGCATAAGGCTTCAATGTGATGAAAAGGAATGGCGTCTTTGGGGGCATTTGCTAGGCGCGCATCGCCTTGCGCCCACATATGGGTACCCGTATCTTCATGCGCGTAGGTCATATAGGCTAAAGCAAGTTCTTCAGCCTTGCTGCTAGTGTGAATGAACATAAGGCTACAGCATAGCTCATGCATGGCGCGATACAGGGTATAGGCTCCTTCGGCAAGGCCGTTTTCCACTAAGACAATAACCTCATAAAAAAGTTGGCATATTCTTTGGTGTATATAATAAGTGACCTTGTACGTATGCTGTACTGCAGGGTTTGCGCCTTGTGCTGTGAGCTCTAAAATGCGCGCATGCAGTGTTTTTTGATTATCCATATGGAGCAAATACAGCATGCGTAAGGCATCAAAAGCTTCCTTCCATGGTGGAAGGTTATGGTTTAAAAAAGTGCTGATTTTGCCGCGCGAGTCTTGCATAAATTTTTCTGTTAGCGCCACTTGTGCCATAAAGCTTTGTTGACTATCGGTACTAAATTCTTTGAGGGCATTTTCCAAGAAATTTTGCGGCTCCATGCCTTTAAAATCCATCTTTTCTTTTTCATTGTGCATTTGATAGGAAATGAGATTTTGCAATATGGTACAAGCTTTAGACATGGTTTTCTCCTGCATTGTTAAAAACAAGGTATGCATACTGTCTAAGCCTAGAAAACATATTTGTAAACTTTTTTTGTAACAAGGTGCCTTGTAGTCATGGAAAAAGGGGAGAGCATGTTTTTTTTTATTTGTAAAATCAATATAGTACATATTATGTCAAGCAGTGCGTTTTTTTTTGTAAGGTAGTTGACCCAGTAAAAAAAGAGGTATAATCCATAACTTTGCAGTCAAATTTTCATGGTGTTAGTAACCCTTTTTTTGCTAGATCGGCGGGCGGGATAATGGAAAAAACTACTTCTTCTGGGGCTTCTTTTTCGGGTTTGCACAGCAAATTCCTTCCTTTTTTACCTGATATTCAAAACATGACCTTTGCAACGCTTCGCGCGGACATGATGGCGGGGCTGTCTGTGGCGCCTGTGGCTGTGCCGCAAGTGATGGCCTATGCTGTTATCGCCGGCATTGATCCCATGTATGGTTTGTTTGCCGCCACATTTACTGTGATGGTGGCCGCTTTATGGGGTTCTTCGCGCTTTTTAGCTGCAGGTCCCACCAATGCCATTGCCATGATGCTTTTTTTTACCATTGCCAATGCCACCATTGGCGGCGTTAAACTGTCTGAGCTTTCCCCCATGGAGCTTATGCCCTATGTGTTTGGTATTACCATCATGGTGGGCTGCATTCAATTGGTCATGGGGCTTATACGACTAGGAGAATTGGCCAATTTTATTTCACATTCCGTGATGGTGGGTTTTTCTGCCGGAGCGGCTGTTTTGATTGCTTCAGGGCAAATTCCTAATTTTTTTGGTTTTGATATAGGCCAGCGCTCGTACTTTTTTCAAGATTTAGTAGCTATTTATGAAAGACTACACCTTTTTAACCCATGGAGTGTGGGGCTTGGTGTGCTAACCATTCTTTTGGTGGTGGTGTGTAAGCGTATTTCTTATCGTATTCCTGCGTACTTAGTGTCCATCATTGGTGTAGCATTTGCGGCGTACGCTCTTGATCTTAAAAGTAAAGGTGTGCTTTTTGTGGGAGAAATTCCGGCTGTATTTCCGCCCCTTTCTTTACCCCCTGCCTTTAGCCTTGGCGCCATACGTGATTTATTTTATCCCTCCATTGCCATTGCCATTTTAGGGGCTGTGGAATCTTTGGCCATTGGGAAAAATTTAACCTCCTTACGCCGTGAGCCTTTTGACGGTAATCAAGAGCTTATTGGACAAGGCCTTGGTAATATCACTGCTGGATTTACTTCCGGCATGCCCAGTTGTGGCTCTTTTACTCGTAGCGTGCTTAACTTCACTTCAGGGGGAAAAACCCGTTTTGCCACGGTATTTTCCGGCTTATTTACCATTCCGGTTATTTTGTTTTGTGCGCCTTATGCTGCGCATATTCCCATGCCTGCTTTGGCCGGTATGCTTTTTATCATTGCTTGGGGCATGATAGATGTGGAAAATATTCGTCTTTGCTATGTGGCTACTTCCATTGACCGTGTGGTCTTTATCACCACCCTTATTGCAACCTTGGTGCTTGATTTAGAAAAGGCTATATTTATAGGTGTATTGCTTTCTCTTATGCTGCTTATTTATAAAGAGGCGCATCCGCGAATGAAGCGTATTTCCAAGCGAGATTTGGCTTCCAACTCCTATGAATGGTGTGTAGAGTGCAAGCATATTAGCACATATCTTGTGGAAGGGACGCTCTTTTTTGGTGCAGTTCAGGCTCTTGAAAAGCATTTAAGCGAGCAAGAAAGCAAAGATACCAAGATTATTGTATTAAACCTTGCACGCGTTTTTTGGGTAGATGCGTCGGGAGCGCATGCCCTTGGGCATTTTGCGGAGCGATGCCATGCGGCAGGGGTTCCGCTTATTTTGGTCACGTATGATGAAAGCATTAATCATATTTTGCAACGCTCTGGAGTATTACATCATATTGGCGAAGGCTTTGTATTGCCCAATATTAATCGTGGTCTTGATTATGCCAGAGAACTTTTGGAAAAAATGGGCTATTGTGTGGAAGAGAAGAGGGTGCGCACACGCAAAAGTACCAAGGTAGGAAGATCCATGCATAAAGTGGCACGTAGCCCTTTAAGAATACCTAAGAGATT
>CAYJHH010000219.1:0-3347 GCA_964369995.1 uncultured Desulfovibrionaceae bacterium
CCGAAACAATAAATTCAATTTTTTCGCGTTGTAAAATTTCCCAAGCGGTGGTGCCGTCATCGGCTTCTACCACGTTATTAAAGCCCAGCTGACGCAACACGTTACGTACAATACGACGCATGGTTGAAAAGTCGTCTACGATTAAAACACGGATTTCTGGATCGTATGGCATATGCTTTACCTCATTATTTTAGGAAGTTATCAAGAGTTTGCCTCTTGCTTATAGGTGTTGAAAAATTCTTGGCGTAAACGCTTTAACGCTTGTGAATGTAGTTGTGAAACCCTACCTTCAGTAATGTCCATAACCTCAGCCACTTCGCGCATGTTTAATTCTTCACTATAATAAAGTGACAATACCAGTTTCTCTCTCGGTGTCAATGAGCTAATAAGGGGTATGAGTCGTTCAAGAATTTCTTTTTCTGCGGTAATAGAATAAGGTTCATCATTTTTCTGTGTATCTTCCAGCATGGAATCATGCACAGCATCTAGTGAAACCATGAGCTGATTTTGTAAAGCTTCCATACCTTGGCGCACTTCTGTAAGGCTTAGGCCCGTCATTTCCATAAGCTCTTCTTCGGTGGCAGAGCGGCCATGATTACGTTCAATAACACGCATGGCGCTGTCAATTTGGCGTATTTTCTGGCGTAAGGGGCGTGGAAACCAATCTAATTTACGCAGCTCATCCAGCATGGCACCACTAATGCGACTACTGGCATAGGTATCAAAGCGCACCCCCAGTTGCGGTTGAAACTTACCCAATGCCTCCATAAGGCCAAGGGTGCCGGCGCTAATCATTTCATTCAATGAAACGGTTTTTGGGAGTTTGCTTTTAAGGCGCAAAGCAAGAAAGCGAATTTTGGGCGCATAATGGCGCACAATACTTTCTTGCTCCATGGGCGAAAAATCGCACCAAGAAGAATGCCCAAGCTCCATGGCTTCCCATGGGGGAAGTTGTTGCTTATGGGCGTGAGCTTCGCGCATATAATCTCCTTATTGTATCTAATTACTTATGCAATGAATAGACCAAAACCGCGCATGCTTGCCACTGATATACCTATTTGAAGCTAGAAAAAACTATTGTTGAAATAATAATTTTTTCCAGAAAAATTTAATATTTCCGTCCAGACCTTTGGGGGCTTCCCATTCTAAGATGTCATTGGCAAGGGCTTTAATGGCCATGGCCGCAGCGGATTCCGGTGCATTTATGGTAATGGGTAATTGTTGCACCACCGATTGACGTACTGTACTGTCGCGGGGAATGATGCCCACGAGGTCTAAGGATACACCGCTCAGGAAATGTTCGCAAGCCTGATATAAGCGGCTAAAGGCTACCTTGCCTGCGCGTCTGTCATGCGCCATATTGATAACCACTTTAAAATGCTCCACGCCATGCGTACTTTTAAGTACTTTGATGAGGGCATAAGCATCGGTGAGGGATGTGGGCTCAGGCGTTAAGATGACCAAACGCTCTTGCGCCGCAAGATTGAAATATAGCACATTATCGTTAATTCCTGCGCCGGTGTCCACCAATAAAAAATCCACTTCTTCCTCCAGAGCATCCACCGCTTCCAGTAGCTCGAGCTTTTGCCCTGTGTCCAAAGAAAGCATTTCACTTAAGCCCGATGAGGCCGGCAATATGGAAAAACCATAAGGCGTGGGAGATAATATGTCATGAATGGTGACATTTTCATGAAAAAGATGGAAAAGGTTCTTGGGCGGAGTAAGGCCTAAGAGTACGTCCACATTGGCAAGGCCAAGATCTGCATCGAGCAATACCACGCGCTTACCTTTGCTTGCCAACTCCACAGCAAGGTTTACGGAAAGATTGGTTTTACCAACGCCCCCTTTGCCGGAGGTTACGGAAACAACCAATGGAAATGTATCTTGCATAATTTCTCCCTTTCATCCTCTACAATTAAAAATACGCTTGGTGCCGGTACATTAGGCTTGCACTGTACTTGGCAATTGTCGTTTAAATATTAAGCGCCATAAAAGCGGCTCACTGGCACTGACTAAGCTGTCTCTTAGCTCTGCCCCGCAGGAAAATGCTGATACGGGCAATTGGCAATGGGCGGCGGCATTTATCATGGCACCAAAGCTGATGGCTTCATCAAGTTTAGCCCATACTAAGGAACCGGCGCCGTCAGGTGCATAGCGCTGTAAAAAATTTATAAGCTGTGTTTCATCATACGAAGGGGCAAGTATTGTATGCGTAGCTTTAAGGCCGGCATTATTTCCATCAAGCCCCAAATGTTCGTATTGTTTTTGTAATGTTTCTTTGGCACTTAGGCTCGGTAAATCAATGAAAATTCTATCCATATGCGCATGAGATACCAAGGCATTTTTCATGCTGTGGGCATCGGAAGCTTCGGTATAGGCAAAATCAGAAAGCTCTGCCCAATGTCGTAAAATAAGCCTTCCATTGCCGCGCTGACAGTCTGCATTAATAAAAGCTATACGATATTGCGAGTTATGGGCGCGCAATTGCAAAGCCATACGCAAAGCTGTGGTGGTTTTTCCCACCCCATAAGGCCCCGTAAAGCAATGTAAGCGTTGGCGCCATATTTCATTATTCCACGGCATAACGGGTACAATTTCACTTAAAGACTGTAACACAGAATCATTGGGAGCCACGAGCAGTCTACGGTATAATTTTAAAATAATAGCATCGGCCACGCCTTCTCTTTGCAAATATTCCAAAGCTACTCTTTGTCTTGGGGTAAGCTTTTCCATTTGTATGGAAGGCTTCATGAGGGCAAAAATATGGTCTTTAATTTGTTGCCATTCTTTATGCCATTCGCCCCAACCTGCGGGCTGTGAGCCTATGCCCTCATACAAGGTGCCGTATTCCATAGAATGAGAAATACCCTGAGCTGCGGCGTGCATGGCCGCGCTTCTGCTTGCGCCATTACCAGCATGTTTATTGCCTTCAGCGCTGCGACTGCCTTGACCGCCATGCCTGCCAGCTCTTTGCATATGTTCCGGCATAGCGTGTTCTGCATCGTTAAAGCGATCTTCTTCCATCCATTGCGAAGCCATTTGTTTGACTTTTTCGCTGGGGCTCACCATGACCTGCTCTTGAGACTCGCGCGAGGATGCGGTGGAAGCATACGCGGCATTGGCAGTGGATTTGGAAGCTCCTGCCGAAGGCGCCATGGGCGGCACTGCGGTACGATCCACCCCTGCAGTGACTTCGTAAACACGCTCACCATTACGACGTAAGGTACGATTGCTAAGGATAACGGCATCAGGGCCGAGCTCCTCTTTTATGAGTACCAAAAGGGCTTGCGTACTTTTTCCCGTATAGGTCTTTACATGCATTATTCAATCCCCACTATGCCCACAGA
>CAYJHH010000220.1:0-3299 GCA_964369995.1 uncultured Desulfovibrionaceae bacterium
TATTTATTATAAGGAGTGATAATATTTATAATATACCGTCACTCCTTATTTATTTTCACAATCCAAGTATACTGAGTTTACGCCAAAGCAGCTTTCAATTGCTGCACAAAGCGCCTCAGCGGTTCTTTAGCTTCCCTTCCCTCGGCAGCAATAATTTTAACAAAAGCACTACCCACAATGGCGCCGTCGGCATATTCTGTTATGTCCGCCACTTGCTGCGGCGTGGAAAGGCCAAAGCCCACGCATACAGGCAAGGGGCTATGCTGCTTAATAAGGGTTGTCATGGAGCGTAAATCCGTGGTAATTTCACTGCGCATGCCTGTAACCCCCAGGGAAGATACAAGGTAAATAAAGCCTTCAGCTTGTTTGGCGATTTTTTCCATACGTGCGGCAGAGGTGGGCGCAATGAGCGAAATAATATCCACACCGTGCTTCTGCGCATGGGGGGCCATGAGGGATTTTTCTGTCACTTCATCAAAAGGGAGGTCGGGAATAATAATACCATTGACGCCGCATTCTTGGCATTTTTCAAAAAAGCGCGCATAGCCATAATTAAATATGGGGTTCATATAACTTAAAAAAACCAATGGTACACATACTTGTTGGCGCACCCTTTGCACCATGGCAAAGATACCATCAAGGGTGGTACCCGCCTGTAAGGCTCTGGCATTGGCCGCTTCAATGACTTCTCCTTCGGCAATGGGGTCAGAAAAAGGAATACCGATTTCTATAAGATCAGCCCCAGCTTCGGCCATGGACACAATATACTCCTCACTGTGCGCAAGGCTGGGATCACCGGCTGTTAAAAAGGTAATGAGAGACTTTTTGCCTTGCAAGGCTTTGGTTATATTACTCATGAATGCTCACTCCTTTATAGCGCGCCATGGCTGCCACATCTTTATCACCGCGTCCCGAAAGGCATACAATGATATTTTCATCTTTGGAAAAATTGGCAGCAATTTTTTTCACATGGGCTATGGCATGAGCCGATTCAATGGCGGGAATGATGCCCTCTGTTTTCGCTAAATATTCAAAGGCTTCCACCGCCTCAGCATCAGTCACCGGCACATAGAAGGCCCTTTGCGTATCTTGCAAGTACGCGTGTTCCGGCCCTATGCCGGGATAATCTAGCCCTGCAGAAATGGAATACACCTCGGCAATTTGTCCGTAACTATCCTGACAGAAATACGATTTCATACCGTGAAAAATACCCACAAAACCCTTAGCTATACTGGCGGCATGCTTTTCCGTATCAATGCCCTCCCCTGCGGCTTCACAGCCTATGAGCTGCACATTTTTTTCCTCAATGAAATGGTGAAACATACCCATGGCATTACTGCCGCCGCCCACGCAAGCAACCACCGCCGCAGGAAGTGTATTTTCTGCCGCCAATATTTGCTCTTTGGCCTCAAAAGAAATGACACTTTGAAAGTCACGCACCATAAGGGGAAAAGGATGCGGCCCCACCACAGAACCCAGCACATAATGCGTATCGTGCACGCGCATGGTCCACGCGCGCATGGTGGCATTGACGGCATCTTTAAGCGTTTGCGTACCGCTGGTTACGGCATGCACTTTTGCCCCCAAAAGCTCCATACGGTACACATTGAGCGCTTGACGACGAATATCTTCCTGCCCCATGAAAATTTCGCATTCCAGCCCCAAGAGCGCCGCCGCTGTGGCTGTGGCCACGCCATGCTGTCCTGCGCCTGTTTCAGCAATGATACGCTTTTTGCCCATTTTTTTGGCAAGCAGCACTTGCCCCAAAACATTATTAATTTTATGCGAGCCCGTGTGATTTAAGTCTTCCCTTTTCAAATATATTTTGGCGCCGCCAAGGTCTTCACTCATTTTTTTGGCATAATAAAGACGTGAGGGACGTCCCGCATAATCGTTGAGCAAAGCACTGAGTTCAGCCATAAATGACTTATCCTCTTTATACTGCGCATAAGCTTTTTCCAATTCCAAAATGGCATTCATAAGAGTTTCAGGGACATATTGCCCCCCATGTATACCGTATCTTCCTTTATATGCTTGCATGGCGAACCTTCCTTACCAATTGTTCTATGAGGTATGCATCCTTAAAACCATTCACCTCGGCGCCGCTGGAAATATCCACAGCATAGGCCCCTTGCTGCATGGCGTGCTCCATATTATGCAGGCCAATGCCGCCAGCGAGGAAAAAAGCTTTCTTCGTCTTGGGGAGGCAGGACCAGTCAAAAACTTCTCCACTGCCAGGCATGGGCGCATCAAAAAGCACATAATCCGCTGCATCAGGTATGGCCTCATGCACTTGCAATGCTTTGATGATTTGTGTGCAGCCTAAGCGCTGTTTACAGGCTTCCAAGATGCTCGCATCTTCCTGACCATGCAATTGTACCATATCCACAATATTCTCAGACACGGCCTTCTCCATAAGCTCCAAAGGCGCATTGACAAACACCCCCACGGCCTTAATCCGTGCATCAAGACTGCTTTTAAGTACTTTTGCCTGTTCAAAACTCACTTGTCGGCGGCTTTTGGCAAAAACAAAACCCACATAATCAGGCAAAGCAGCGTTGACAAAGTCCACATCACGAGGCCTGCTTAAGCCACAAATTTTTATTTTCATGCCAAACCTCGTAAATGTTGCAGCATCTTGCATTTATCATCACTGCGCATGAGGCTTTCACCTATGAGCACGGCGTCCATGTCATGTTCTTCCAGCAATTGTATGTCTTCTCGCGTGCGTATGCCGCTTTCTGCCACATAGAGCACAGAGGGCGGCACATATTTACGCAGCTCAAGGCAAGTGCGGATATCTACTTCAAAAGTTTTTAAATTTCTATTATTTACACCCACAATCCTTGCTCCGCAGTCTAAAGATTTTTGCAGCATATCATGACTGTGGCTTTCAACCAATGCTGACATGCCAAGCGCTTCAATGAGCGCAATATACTCTTGTAAGGGCCTCGCTTCCAAAAGCTCTGCTATGAGCAAAACTGCCGATGCACCCCAGATTTTGGCCTCGTAAATTTGATAGGGGTGCAAGATAAAATCCTTACGCAAGGTGGGCAAAGCCACTTGCGCAGAAATATCATGTAAATAGGCGCCGCTACCCAAAAAAAATTGAGGCTCTGTGAGTACAGAAATGGCCGAGGCTCCCGCTTTTGCGTACTCTGTGGCAATAGCCACCGGAGCAAAATTCGGCGCTATGAGCCCTTTAGATGGCGAGGCCTTTTTCACTTCACAAATATAGGATAACCCCTTAGCCGCCAAAGCCTTATGAAAAGGAAAGGTAAAGCCTTCTTGCACGGCTT
>CAYJHH010000221.1:0-3198 GCA_964369995.1 uncultured Desulfovibrionaceae bacterium
TCACCAATAGTAATTGGAGTATTACCCCAAAGCTTGACCTTGGTTTCATTGCCGCCGCTGGCGATATGGAAAGCACAAGCCGCGCAAGGGTAAGCGGTATTGGTAGCCTTGACTATACCATGCACAATGTGGACGGCTTGGCATTTAATGGCGGAGTGGGTTTAGAAGTGGGCAAGGATGATTTTAGCGTGGGCTTTAATTATAATTTGCAGGCTTCGGAACACGAAACGGGGCATATTTTATCTGCAACATTTAAATACGCATTTTAGTTGTAAAGCAAGCGGCCTTGCCCAAAAGGCCGCGAAGCATTATTACTGCGCTGAAAAGCAGTAATTATTTAAAAGCTCCTTGCAGTGTCAGGCTTGCTTATTGAAACATATAGATGATGCTTGGTCGTATGTCCTACGACCAAGCTAAATTTTATAAAAAAGACCTAGCATTATGTCTTTTTTATACGCAGAGAAAAATTTTACTCTGCAATATATACAGTGATACCTTTTTCTTCTAAGGCTTTACGTGTGTTGATGGCAAGGGATTTATCTGTAATGATGGCTTTTAATTCTTGCAAAGGCACTGCCTTAAAAAATCCCATTTTGCCAAATTTTGAAGCATCACACACTAAAATAGTTTGCATGGAAGCTTCAATCACAGCACGTTTTACGGGAACTTTTTCTTCAGTGGGTGTGGAAATAGATGTTAAATCCCAAGAGGATGCAGAAATAAACGAAGTGTGAATGTTTACCGAAGAGATAAAACGTGCAGCACTTTCTCCCACGCAAGATTCATTTTGCCGTAAAACTTTGCCCCCTGTATGGTACAATTTGCATTGCGAGTGCTCCATCAAATAGGCAATTATGGCAAAATCATTGCTTAGCACCGTTAAATCTTGACGAAAAGCCAATTCTCGCGCAATGGCAAGGCATGTGGTACCTGCATCCAGATATACAGTGGTATTGGGCAAAACATGCTGCACAGCAAGCCGAGCAATGTTTGCTTTTTCAAGGCCTTGTAGGCTTACTTTTACCTTACGTGAAGGTTCGCTTGTCAAATGCTCGGCAAGACGAACCCCGCCTGACACTTGTAAAACCAATTGCTCATTTTCAAGCTGCTGAATATCTCGGCGAATGGTCATATGAGAAACGTCTAAAATAGACGTTAATTGTGCTATGCTAAGAATTTCTTGGCTAGCAAGGGCTTTCAGTATGGCCTGTTGACGTTGCGCAGGAATCATGGCAATCACCTTACAATTACGAGTTTAAGGGCATAAGCGCCGCCTTCTCCTGTGCAGAAAGATACCGAACTTTTTTACCTGTTGCCTGCATAATAAAGTGTAGTTTTATGGTTTCTTCCAGTTCTTCTGCTGCATTGACGGCTTTTTCCAAACAAGATGCATATACAAGTACACCATGATTGCTTAAAAGGAAAGCATGAGCTTTTTTCGCCATGTCTCCTGCGGCTTGAGCCAAGGCATCACTGCCGGGCTTAAAATAGGGTATCATGGGTAATTGCCCAATATTCATGACATAGTAGGGCGTAAAAGCTTGTAATGCATCTTCGGCGTCCGTATTTTCAAGACTAGAAAGAGCTGTGGCGTAGGTGGAATGCAAATGTACAATGGCCGCACAAGCAGGTGCATGGGCATACACAGCCAAATGCATACCCAGCTCTTTTGTGGGGCGAGAGCCTTGAATATGTTCACCTTGTGCGCTTATAAGGGCAAGATTTTCCGCTTGTAATCGTCCAAGGCTTACATTGGTGGGCGTAATAAGTATACGCCCATCACTGAGCTTCACAGAAATATTTCCGGCTCCTCCAACACAATAGCCACGCGAGAACAAAGATTTACCAAGCTCTACCAGCTCTTGTTTTTGCGCTGCCTCTAACATGCGAAAAAGCCTTGAGCCACGTTGAAAAAAGCTTCGGTACCAAAATTACCGGACTTTAGAGCCAAAAATATGGGCGCTTCGGAAGCTTTTACCCATGGCACACCGGGGGCTATTTGTTCTCCAATGCCAAAGCTTTGCACGCCCAAAGCTTGCACAACTGCGCCAGAAGTTTCACCGCCGGCCACAATAAAGTGATCAAAAGAATTTTCTTTTAACAAGGAGGCTAAGATGGCAAAAAAAGATTCCACAGCATGGCTACTTTCTGCCACGCCAAATGTTTTTTGAATCTCGCTTAAAGCATCGGGGCCAGTGGTGGCATATACCATGGGCGCAAGGCCATCATGCTTTTGCTCCATAACCCAAGCACAAGCTTTGGCAGCATAGCCTGCGGCGTCTTGAACGCAATTATGTACATCCACAGCAAAAGAAGGCGCCAGCGCTTTATAATGCGCCACTTGAGCATTGGTCATGACAGAGGCAGAGCCGGATAAAATAATACATTTGCCCCCTTGAGGTGTATTTGCCGCCGTGGGCTGTGCTGCACCTAAGCCTTTTTGTGCTGCAATATGCTGTGCCAGCCCCATGGCAAGGCCAGATCCCCCTGTGACCAAGGGCATGGAGGCAAAAGCTTTTCCAAAATCTTTCAAATGTGCTTCTGTAAGCGTATCCGGAATAATATATCGAATGCCTTGCTCTTGTAGGGCCTGTAACTTGGCAGATATATGTTGTGCACCTTGCTGTACATCGTTAAAGAGAATATTTCCTGCCTTACCTGTGCCTTGTGCTTCCATGAGGCGCCCTAAATGCGCATCTGACATGGGGGTGACAGGATGATTTTTCATGCCGGATTCATGCAGCAATTGATCAAAAACAAAGAGATAGCCTTGATATACCGTTCTGCCATTCACAGGTAAAGCTGGCACGAGCACCGTGGAAGAAGCGCCCAAAGCTTCTAACAAAGCGTCTGTTACAGGGCCAATATTACCTTGAGCCGTACTGTCAAATGTAGAGCAATATTTAAAATAAAATTGCTTGCACCCTTGGGCTTTGAGCCATTCCAAAGCTTGTAAAGACTCACGCACGGCTTCTTCCACAGCGCAAGAGCGACTTTTAAGCGAAATTACTGCTGCGTCCGGTTTAGTATCATCAGCTAAAGGCGCAGTGGGAACACCTATATATTGCGTTACAGAAAGGCCACTTTGTACTACAAATCCGGCAATATCTGTTCCACCAGTAAAATCGTCAGCAATAATTCCTAAAAACATCTATATCTCCTGTTTGTTAAAAAAGTTTCAAAATGCACTGCTACTTA
>CAYJHH010000222.1:0-3174 GCA_964369995.1 uncultured Desulfovibrionaceae bacterium
TTGGCGGCAAACGCTTGCTTTCCATGCTAGAAGGCGATCAATTGCCCAGAATTTGTTAATATAGTTTTTCAGTGGAAACATGCCTTTAGGCGTCAATTCATATATACTTTCAGTGTTAAGGGAAAAGGGGGAAAGGTTTCGCACACTTCCCCTTGCCCCTTTTACTTCGGCCTTAGCTTCCCACTTCTTACCTTCGCTGGCGTCAATAAGTTAAAAAAATTCTTCCATAAAAAAACGCTTACTGTACCTGCGTGCCAAATAAAACGCCACTACCTGCATTTCCCCTCTAAAAATACATCCTAGCAAACAAATCTTTTTCATTTTATTTACCGTAAAAAACTGTTATATAAGAATATATGTATAGTTTTGCATACAGTCACAAGCATATATAAGGAGATTGTTATGGCTATTCTTATTCTTGGTGGTTACGGTTTTATAGGCCAGCATATGGCAGCAAGCCTCATGCAAGAGGGGCATGAGGTGCATTGCTCTTCGCGCAACGTTATTGCTCCGCAAACTATTTCTGGCCGAGCTCCTTGGCACTATGTGCATTGGGATGGCTTTAGTCCCCATAAACTCTTACCTCTGGTGAAAAATTGCTCTGTCATTATTAATCTTATAGGCGCCAATATAGGTCATGGGCGCTGGACAAAGTGGCGCAAAAAAAAACTTTTACACAGCCGCCTCAAAGCCAGCAAGGCTCTAGCCCTTACCTTACGGCATATGAAAAAAGAAAATATACCCTTACCTAAACAGCTTATTCAAGCTTCCGCCAGCGGTTATTATGGTCTTTGGGATGATTGCCACACTGCACCACTTTGTACGGAAAACTCGCTGCAACAACTGCCCTCTTTACAAAAACAAGCTTTTTTACCCTCAGTATGTGAACAATGGGAAAAAGCCATCACCCCTTTGGCAGAATTAGACATACATGTTTGCATTCTGCGTTTTGCACCGGTGATTGGAAGAGTTTGGCATGCCCAGCCGCTTGGCGATGAAAATAGCCCCAGTTCATTACACCCCCATTTATGCGCCAAGGCACCACTGGCAGGCATGTTGCGCTCCATGATTCCTCCTTTTCAATTTTATATGGGTGGTGTTTTGGGCTCTGGGCAACAGCCCCTAAGCTGGATACATATTTTTGATGTGGCGCAAGCCATTAAACATATAGTACATAACAACGCGCAAGGTATATATAATGTGTGCAGCCCTTACCCAGCTTGCATGCAAAATTTTGTGCAAGATTTGGGTACTTGCCTAGACAAACCCACCGCCATACGCATTCCTCCCCTGCTCATACGTGCGGCATTGGGACAAATGGGAGAAGAAATTCTTTTACAAGGGCAAAAATGCCTGCCTCAGCGCTTGCTCAAAGAAGATTTCACCTTCCGCTTTACACGCCTCACCGCCGCCTTAAATGATTGCCTATGCCAAGAAGATTTGGGGGCAGAAGAGGGAGTGTTAGTATAAAACATGCGTTTCTTTTACCATAAGGCCTCCCTGCATAGGAGACTTGTTCATGGGGGAGGCTTTTCTTTTTTCATACAGTCAAAAGCCTGACTCTCCCCATAAAAAAAACACTAACGCACACATAAAGCCAAAAAAAATATTTAAAAATAAGCTAGTTAAAAGCATGGCACAACCTTTGCTAACTAGATAGTATATTTTGAAACTGCAAACACGCAGGAGGCTTTATGAGCGGACTTTTCTCATCTCAAATTCAACTGGTAGGCAAAGTGCTAGACATGCGCTTGCAACGCCAGAACGTTATCAATAGCAATATTGCCAACGTAAATACCCCAAAATATAAGCCTCGCGAACTAGAATTTGAAAGTGAATTACAAAAAGCCTTGGATTTAGACAAACAAGGCACCATGGCACGCACCTCTGGTGACCATATGCCCACCACCTTCAGTTCTCAAAATTTTCAACCCGATTGGTTTAAGCGCTTCACCCCTCGTGACATTCATGGTGAAGACAGAGTGAACATTGACAAAGAAATGACAAAACTCGCCAAGAACCAATTACAGTATCAAGCCTTAACCCAGATTATCCAAAAGAATTTTGAAGGCATTAAAACTATAATCACGGAAGGTAAGCAATAATGGATTTCATGACAGCACTCGACATTAGCGCTTCTGCTCTCACCGCAGACCGCACGCAGATGAATGTCATCTCCATGAACCTTGCCAATGCCAAGACCACACGTACCCCCATGGGTGGCCCTTACCAAAGGCGCACAGTGGTTAGAGCGGCAACAGATGTGGATGACCCTTTTTCCAAACATATGCGCACAGCCCTTGACCGCGAGCTAAAAGGGGTACGCGTTATGGCGGTTTCTATAGATAGCCGCCCCTTAAAACAAGTGTATCAGCCAGGGCACCCCGATGCCAATGCTGAAGGTTATGTGTTTTACCCAGATATCAACGTAGTGGAAGAAATGGCCAACCTTATGACGGCTCAGCGTAATTACGAAGCCAACGTTTCCACCATGGATGCTGTAAAACAAATGTACACAAAAGCTTTAGAAATTGGCAAATAGCAAAAGTTTGACGCCAGCGGTAAGGAGTAGATCATGAGTATTAGCACAGTAGGCATACAAGCATATAGCAAGGCATTACAAAACTTCGGCCAAACGGAAGCTACGCTTAAAGAATCCACCATGGGTTCTTCTGCCAACAGTCAAACCTTTGCCAATGTTCTTGACCAATCTTTATTGCGTGACAGCGTTGACCGCGGCGAAAATTTTGGAGCCCACGCGGACTTTATCAAACAGCAAGTGGCCACAACCTTGCCCACAGCTAACCCTAACTCTTTCACAGACACCGTATCTAACAGTTTAAACAAATTGCACTCCTTGCAAAAAGAAAAAGCGCATGCCATTGATGATTTTGCCTCTGGGCGTAATCAAAATGTGCACGAACTTATGATTACTTTGCAAAAAGCCAGTGTAGCCATGAGCCTGACCTCCGCTGTTCGCGGCAAGGTTATGGAAGCTTATAAAGAGTTAAGCCGCATCCAATTCTAAACTTTGTGCCGCTAAAAAAGGCCTCCTTATTACTACTAAGAACGCAAGCTTTACTGGTCTTACACAGGCAAGGCTTGCGTTTTTCTTTTCTTAACTAGTCGACACTGAAAAACAACTTAACTATCAGTAAAAATAGAACTTATAAA
>CAYJHH010000223.1:0-3161 GCA_964369995.1 uncultured Desulfovibrionaceae bacterium
AACGCAGCCAGCCATTGCAGCCATTTATGCCTTTATTCATGAGCTTAACGATATTCTACGAGTTAAAAACCAGAATAAAAAAGAGTGCCGCCAGTGGATTTATAAGCTTTTTGAAAAAATGGAAGAATTACAACAATCAAGCTTTGCCCCACTAAAAACATTGGGGAAAACGCTCTTTAACTGGAAAGAGGAAGTGGCCAGAATGTTTCGCTTTAGTAAAAATAATGGCATAACAGAAGGCTTTCATCGAAAAATGAAACTTATTCAGCGTCGGGCTTACGGTTTTAAGAACTTTGAAAATTACCGTTTGCGCGTTCGGGTACTTTGTTGTTAGGGAGAAGAGTGGCTAGGGCTGGAGCTTGTGACATCAATTTATGCTCCCTGAAATGAAAACTTTTAACCGTTAGAAAAAACATACCGGGTCTTATTGCCCCTATCTTTGGTGAAGAACCCCGTTTCAAGTACCATTCGGAACGCGAAAGTATGAAAATAGGTGATATTGTATGATACAAGAAATAGCCCTAAATTCTTAATTTATAAGAACTTAGGGCTATTTTTACCTTGTAAAATAAGGTGAATTGGTGCCGAGGGCGGGAAAAGACACACTCTGAATGCAAATTGCTACAAGTCTCTGTTATTAAAATATAAAATGTTTTTCAGCCCTGTTTTGTGTCTACATTTGTGGAACACTTTTGTCAAGCGATTTGCTCGTTATGAATTCTATTCCCTGCATAGGACTCGAACTCGCCTCCCCATAACTGTGCACTCCCTTAGATAAAAATCTTTTGGTAATGCTACAGATTCAACACCTCAAGCCTATAAGTCATCTTGGCAATACCTACTCTATCCATAAATCAAAGAAACGTCTTCATCTTAAAAATGCGCATCTGCCCTTCCTTCCACCTCAATACATGAAGAAGCATATATTACACTAGGTATTATATTAGGACAGAAATAGCGACATGTTTCACAGTAATATTTCATGTCGTGTCAAAACACACGAATGCCGATTGCACCTGTACTTATGCAAAGGTCAACATACATGGAATAGCCCAAAAATAATGAAACCGCGAGACAAAAAAGCTCAAAATATCCCCATAAACGTCTTCTTGGAAAGTATGGAAAGTTGGAATTTTTTTCAAAACCACCTGATAATAAAAGCTTTTCAATTTTCCGTGTACGGAAAGTATGAAGCAAGTGCTTTCACAGGTAAAATCATCTTCAAATACCTCTTCTAAGGAGAGACAGTCTCTTAATTGCACGCCGTCACAGGACATGCACACTATCGCCACAAACATATCACAGCATCTCATATACCGTTTTAGTATCCATATTTCTCACGGCAAACGTAGAGAACTTTTGATATGCCATCCTCCCTCATGATAAAATGGAAATAAGCCCAAGCCCACCAATTTTTGTAAAACGCACAGCTTCACTTCCTTCAGCAATTATTCATTGCTATCCATAAACAGCAAAGCCTCACAGATTAATAACTTCGCTAACATTGTTGTAATAGCGCTCGCCATCTTCACTTTCCCAATTTATTCCAAAACAGTCAAAAAAATATTCATTCTCATATCCTTCGTACGCTTCATACCAATATTTGATAAAGGACTATTATGAACCTTAAGAGCATATGTCTGGATGATGCCAGAAGACTTAGATAATAAACTCTATGTAAAAAGTTAATTCGGACAGTATATTATACAAAAAAAATGCATCTCACAAACCACATTTACGGCACATTTAAACGCCATTTTCAAGTATTTCAATTAGGAGTTATGTAATACATAACCCCACCCAACTAATTAAGATATAATAATAAATATATATAAGGAGTAGTAGAGAGAAGAAGAGAGAACAGTCAGCAGTAGTAATAGAAGACATAGAAGAGAGCAAGAGAGTTAAAGAGTTAGAGGAGTAGTTCATTTGATTAGCACACATATAATAATAAAAGGAGTTTACCATGATTGACATCACACAGCTTTCATTACCAGAGGGATATCAATTCAAAGAAGAGATTCTTGATGCATTAGGCAGGCAACTTGTTTACTACGTGAGTAAACACAGTAAGACTCTCGTCGTTCGATTCGATTTACATTTTCCTTCAGATTTTCCCCTTGTTCAAAGCAATGCTTACATATCCGAAACCATTGCTTACATCGTTAAAAAGTATAAAAGACACGGCTTAGATCCGCAATACACCTGGACTATGGAGCAGCACAATAGCGCTCATCCTCATTACCACATAGTGCTTTATCTTGATGGGCAAAAGATACGCTCATATCAACACGTATTTGCAAATGCAGAGGCTGCTTGGGGAAGGGCTTTAGATACAGACGTTAGTGGTTGTGTGCATCATTGCAACACGACCAAGGGGGTGTTTGATATGAACCGCAATGGGAATCAAGTTCGCTGGTGCGATGGGAATCAAGTAATGCAAACTCAGATGCAAAAGGTCTACAATCAAATTTCCTACCTTGCTAAAGAAAACACTAAAGCCCCTACTAAAGACGGTTTACGAAACTTTGGCATGAGTCGTACCCCTAATGCGTAATATCTTTTGATCTCACAGATTCCTCACACTTCGGAACAAAGAGCTTGTAGCAATATAAGCTCTTTGCCGTGTCAACAAGTACATCTAGGGCTACATCCTTAACGAACTACTGATCCATAAAACATCAAAGAAATTACTAAGATTTAATGCCTACTTTCTGGGAATTAAGCTCCTATTTCAGCCTTAAAACAAGAGAAGCATGAGAACCCTACAGCACTGCACTTCTGCTAGAGATAACAATGAGACAAGTAGCTGTTAGCATACAGATTTAGTTTTATATCCACTCCATTCGTAGGCTTAGTACGACTTGAAATCCATACTTAAAACAGCCTATTTCTCGAGGATTTGCTAATCTAAAATCATACGATTAAGCCTGTTCAGTACTACTCCCATCACTTCCCCACCATCTCAATAGCTTTAGCCTTTAAAATGACACACATTTCTGAATTAAAGTAATTCATTACAGTAAGCACTATTATATGCTTCCTAGTTCATCCCACAGTGTCCCATTCCATTACCAGACGCTGTTCATCAACATTTTAACCATAACAGCCCGTTGCAAAAGTCCCTTTTCGCCTAAAACTTCATCATAGCCATTAGAAGA
>CAYJHH010000224.1:0-3139 GCA_964369995.1 uncultured Desulfovibrionaceae bacterium
GAGGCGGTAACAACGCCTTTGGCAAGGGTTTCAGGCTTTTGCGAGGCAATAAAGTTATAGGCGCCGCGCCATTTGTAAGAATGTACGGGGGACAGATCTTCGCGTTTGAGCAGTAATGTGCCGCCACCTTCCAGAGGGAAGCTTTCCAAAAGTGTAGGGGGGCTGCATTGGTAGACATTGCTACGGGCGCGGGTGATGAGATTGAGAAGTTTGCTATCGTTCATGGTACTCTTCGCTTAATAATTTGTTGCAGAGCATAGTAGGGCAAAGCTTAGCAATGGTAAAGTCATTATAAAAGGTATTTTACTCAGGAGGCCAGGGGCCACAAGTCTTTACTCTTGACTTTTACGCCTAAAACGGTGACTTAGAAGGAACTAGTTTTCCCTAACAAGGAGATTCTTTATGAAACAAGCTTTTATTGATGCCGTGGGCATTTGTAAAACTATATTACGCAATGGCTATGATGCCCATGTTATTAATGCGCCGCTTCAAGAAAGGCTTATGAATGCCGAAGAACCCATAGGCATCGACATTGCTTGTGAGCCGGATCTTGCGACGCTGCAAAAGCTTTTCCCAAGCATGCAAGCTCCTAAAGTTGCAGGTTATGTGGGGTATATGGAAGAAGGCGATGTGGCTTTCCATTTTTATCCTCTGCCTGTGGAAGATGCTTCGCACCCAGAAAGGGCATTGTTGCGCATTGCACCGCGCATGGTGCAAAATGTGGATTTTTCCAAACGCATTGATTCGTACTTATCGCGTTTTCGTTCCACCGATGAAGAAGATGCTTATGCCGGCTTTGAAGATGTAAAGGGCGGCGCCATTTCTTTTGTGGGGCTCCCCGA
Organism: uncultured Desulfovibrionaceae bacterium; assembly: GCA_964369995.1. GTDB lineage: Bacteria > Desulfobacterota > Desulfovibrionia > Desulfovibrionales > Desulfovibrionaceae > CAYJAD01. The sequence goes on from CAYJHH010000224.1 coordinate 843, forward strand.
TGAAATGCTGCGCAGTAATTATCTTTTGGGTATACGTGCATTACGCTTTGCGGCGAATTTTGATTTGCCTATTATGCCTAATACTTGGGTGGCTATTGTGCGTGCATCTTCACGTATTTTGGACTATGTACCCACGGAAGAAATCATGCATGAATGGCGCAAGGTTTCTGCTGAATCCATGTGGAAATTTGTAAAACTCATGTATGATGCGCATATTTTGCAAGGGCTTGTGCCAGAAGTGGCTTCGCTTTCCTGCATAAAGCAAACCAAGGATGATGGCGGCGAAGAAACCGTTTTTGAACACACCTTGGAGTGCATGCGCCGCTATCCGGAAGAAGAGTTTCATCATGATTGGCTTGGCACTTTAGCCATGTTCTTCCATGATGTGGGTAAGCTGTATGCTGCTCAGTATCATGAAGGTCAATGGACTTTTTATCAGCATCATCGCGTGGGTGCCAAGGTAACACGTAAAATTTTGCGTCGCTTACACTTCTTTGCAGAAGATATTGACCTTATTTGCCACTTGGTGCGCTATCATATGCGTTTTCATTTTATGCTTACCGACCGCGGCATACGTCGCTTTAAGGCTTTGGATGAATACCCGCGCCTTATGGAAATGACACGTGCAGACATTAAGTCTCGCGGCGGAAGTTATACGTATTATAACCATAATATGAAGTATTTAGAGCGTGCTGAAACTCCAGAGCAAATGCTAGAGCCTCTCTTAAACGGCAATGAAATTATGCAGCATACCGCTTTGCCTCCAGGCCCCATGATCGGGGTATTGCGCGAGGCTTTATTGCAAGCGCAAATTTCTGGTGAAGTGGAAGATGGAGCTAGCGCCATTGAATTTGTGCGTGCCTATGCACAAAAAAGTGTGGGCTAAGCGCATATAACTTTTTTACTAAGCGGGCGCGTCAGGGATAACCTGATGCGCCTTTGCATACATTATGATCGATATTTTAAATTTAACCTTGCCCGAACTCCAAGCCTTCATGGAAGGCATGGGGGAGCCGAAGTTTCGTGCTTTACAAGTATGGCAATGGCTGTGGCAAAAATTAGCTCGTGATTTTGATAGCATGAGTAATGTTTCTAAGGCTACGCGAGCAAAGCTTGCTGAAGTTGCTTTTATAGGCTGGCCCACCGTAACCACCGTGGAAAAAAGTAAAGACGGTACGGTGAAATTTCTCCTAGCTTTGGCCGATGGCTCGCAAGTGGAAACCGTGCTTATTCCTTCTAAATCTCGTTTAGGCGTGGGCAGGCTCACACAATGTTTATCTTCGCAGGTGGGCTGTGCCATGGGCTGTACTTTTTGTAGTACAGGCACCATGGGCTTTGAGCGTAACATGACCCATGCGGAAATTTTGGGGCAAGTTCTCGTGGCACGAGAATACTTAGAAGACACCCGTCCGGAACATCCTAAAGTACGAAACTTAGTGTTCATGGGTATGGGTGAGCCCTTACTCAATCTTAAAGAAATGATGCGCTCCCTAGAAAGTCTTAATGATGATCATGGGTTAAATTTTTCACCGCGGCGTATCACCGTATCTACTTGCGGTATAGAAAAAGGCCTTAAAGAGCTTGGTGAAAGTGGTTTAGCCTTTCTTGCCATTTCCCTTCATGCGCCAGATCAAGAGCTACGCGCGCAAATTATGCCCAAGGCAGCGCGTTGGCCTTTACAAGATCTTATGAATGCTTTGGCTTCCTATCCTTTGAAAACTCGCGAGCGGGTTACCTTTGAGTATTTATTGCTAGGCGGCGTTAATGATAGTGCCGAGCATGCCAAGGCCTTGGTAAAGCTTGTGTCTAAAGTTAAGGGAAAGCTTAATCTTATTGTGTATAATGCCGCTGAGGGGGCGCCTTATAAGGCTCCAACGCCACAACAGGTACTAGCTTTTGAGAAGATTTTGTGGGATAGAAATGTCACTGCCACCATTCGTAAAAGTAAGGGGCAGGATATTAAGGCCGCTTGTGGTCAATTAAAAGCAGAACATATAAAAAAGAATTCATTATCTGAGGAGTGATATCATGCATTATGATCTTCTTGTTCATGTGGATTTAGCCGACGCCGGACGTATGTCCATGGCGCTTACCAATATCAAAAATTATATGAACGCCTTACAAGGGCATGAATATACCGTAGTGGTGCTGGGTAATGCTGGTGCAGTGCCTTTTTTCTTGGAAAAGAGCGAAGCCCACCATGCGACCATGAAAGAACTTGCTGAAGCCGGTGTGAAGTTTAGAGCTTGCATGAATGCCTTGAATAAAAATGGTATTAAGCCGGAAGAATTGCCTTC
>CAYJHH010000225.1:0-3130 GCA_964369995.1 uncultured Desulfovibrionaceae bacterium
GGCTAAGGTCTTCTAAGCTCTTGGTCGGGAGTTCGAATCTTCCTGGGCGCGCCATTAAAATACAAGGGGATACATACTTTAGGGTATGTGTCCCTTTTGTGTTTTCTTTATCTGGTTGCCCACTGGTTGCCTATCTAAGGAACGTAGGGAGAGCCATTTTTATGCCCAAATACCCTTTTAAATGACAGATTATAGTTGATTTTTTATAGATTAAAATTTGCAAATATTATATAAGCCATCTTATGATACAAGCTTTACACCCTCTTCCATTGCAATGTGGGCATGAAATAAGAGTCGTTGCCCCTTCTCGCAGTTTACGTTTAGTTAATGCCCATGTAAAAGCCTTAGCAATGCAAAGATTGACTGAGCTTGGGCTTAATGTGACTTTTAGTTTCTATGCTGAAGAAAGTAACCCACATTATAATAATGGCAGTGTTGCTCATAGGGTTCATGATCTTCATGAGGCTTTTAAAGACCCACAAGTTAAAGCCATACTAACAACCTTGGGCGGCTATAATGCAAATCAGCTTTTGGAACATTTGGATTATGAGCTCATAAAAGAAAATCCTAAAATTTTTTGTGGCTTTTCAGATATAACGGCTTTGTCCAATGCCATTTATGCCAAGACAGGGCTTGTTACATATTCAGGACCGCATTTTTCCTCATTCGGTATGCTTCACGGTTTTGATTATACATTAGAATATTTCAAGAAAATCTTCTTTGAACAAAATCCTATTTGTCTTGCAAGCTCCTTACAGTGGAGCAATGATGCGTGGCATAAAGACCAAGAAAACAGAACTTTTTATCATAATAATGGCATGTTCACCATAAATGAAGGCATTGCTCAAGGATGTATTGTGGGAGGGAATCTTTGTACTTTGAATCTTTTGCAAGGTACAGATTATATGCCTCATATAGAAAACAAAATTCTTTTCCTTGAGGATGATGCTCTCACTGGGAAAGACTTTCTTTTTAATTTTGATAGGGATTTGCAATCTCTTATGCATGTACCAAACTTTGCTACCGTGAAAGGTATTGTTCTGGGCCGCGCAGAAAAAGAATGTAGTATGTCTAAAGACAAATGGATGGCTCTTATAAAAAATAAACCTGAACTTGATCATATCCCTGTTATAGGCGGAGCAGATTTTGGCCATACCACTCCTTTTTTTACCTTTCCCATAGGCGGAGAAGTGCGTATTGAAGCTCAAGAAAATGTTTCAATTACTTTACTTTAAATAAAACATGTTGAATAATTATAGAATTGTGTATGTTTTGCGGCATGTACAATGGCAATTGCGTAAATCATTTTCTTACACTTTTTAAATAAAAAATACATCCAGTTTTCTTAAGAATAATAGGGCTTTATGAGAGATTAAATTTTTTCTTGCCACATATATGAATTTGTTTTACTTGCTCAAGTGGCTAAACAACACTCTTTTTGCTTTATGGCATATACTAAAGTACAATGAAATCAACAAACATTCCTTTTTTTACGATTATTACAGCTACATATAATGCATCTCGAACACTTCACCGATTATTAGAATCTCTTGCAGAGCAAAATTGCCAAGATTTTGTATGGATTTGTCAAGATGGTGCAAGCACGGACGAAACCATGGATATTGTGAAACTATGGTCAGACAAAATTTCTATATCTGCAGAAAGTTGTAAAGATGCTGGTGTTTATGACGCTTGGAACAAAGCTCTTGCACGAGAAGAAAGTGCTCTTGGTGAATGGGTGATTTTTTTAGGGGCAGATGATTTACTTGTAGATAAACAAACGCTGCAAAAAGCAAAAGAAATTTGTCAAAAACTTCCTTCTGAAGTTCTTTTTGCTGCAGGAAATTTACATCGTTTTAATAAAGAAAAAACTATCTCACAATCTTTCATAGTAAATGTTCCATACGCCTTCGAAAATCTTTATGCAGTCATGATGCCCCATACCTCACTATTTAGTCGAAAAGAGACGTTTCAGCAGAAATTTGATGCAAGCTTTAAAATTTGTGGTGACCACGATTGGTTGCTTAAGGTTTGGTTAAAAGAAAAGCAAATGATATCTTTGAATTTTTTTGTAAGTAGTATGGAACTAGGTGGTATTTCAAATAATAAAGAATTTCAAAAAAAATATTATAAAGAAAGAAAAAAAATGGTTTGGAAATACAAATACAAAGTATCATCCAGTAAAAAAGTGCAAATTATGGCTTATATTCAGTGGATTGTCTATCCACGGATAATAAAAATGAGAGAATATTTTGAAAAAACATCCTGTGGGAAGGCAGTATGGCCTTTTTTACGCAAAATGAAATATTCTTTATATATTCCTAAATAGTGTTGTCATATTATGAGAATTCAACATCTTTTAACTTCAGGTGTGATACTTTCCCCCAAATACGTTGGGAAGAGTTAAGTAAAAGTGTACATGTACTTTTTCTATTATAGCTTCTATTATTTACAAAATTTTTTATTAGTGTAAGATTTACCTCCTATTGAGGTACAAAAGAAAAAATATTACGTAGAGTTTATACCATGACGAATATGTTTGTGAAGTTTTAAAAGTATAAAACTGTAAATTTCACTGCACATCGTTTTGGCCAATCATGCATAAAGCTCTTAAATGAGGAAATCTTTCTTGACATCTATCATCTTTCAAACCTAATGTAGCTAAAGCTTATATATACTTAAAAATATTTACTACTATTTTATCCTTTCTCAAAGAGCTTCTAACACTTTTAAAAATGAAAACTTTTTATTATGGGAAAAACTACACTTACAACCAAATGTGCTCAAGCTCAGCTTGATACGAGCACACTCTTGCTCAAGCTTGAAGAAGCGCAGCACGCCCTTGCGCAAACTCAAGCGGCTTTAGCTAAAACGCAACAAGAATTACATCAAGCACAACATAAAATAGATTATACCACCGCTCTTATGAAGAGTATCTTAAATACCATACCTTTGCCTTTGCATATATGGTCAAAAGATCTTGAGTTGCTTGATGCCAGCTATGCATCAGCGCAACTTTTTGGTTATAAGAGTGCACAGGATTTTATTGATAATTTTTTTATTACTCTTCCTGAGTATCAAGCCAATGGCGAAAAGTCCGTAGAGATTGGCCCCAAATACATGCAAGAGG
>CAYJHH010000226.1:0-3096 GCA_964369995.1 uncultured Desulfovibrionaceae bacterium
TAATGGTTTGTCCAATGTCCTCGGTTTTTTTCAAAGCTTGCATAAAACCTCCTTGTTACCGCTCGGGAATAACATAAGCATTTTTCGATGGAGGGTCAACAAATGTTCCCGAACGGGAAAAAACATATTTCATGCAACTTCATAAAACAAAAATACTACCGTTCGGGAGCACTTACTTTTTTCCAAGAAGTACATCCGCCGCCGCATTACTTGCCGCCGCTAAAGCTTCGGGCAAGAATTGACCATATTTCTTCTTGGTGAAGTTGGCATCCTTATGCGTAAGCATTTCGGCAATCATATCAAGAGTAAATTTGCCACTATTGGCTAAAGTTACGGCGAAGTGGTGACGCAATCCGTGAAAGGGACGGAATTTGACAGGAAGCTCAGCGGCGGCCTTAAATCTATCCACAGAACTACAATCCACACGCTGTCCCCCATTACGCCCGGGGAAGATATATGGGCTGTCTGGAAGGTGCGTATCGCGCCATTCCTTTTGCTCCTCAATGATTTTCTCAGCAAGAGAACTCATGCCGATGGACACGGTCTTTTTGCCCTTGGGGTCTTTGATTTTAATAAGCTTCATCTGAGTGTCGATATCTTCATCCTTAAGCTTAAACATCTCTCCACGGCGCATACCCGTGAAGAACGCAAGCAAAAGCATATTGGCCACATCTCGTGCCGGCCACGCCTTAGCGGTAGCAAGAAAGCGTTGCGTCTCTTCTGGCGTGAGATACTCAACAACCTCATTGTCCTTAATGGGCATTTCAATATTAAAGGAAAGTGCCGGGCAACGATTGGTCTTGTAGCCAAAATTGATAATACGCCGTAACAGCTCTAAAGCATTCCAGAGCGTCCCCGGCTTATGCTCAGAGAATTTCTTATTCACTTGCTCTATGTGTTGCGGCGTAATCTGCGAAATGGTCAACTTGTCAAACATGGGGGAAAGATGTTTGATATAGCGATTTTTATCAGTCACAATGCCCTTGAGCGTTGCCCCTTTCACCTCAAAATAAATGGCGGCAACCTCACCAAAGGTCTTGTCCTTTTCTAGCTTCTCTTGACGAATTTCCTTGGCGGTTTTGACGGTTTCACCGTGACGCACGGCTTTTACCCGCTCAGCACGGATTTCGGCGGCAATTTGAGCTGAGTACCCTTCTGAGATTCTCCCTACCTTCTCCCAAACAAGCCTTTTTCCATTTTTAAAGGCCACCACAAAGCATAAATCAGGCTTCCCCCTAAACTGTTCGTTTGTTTCATATACATACACGCCTACCCACTTCTGGGGGTGAAACCTTCTATATTTCGTTGCCATTTGCACACCATTTCCTAACATGCTAAAGTAACCGTGCATAAAACACTTTGATACTAAAGAGATTATCTCAAAAAAACTTCCTAACTTTTCCTAACCTATTCCTAACCTAAACGTAAAAGTACGTCAAATTACATAAAGCCACATAAAAGACAAAATCAACATAACTAACTTAAAATAAAAGAAAATAAAGCTAGGTAAAGCTACATAAAACCCTATAAAAGACCGTCTCAAAGTGCTCATAACCCGAAGGTCGTAGGTTCAAATCCTGCCCCCGCAACCAACCTAAGGTATAACAAAGAACGACAATGTCCATAAAGCATTGTCGTTCTTTTCTTTTTATTTTCAGTTCAATTCGGTTCTTCACCAAGGATAGGGGCAATAATTCCCTAAAATCCAATTTCGTCCGCTTGCATCCAAGTAAATTGTGGGTATAAATGTTGGTATCGATGTGTTATGGTCATTTCGATACCAACAAGGATAATTATTTAATATTGCAAAGTTTTTTATCCGTGTTGGTATGATATCATCCAACAAAATACGAGGTGAATTATGCAATTAACAGATACCCACATCAAGGCTGTGAAGCCACTTGCGAAGGCTAAGAAATATGCAGACGGCGGTGGACTCTTTTTATACGTCCCTCCTTCTGGCAGTAAATTTTGGCGTATGTCTTACCGCTTTGACAAAAAACAAAAGCTCCTTTCTTTTGGCGAATACCCTACAGTAAGTCTTAAAGATGCTCGTGCCAGACGTGAAGAAGCCAAAAAACTCTTAGCACAAGGTATTGACCCCAGTGAGCACAAAAAAGCCGCTAAAGCAGAACGCATAGCCAAGGTACAAAACTCATTCCGTAATATTGCCTTGGAATGGTATGAAAACCGTACCACGGAATATTGCTCAAGACATCGCTCAACACTCATGTTTCGCTTGGAAAACTATCTTTTCCCTGCCTTTGGACGTATGCCCATAGCCACGGTAGAAGCACAAGACATTCTCAATATGGTGCGCCCATTGGAAAATATAGGAAAAATGGAAACCACACATCGCCTTGTACAACTCACAGGGCAAGTCTTGCGCTATGCCATTGCCACAGGTCGAGCCAAGCACAATGTAGCGGCAGATTTGCGTGGGGCTTTACGCACTCGAAAGGTAACGCACAGAGCCAGCATTACAGACCCTAAACGCATCGGCCACTTGCTCATAGATTTAGAAAAGTACCCTGGTTATTTCCCATTGGTGTGCGCCCTTCGCCTCTCTCCCCTCTTTTTTGTACGCCCCTCGGAACTTCGTTGTGCCACATGGGATGAATTTGACCTTGATAACGCTGAATGGCGCATTGCCGCCCACCGTATGAAGATGAAAGAGCAACACATTGTACCACTATCAACACAAGCTTTGGAAATACTATATAGTTGAACATTAAAAACACATTTTTAAGAGCTAAACACTCTTCTTTCTTCAGCTAGGGCAAAGCTGTTCAAAACAGCAAAGACCCAGCCAAGCGCAAAAATATAACCTTGCCCCGTGGCCTTCATCCATTTTTTTAAATTGAAGGCTACGGCGGCAAGAAGTAAGTTCAAGCTATCACCGATGCTGCCTTTCAAGTAGTTACGGGCTAAACGAAAATCGCTTTTGATTGATAGCTTTAAAACAAATATCCAGTAACGATTGCCATTTCTCTAAAGCAGAAGGCAACATCTTTCGCTGAACATCACGCAGCAAGGCGTTTGCAATGGTTTTGACACGTTTTATGGCAGCGGTGACTTTCTTTTTATTTTTCCAAC
>CAYJHH010000227.1:0-3062 GCA_964369995.1 uncultured Desulfovibrionaceae bacterium
GAAAGGTAGAAGCGGGAGGAACCGGGGTCGCCTTGGCGTCCGGCGCGGCCGCGTAATTGGTTATCAATACGGCGGCTTTCGTGGCGTTCTGTGCCAAGGATGTGTAGGCCGCCTAGTTCTTTTACCCCTTCACCAAGTACAATGTCAGTACCGCGGCCGGCCATATTGGTGGCAATGGTTACCTTGCCGGCTTGTCCGGCTTGAGCGACGATTTCTGCTTCTTTTTCATGGTGTTTGGCGTTGAGAACATTATGAGGTACGCCTTTCTTTTTGAGCAATTGTGAAATGAGTTCAGAATTTTCAATGGAGATGGTACCCACAAGTACGGGTTGACCGGCTTTGTGAAGTTCCACTATGGAGTCCACAATGGCGGTGAATTTTTCTTTGTGTGTACGGTAGATAAGGTCGGAATAATCCTTACGCACCATGGGCATATTTGGCGGAATGCTGACCACTTCAAGGCCATAAATTTCATGGAATTCTACGGCTTCGGTGTCGGCGGTACCGGTCATACCACTGAGTTTATCGTAAAGGCGGAAATAATTTTGAAAGGTTACCGAGGCCAAGGTTTGGTTTTCCGCGGCAATTTTAACATTTTCTTTGGCTTCTAGGGCTTGGTGTAAGCCATCGGAGAAGCGGCGACCGGGCATGAGGCGTCCGGTAAATTCATCAACGATAACCACTTGATCATCTTGCACAATATATTCAATGTCACGGCGAAACACGGAATGTGCCTTAAGAGCTTGTAAAATATGGTGCTGATGGGTGATGTTGGAAGGGTCAAAAAGGTTATCCACATTGAGTAATTCTTCGCAGCGAGCCACACCGGCATCGGTGAGCATGGCAGAGCGTGCTTTTTCATCAATGGTGAAGTGTTCATCTTTAACAAGTTTGCGTACCACTTCATCCATGATGCGGTATTGCCCCACGGAATCTTCCGAAGCGCCGGAAATAATAAGCGGTGTACGAGCTTCGTCAATGAGGATGGAGTCCACTTCGTCTACAATGGCATAATTATGCTTACGCTGTACCAATTGCTCCACATAAAACTTCATATTATCACGCAGATAGTCAAATCCAAACTCATTATTTGTGCCATAAGTAATATCGGCGGCATAGGCTTGTTTACGCTCTTCATCATTGAGACCATGCACAATAACGCCGGTGCTAAGGCCAAGGGCGCTGTACAACTTGCTCATCCAAGCAGCGTCGCGGCTGGCGAGATAATCGTTGACGGTAATAACATGCACACCTTTACCGGAAAGGGCATTAAGCACCACGGGTAAGGTGGCCACCAGGGTTTTACCTTCACCGGTTTTCATTTCGGCAATTTTTCCGGAATGTAACACGATACCACCGAGCATTTGCACATCATAGTGGCGCATACCCAAGGCACGGCGCGAGGCTTCACGCACAAGGGCAAATACGGGGACTAACACATCATCAAGGCTTTTGCCTTCTTCTTGTACTTCAGTTTTATAGCTAGCGATGCGCTCTTTAATATCGTCATCGCTTAAACTTTCAATTTCGGCCTCAAGGGCATTGATGGCATGCACAAGCGCCATTTTACGTTTAAGGTAGCGGTCATTTTTACTACCAAATATTTTTTTAAACAAAAAACCAAGCATGGGAACTCCAATAAGGATAGTTATATTGTTGGGAGTATGCGCCCTAAAGTTTGCGAGCGTATCGTATAATGGTACTTTTGGCAATGGCGGGAGAGGCATGCGTTTGGGTGTGGCCTTAAGCATGAGAATATGTGAATTTTAATAGAAAATTGAAGAATGTTCTCAACTTCAGAAAGTTTTTTCTTGAAATTTATGTGACGAAACACTACTTTGCAATTGAGACTTGTCTAGGTAAAAAGACAAAGTGTAATTTATTTTTATTTTATAATTTAATATTGTTATGGAAAAAATATCTATTATTGTTCCCATTTATAATGTGGAAAATTATGTGGCCAAGTGTTTGGACTCTATCTTGCGACAATCATATACTCAGGTGGAAGTGCTTTGTGTGGATGATTGCGGTAGCGATGCTTCCATGGCTATTGTGGAAAATTATGCGCAAAAGCATAGCAATATACAGATACTGCGCCACACGCACAATCAAGGGCTTGGGGCAGCTAGAAATACTGGGCTTGATGCCGCCAGCGGTGAGTATGTCTTTTTTTTAGATTCTGACGACTTGCTTGGGTTTGATGCCTTAGAACAGCTATATGCTACCATGCAAAAAGACAAGGTAGACTTTGTTGTGGCAAAGACGCAGCTCGTGGTGGAGGATATCCATGATGCGGCTTTGGAAAAACGAAAAGCATCCCTTGAGAAGTATTTATATTTTGAACCATTTGCTTGTGTACAAGTGTGTGCAGATACTTTTTCGGAAAATATTTCTACGCTTTCAAGCATAGCTTGCGGGAGACTTTTTTCAAGAAAATTTATAGAAAATAACTCCCTACGATTTGTTCAAGAAAAATTTCTGCATGAAGACGAAGGCTTTTTGCTCAAAGTTTTATCGTGTTACCCAAGGTATAGCGGCATTGCTGGCGTGGGGATACAGTATGTGCTTAGGAAAGGCTCCATAACCAACAATAGCAATCAAACGGCGCAAAATAAGCGAAAACATGTTTTGGCTGTCATAGACGATGCTTTGCAATATATAGCTCAAAGGGTGGATGAAAAGCAGTATGATTTTTTTAAAAATAGTATTGTTTTTTCAGATAAATATACACCATTTTTTCAAAAAGTTTTTTTTAATGTCGTGCTGATATTAGCCAGTGATACCAAGATGCATGTGCGCATTTTTCAAAGAACATTTTTGGATATCATACATTCCAAATTCTTTTTTGAGTGCAAATTCTTTGGGCGTTTTGTTGTGTATGCCAAAAGAAAAACATAACTATAATAAGTGGGGTAGAGAGGTTTTTTTGTAAGGGGAGTTGTTTTATTCCTGGGGTGAAAGAGTAAAAAAATCTTGCCATTGTTCTTTTGTTTTGCTATTCATTCCCGTTCACAACAAAGCACACACGGGCAGCCGCCTTAGGGTCCCTGGGCACTTTACAT
>CAYJHH010000228.1:0-3059 GCA_964369995.1 uncultured Desulfovibrionaceae bacterium
GGTTCATCTTTTTACGTAGAGTTTTTTAATCTTATACTTTGTCAATGGTCTGAAGCCATGCCAAAAGCATGTCTTGTATAATCTACACTGAAAAATGGTATTTTACATGCCTAAACTTTGCCAGAAAATGGATTCCACTCATGTATTTCTGGCAAAGCCTATTACGCATATATAGTAAAAAAAATCTATCCTTTAATAACAGTTACATACTTTTTTCAGTATTGACAAGTTAGCTTTTCACAAGCTTACGCATCACAAAAGGTAATATGCCGCCATGCTTAAAACATGTGAGTTCAGACTGCGTGTCTAAACGCGCTAACATGGGAAAGCTTTTTACGCTGCCATCTTGACCTTGACTTTGCACCATAACCTTGGCGCCCACAGTAAGATCTTGAAGGTGTTGTAAGCTAAATACAGCATCGCCTTGCAAGCCTAGGCTTTCCACAGAATCACCTTCCATGAATTGTAAGGGTAAAATGCCCATGCCCACCAAGTTAGCGCGGTGAATACGCTCAAAAGATTGCGCAAGCACCATTTTTACCCCAAGAAAATACGAACCTTTGGCCGCCCAGTCACGAGAAGATCCGGTACCGTACTCCTTACCTGCCAAAATCACCAAGGGCGTATTTTCTTTAGCATACGCTTCCGCGGCCTCATAAATAAACATTTCCTCTTTTTCAGGGAATTTTACTGTATAAGAGCCATCTTTACTGGCCAATTGATTTTGCAATCGAATATTGCCGAAGGTACCGCGCATCATGACTTCATGATTTCCACGGCGATTTCCGTACGTATTAAAGTCTTTTTGAGCAAGACCACGCTCCAATAAATATTTGCCAGCAGGATACGCCTCAGGAATACTGCCCGCAGGAGAAATATGGTCGGTGGTTACCGAATCGCCCAATAGAGCCAAAACACGCGCGCCTTCAATATCTTGCAAAGGCACACATTCTAAGCCTAAGCCGTCAAAATACGGCGGACGCTTAATATAGGTGGAATTTTCATCCCACATATAGGTGGCACTTTGAGGCGCCGTAATACCTTCCCACAAAGCGCCCCCCTCAGACAAAGAAGCGTATTCTTCCGTAAAGACCTCAGGCTTAATAACCTTGGCATACAGCTGCGCCACTTCAGCATCACTGGGTATGATATCTTTTAAATAAACATCCTTACCATCTGCCCCCACGCCCAAAGGATCTTTATCCATATCTGTGAGCATGGAGCCGGACAAGGCAAAAGCCAAGACCAACATGGGTGAGGCCAAGAAATTGGATTTTATCTGCGCATGCACACGACCGCTAAAATTGCGGTTGGCTGAAAGCACAGCACACATATTCAAATTATTTTCCTTAATGGCCGCCGCCACAGGAGCCGGTAAAGGCCCACTATTGCCAATACATGTAAGGCAGCTATACCCTACGGTATAAAAGCCCAAAGCCTCCAAGGGAGCCAAAAGGTCTGCATCTTTTAAATACCGTGTTACCGTGGTGGAACCAGGCGCCAATACCGTTTTAATATACGCCGGTACCTGCAAGCCTTTAGCCACGGCATTACGCGCCAAAAGCCCCGCCGCCAACATAAGCTCAGGATTAATGGTATTGGTACAAGATGTGAGCGAAGCTAGCGCAATATGTCCATGCTTCAAACGCACCTCAGCGCCATTTTCCATGCTCACAGGCACATCCACTGCACTCTCACCCTTGAGCAAATCCGCCACATGAGCTGCGCTGGCATCCAAGGCAATATACTGATTGGGGCGTGCAGGGCCAGAAATACAGGGCTTCACCGTGCTTAAATCCAGCTCAAGAACACGCCCAAAGCTGGGCTCAACGCCACCCTCACTGAACCATTGCCCAGCCTGAGCTGCCGCTTCCACATAGGCCGCTTGCTCTTCTCGCCCAGTAATGCGTAAATACTCCACCACCTTGGCATCTATGGGGAAAAAGCCCAAAGTGGCGCCATATTCCGGCGCCATATTGGCCACTGTGCAACGCGCAGGAATAGATAAAGCTTGCACACCAGGGCCAAAATACTCCACAAAACATTCCACCACGCCTTCTTTGCGCAATAAATGAGTGACCGTTAAGGCCAAATCCGTGGCTGTCACATGGGCGCCAAGTGTACCCGTTAAACGCACACCCACCACCTGAGGTACTGGCATAACAGAAGGTTCACCAAGCATAACCGTCTCAATTTCAATGCCGCCTATGCCATAGGCCACCACACCAATGCCGCCCAAAGTACCCGTGTGTGAATCTGCACCCACCATACTATCAGGATAAGCTACTTTTTTACCATCCATATCCTTACACATGGCCACTTGGCTAAACAATTCCAATTGCAATTGATGACAAATACCCTTGGCAGGAGGCACCACCGTCACATTGTCCATGGCCTTATTGGCCCATTTAAGCAAAGCAATACGCTCACTATTAAGGCGATACTCTTCTTTAATATTTTCTTCCATACAAGAAGGCGTACCAAAACAATCCACCTGCGCCGAATGGTCAATGGTTACCGCCACAGGCACCAAGGGATTAATACGAGAAGCATCACCACCAAGGGCGTCCACAGCCTCACGCATGGCCGCAAGGTCCATAAGTGCCGGAATGGTAAAGTCATGCATAAGCACGCGCGAAGGATAAAAACGCAACTCTGCACCGCTTTGCTTTTCCTTTGCAAGCAATGCACTAAGCACAGCTTCACGCTCCGCACCAGCTTCCGTAGTGCGTAACACATTTTCCAAAAGCACGCGCAAGCTAAAGGGTAAGCTCGCCACATCCACACCGCCCAAAGACGCTGCCAAATCCACCGCGCTGTATTCTGTACCCGCATGGGTAAAAGACCTATATGTAGTCATAATTTCTCCAAAAAATTTCTTTTAAGATTTTTTGGGGGAAACTTTTTTTAGAAAAAAAAAGTTTCCCCCAAGCCCCCTTCAAAAAAACCAATGGCGACTATATTCTATCTTTAATAGAAAATCTTGGCGCAATGGTAAAAGTTCCATGCGGCAAAAATCTTCGTTAAAAATAGCGTACAGCCGCCATGAAAGTTTTTTG
>CAYJHH010000229.1:0-3052 GCA_964369995.1 uncultured Desulfovibrionaceae bacterium
ATTATCCAATATAGTGAAGACATACAAGAAGACTTGTCGCATTGCAAAGTTCCTGCTTTTTTGCAAGAAATGGAAAAAGTAGCGGCAGAATCATACAGGGTACTTAAGCAGGATAAGTTTTGCGCCATTCTCATGGGCGATACACGCCAAAAAGGACACGTTATCCCTATGAGCTTTGAAGTTATGAAAATTTTTGAAGCTCAAGGCTTTAAAACAAAAGAGATTATTATAAAGCAACAGCATAATTGTAAGGCTACTGGCTATTGGAAAACCAATAGCGTAAAGTATAATTTTTTGTTGTTGGCACATGAGTATTTATTTGTTTTTAAGAAATAGGATGTAATTTTAATATAACTTAGAGATAGGTGGAAATTATATGGATTTTACAGCTACAAAAGATAATATTGGAACAATATTACAAATAGAGCAACAATTTGTCATCCCTCGATTTCAAAGAGAGTATTCTTGGGAAATAACAGAGTTAGAAGAGTTATGGGAAGATATAATGGACAACATTACTATCTCTGATAATAATTTAATTGTTTCTGAATACTTTATAGGATCTTTAGTCGTTATTGAAGATACAAATAGCACAATAAAGAGATATAATGTTGTTGATGGGCAACAAAGATTAACAACTTTTACAATACTTTTATCGGTACTTGCGCAATGCTTTATCGATGCAAACGAAGAAAAATTATCAAATTTAGTCTTTAAACAAATTGTAGATGAAGATAAAAATGCAAACTCTTTCTGTAAACTTATATCAGAATCACCAAAGCCATATTTTCAAGAAAGTGTCCAAACTTATAATTACCAAAACACAGACTTACCTGAACCAGCTACTGCAGAAGAAAAAAGAATTGAAATAGCAAGAAAATTTTTTCAAGATAAACTTTATATTGATAGTATTACTAATGAAGTTGAGGTTAGGTTTAATAGAACAGGCATTGAGTATGGAAACATTTTGAAGGCTATTCGTGACCAAATATATATATGTCAGGTTATATTTGTTGTCGTTAACTCTTTTGCTGAAGCGTACACAATTTTTGAAGTTTTAAACGCAAAAGGTAAAAGTTTAAACTCTATAGATTTAATAAAGAATGAAATTTTTTCAAAACTTCAAACTGAAGTTCCACTAGATAAGGCAAATGAATCTTGGAAGAAAATTAAAGAAACGTTACATGGAATAAAGCTTGAAGATTTTTATAGGCACTGGTGGATATCAAACTATAAGCTTACAACTAATGAAAAATTATATAAAGCTTTTAAACGTGAGATTCCTGAAAATGAAGTTAGGTATTTAAGTCTACTTAACGACTTGGAAATAGAGTCAGATTTGTATGCAAAAATAGCTTTTCCAAACATAGAGCATTGGAAACAACCAGAAATCAAGAGTATATACTTCTCCTTAGATGCATTTAAAACTTTCAATGTAAAGCAAGTTAGGACAATTTTACTTGCAATTTTGTCGTCTTATAAGCGGAAAAAAGTAAAGCCTACTATTGCTTTAAAGACAATACGCTATCTTGAATATTTTCATTTTATTTATAATGCAATTTGCTCTAAAAGACCATCTGGAATAGAGCAAAAGTATTCATCATATGCCCAAAAAATAAGAAATGCTCAAAGTAAAAATAAATCTACACAAATAATGAATGAACTTATTAATTCACTTTCTACTATGCTGCCAAGTTATAAAGAGTTTCAAGAACATTTTTTAGATTTTAATTATCAAACAAACAATTCACGTTCAAAAAGCCTAACTCAGTATATTTTGAAAACGTATGAATTTTCACTTTCTAAGACAGTTGAGTTGGTTCCACATGATTTTACTATAGAGCATATTCTTGCAAATTCAAGTCAAAAAAACGAAGCTTCCAAATTGGGAAATTTGTTACCCCTATCTAGCTCAATTAACAATGCACTTGGAAAAGCTCAGGTTCAAATTAAAATTGAAGAATATAAAAAATCTGAGTTTAAATCTGTTGATGAGTTCATAAGTGATTACGTAAAAATAAATAAATGGGGAAAAGATGAAATAAACATTAGAACTAATAAAATTGCACACGCATTATACTATAATAAATCATTTAAGCGGTAGGTTTGAAATGGAAAATTTACTAATCTCATTTGTTAGTGCTTTCATTGGTACATTTATTGGTGCAGCGTTACATATTGCTTATGGTGAACACAAGAAAAAAACTATTCGAAACATAGCATTTACAGCGTTAAATTTATTTCAAAAATACGCTAAAGACGGTAAGTGTTATAATGTTGTAGCAGAAGATTTCAACAATGCGTTTAATTTGTCTGAAAAACGTGCCATTTTAGTGTTGTTACATAAGTTAGGTGTTCCTATTTCTATTCCCCTTAGTGGTTTTTTCAATATTAAACAAGTATCTTTCCTTGAAAATATAATTATTAAAGAAGAGCTAAATAATATGAAGCAGCAAATAGAGAGTGGCAATTGTGATAATCAATTTTTTCTTGATGTCGAAAGCTATTTTAATAATGAGCTTCTTGTAAAAACACAAAGAAATATTATTATAAAATATATTGATACGGTTATGGCAAAATCAACTTTAAACAAAGAAGAAAAAATTATTACTTTCCCAGAAAAATGGTATGAATCTTTTTCTCCAGGAGAATTTATTGTTTTTTCTGTGTTTAGGAATAAAAATTTAGAAAGTTGGTATTACAATGAAGATAATACCGCTAATATGGAAAGAATAGATGAACTAAAAAGAGAGGTAAACATAGGCTTATGGGACGAATATTTTAAATGGGATAGCGAAGCTTATGGAAATTTAGTTGCTCAACGTAATGTTGCAAATGTAATTGTTGAAACCATAAGAAACAGCTTTCAGCAAACGAAAAGTATAGAATCTCAGAATGATTCGATAAATAATATTGATGAGTTAAGAACAACAGAAAATAAATAAGTGATGTAGTTATTAACTGAAATTTAAACGAGTTAACTTAAAAAATATACCTTGGTTTATGCTTTGTTGCTTTATATTTTACTACCTCCAATCACCATAGCCGCCTT
>CAYJHH010000230.1:0-2990 GCA_964369995.1 uncultured Desulfovibrionaceae bacterium
TGCTTTTATGCTGCTATCGGATAGGTGTGCATGTGCCCATTCCCGGCGTAGACGCTGCGGCACTTCAAAGTTTTTTTGCACAAATGTCCGGTACGCTTTTTGGCCTTTTTGATATGTTTTCCGGTGGCGGGCTTTCTAATACCTCGGTTTTTGCCTTAGGTATTATGCCTTATATTTCTGCCTCCATTATCATGCAGCTTATGCAGGTTATGAACCCTGCCATTAAGCGCATGGCTAAGGAAGAAGGGCAGTCCGGTAAACGTAAAATTACGCAATACACACGGTACTTAACTGTGCTCATCACCCTTATCCAAGGCTTCGGCATTGCGGTGGGTCTTGAGTCCATGCGTAGCCCTGCCGGATCCCTTGTGGTGTTAGAACCAGGTTGGGAGTTTCGCCTCATTACTGTACTGACTTTTACTGCCGGTACGGTTCTTATCATGTGGCTTGGCGAGCAAATTACAGAAAAAGGCATTGGTAACGGTATATCCCTCATTATCTTCTCAGGTATTGTGGTGGGTATCCCCCGTGCTATTATGCAATCTTTCCAACTCATCAGCGCAGGGGATATGTCTATCTTCTTAGCCGCGGTGATTTTGGTGCTTATGCTTGCAGTAACGGTGGCCATTGTGTTTGTGGAACGCGCTCAGCGCCGTATTCCCATTCATTATGCCAAGCGCCAGGTGGGGCGCAAAATGTATGGCGGTCAAAATACGCATTTACCTTTGCGTTTAAACACAGCCGGGGTTATTCCTCCCATTTTTGCATCCTCCTTGTTGCTCTTTCCTGCAACCATTGGTCAGTTTTCTGATCATGAATATGTACAGATGTTTACAGGATTTTTCTCTCCTGAAACCATCACCTACAATATTATCTTTGTGGGTCTCATATTCTTTTTCTGCTACTTCTATACAGCCATTATTTTTGACCCCAAGGACATGGCTGAGAACTTGAAGAAAGCCGGTGGTTTTATCCCCGGTATTCGTCCTGGCGACAAGACCGAAGAGTATATTAATACCGTATTATCTCGCTTAACTTTAAGCGGCGGTGTGTATATTTCTGTGGTGTCTGTGCTGCCTATGCTGTTAATTGCAAACTTTAACGTGCCTTTTTACTTTGGTGGCACAAGCCTGCTCATCATGGTGGGCGTGGCCATGGACTTCATGAGCCAAATGGAATCACATATGATTTCTAGCCAATATGAAGGCCTTATGAATAAGCAAAAAAAGGCTAAAGCTTAATTAGTTAAGCAGGACGAGAAAATGAAAAAATTTCGCGGTGCGTTTATAAAGAATGATCGAGAGATTGCCCTTTTGCGTGAGGCCAACAGGCACGTTGCCAATGTGCTTGACATCATTGAAGATATGGTGGCACCTGGTGTGTCCACCATGGACTTTGAAGATGCGGCCCGCGCGTATTGCGCAGAGCGTAAACTTAAGCCGGCATTTTTAGGATACTGTGGTTTTCCTTATGCCTTATGTGTATCTGTCAATGAGGTTATTGTGCACGGATTTCCTTCTACGCGGCTGCTTGAAGAAGGGGATATCGTCAGTGTTGACATGGGCGTAGTCTACGAAGGATTTGTGGGCGACGCAGCACGTACCTTTGCAGTGGGTAAGGTAGATGAAGAGGCGCAAAGACTTATGCAAGTGACCGAAGATGCTTTGTACAAGGGCATTGAAGTGGCAAAGCATAATGTGGATGTGTACTTCATTGGAGAAACCATACAGAAATTCGTAGAAGAAGCTGGCTTTGGGGTGGTTCGTCGTTTTGTGGGTCACGGTGTTGGCGCCAAAATGCATGAAAAACCCGAAGTGCCCAATTTCAAACCTGCCTTCACCGGCATGCCATTGCAAAATGGTATGGTCATTGCCATCGAACCCATGGTGACGGTGGGCAGTTATGAAGTGGACATTTTAGAAGATAATTGGACGGCTGTGACTCGTGACCGCAAGCGTGCGGCCCATTACGAACACAGCATTGCTATTACCTCATCCGGACCACAAATACTGAGTATTTCAGATCGTGGGCCGCGTAGGTAATATTTGGTGTTGACATAAAGAGCAAAGACGGATAGAAGCTTCTGTTCCTGCTAATTTTGGCAGGAAGAAGTGTAGTCTGGAGTACTATTATGAAAGTAAGACCTTCCGTAAAGAAGATATGCCCAAAATGCACTGTCATTCGACGTAAGGGCGTGCTCAGAGTGATCTGCGAAAACCCCCGACACAAACAGCGTCAGGGCTAGGCAGGAGACAACTGTGGCTAGAATTGCAGGTGTAGATTTGCCTCGCGGCAAACGTGTGGACATTGCGTTGACTTATATCTATGGCATCGGACGTACTACGTCCCTTAAGATCTTAGATACCACTAATGTGGACTGGACACGCAACATTGATGACCTCTCCGATGCAGAGGTAAACGAAATCCGTAAAGAACTTGAAGCTAACTACAAGGTAGAGGGTGACCTTCGCCGTGAAGTAGTAAGTAACATCAAGCGTCTCATGGACATTGGTTGTTATCGCGGTCTTCGTCACCGTCGTGGCTTGCCAGTAAATGGTCAGCGTACGAAAACCAACTCGCGCACCCGTAAGGGGCCCCGTCGCGGTGCGGTTGCAGGTAAGAAGAAATAAGCAAAGCCAATTTCCATTGGGTTTAAAATCAGCGTAGAGGAAAAATTATGGCCAGACCTAAAAGAGCGGTCAAAAAGAAAGATAAGAAGAATATCCCCGTGGGCATCGCTCACGTGCAAGCTTCTTTCAACAACACGATTATTACCTTTACCGACACTCGTGGCAATGCCGTTAGCTGGGCATCTGCCGGACAAAGCGGATTTAAGGGCTCTCGTAAATCCACCCCTTTTGCTGCCCAAGTAGCTGCTGAAACAGCTGCTCGTAAAGCACAAGAAAACGGTATGCGTACCGTGGGTGTTTATGTAAAAGGCCCCGGCTCCGGTCGTGAAGCTGCCATGCGCGCCATTAACGCCGTGGGCT
>CAYJHH010000231.1:0-2915 GCA_964369995.1 uncultured Desulfovibrionaceae bacterium
ACGTTATTTCCAATAACTTGGCTAACGTTAACACCACAGGTTTTAAGAAAAGTCGTGCAGAATTTGAAGACCTCATGTATCAAACCATGAAAATCGCCGGCTCCATCACCGAAGGAGATACCACCTTGCCCACAGGTATTCAGGTGGGTATGGGTGTGCGTCCCACAGCCGTGCATAAATTCTTCTCTCAAGGGGATTTTCAAAACACGGGCAATGCCTTAGATGTGGCCATTGAAGGCGATGGATTTTTTCAAGTAGAGGTGAATGGTGAACTTATGTACACCCGCGCAGGCGCCTTTAAGCTTAATCAAGACGGTACCGTGGTAACGGGTAATGGCTATATTTTACAGCCAGAATTCACCGTGCCTGCAGAAACTAAGAATATTTCTATTTCGCCCCAAGGGCATATTGCTGCCTTAGACGCTTCCGGCGCTGAAATTTCTTCGGCAGAAATCCCTGTGTATACCTTTATTAACCCCGCAGGTTTAGACGCGCGCGGTAATAATTTATACACCCCCACGGAGGCTTCTGGCGAAGAGCTTGAAGGCGTTCCCGGCACCGATAATGTGGGCTCCTTGGCGCAAGGCTTTTTGGAAATGTCCAACGTAGAAGTGGTGGATGAAATGGTGAATATGATCGTGGGACAACGCGCCTACGAAGTAAACTCCAAAGCTATTCAAACTTCTGACTCCATGCTTGGTATTGCTGTACAATTGAAGAGGTCGTAAACATGGGTTGCCGGAGTCTGCATAGCCGGAATCTGCATGCTTGCAAGCATTTGCAGGCGTGTGCTCCAGTATATATGCAGGCTTATGGGCTTGTAGTTATCCTGTGGCGGGCTTGCAAAGACGTTTTTTCTTGCGCACCTTCGCTGTTGTATGGGCTATGGCGTCCCTTGTGCCTTATGTGCTGTGTATGGTGTTTTTGCTTGGCGTGTATACCTAGTGCTGGCATGGCTGCACAAGCGCCTTCTCCTTGGAATTATGCCAAACCCGGTCTTCCCTTAAGCTCAACGCATCAAGACGCTGGTGCAGCTCAAACGCGCGGCGCCTTTGGGCAAGGGGAGTATGCCGGTGGCACCTTGGAATTAAAAACGCAACATGATTGGTCATTGCGTATACGCGAAGCCGCCGTGGCCAAGGGGGAGATGGTCACCCTAGAAGAAATTGCCTATCCTGTGGGGGATATTCCTGCCTCTGTGTGGAACTCTTTGCGTTCGCAAGCCCTTTGGCCAGCGCCTCCAGAGCCGGGCAAGCCTTTACAAATTAACAAAGCACGCCTTGCTAGAGCCTTGCGTGACACCCTAGGGGACATGGCACAACGCTGTGTTTTACCTGGCGCTCTTGCCATTCAAAGGGGAGGCGCGGTATTTTCAGAAGAAGATTTACGCAAATATGTAGTCAGCTTTTTGACGCCGCAAACCAATTCCATGCCGGGAACGGCAGAATGGACGGACTTTCGTTTACCGCCTTATATTTTTTTAGAGCATGTGCACCAAAAAGTGACTTTAGAGCCGGGTACTTTGGCTCCGGGGCGCGTTACTTTTAGATTTATTGTACAAGAGCCCGATGGCAGCGTGGTGCGCCGCGCGGCTGGAGCGGCTTTTTTAAATTTATGGGTAAAAGTTCCTTCGACGGCTCGTTCGCTGAACAAAGGGGACTCTTTGCATGTGCAAGATATTACTTTTTCACGGGTTAATGCGGCCTTTTTAAAGTCCATGCCGTGGGATGGTAAGGGAGGCCCTTGGCAATTGGCACGTCCCATAGCTGCGGGGCAGGTTATTTATAGTACTGACTTGCTTGGTGAATCCATGGTGCAACGAGGCGACATTGTGAATCTTATATACGCAAAAGGCGCCATTCGCATGGAAATAAAGGCTGAGGCTTTATCTGATGGTGCACCCGGTGCCATCATTGCGGTGCGAAATTTGCAGAGTAAAAAACAAATTTATGCCACAGTGCGTAATAGCACCACGGTTATCATAGAGTAATGGCATGTGCGGCCTGTAAGGGGCTGGATTTTGGAGGAAATATATGAAAAATTTTCGCGTGACATCATTAGGGCTTTTGCTTTTGAGTATGCTTGTTCTTACAGCATGCCAAGGTGCTAAAAACACACCCACTGTGGTGGCGCCTACGGTTGCGACTGCGCCAGTGCAAAGTTACTCTCCGCAAACTCCTTATGATAATCCCGGATCTTTGTATGCAGAAAGTGACATAGACCCCCTTTTCTCTGACAGTCGCGCTCGCCGTGTGGGAGATATTGTGGTGGTAAATATCATGGAAAGTAGTCAGGCCACCAATACAGCCACCACCGATGCGGATAAAGAAAGTTCCAATGATTACGGTGTATCTTCATTGTTTGGGCGCACGAGTTTTAATATGATTCCCTTGGTGGGTGCCACCAAAGCGCCTGTGGGGCCGGGAACTTCGGTATTTCAGAGTAACTCCTTTAGTGAGCACGCGGCCACAGGGCAAACTTCGCGCGGTAATTCTGTGACATCGTCCATAGCTTCGCGCGTGATTAAGGTGCTACCCGGCGGTATTTTGCAATTGGAAGGCGTACGCCAAACCCGTATTAATGAAGAAACCCAATACATGGTTATTTCTGGCACCATTCGCGCGCGAGATATTGCGGCGGATAATACCATTATGTCCACGCAAATGGCCGATGCCAACATTCAATACTATGGTAAGGGCATTTTAGCTGATAAGCAAAAGCCAGGCTGGTTTACACGCTTTATGGATAATTTATGGCCTTTTTAATAGCTTAAAAATGCTTTTAAACCCGCTACGGCGGGTTTTCAGACCATTGACAAAGTATAAGATTAAAAAACTCTACGTAAAACGATGAACCAAATATTAAATTTTATTTTTTCATCTTTTAAAAATGTGCCAAAATCATACACTGTAGAA
>CAYJHH010000232.1:0-2915 GCA_964369995.1 uncultured Desulfovibrionaceae bacterium
AAAAAAGCAGTCTTACCTCACCTTTTGGCACATAGGGTGTGGTTAACTTAATGGATGTAGTATGGGAGATGGGGAGGGGGCTTTAGCCAACTCAGCATCAAATATATTACACCATTGCGTTGGCCATGCCCTGCTATGAGATAAACTCATAGAAGAGGTGGAACCGCAGAGGTCACCAAATGAGGAAATACTTCCTCCACCTTACAGCCCAGGATTCACCTGCCACTTAAAGTGCTTTTACTTCTTTAAGGTAGGAGAGGGTCCGCTTTTGGGCTGGAACGGCTCGACAATCAGGGGCATTTGGTAACGCCTACAGATGTCAATTTCGACTTTGAGCCTTCATCTTTAAGTAAAGCACTTAAATTTGCAGCTCTCTGTCAAACACAGCAGGATGGACTCAATCCACCCTTCCCTGCCGTCCAGGGAATCCCTTCACAAGAAGGGCAAGAGGCAATGTACGCATAACTGTAACAAAGGTCAACAGAAAATTTTATAAAAATGTAAAAAATTTATTTAGCTTTTACCCCTTGCCAAAGCTTCATACGACACTATTTTATATATAGTGGAAAGAGAGTGGAGCTGAGCACAGCACAGGCTGGTGAGCTTCTTGGTGATTTTCTAACACGCAAACTCCCCTTTTACCCCCCCTGAGACTGCTTGTTGCTTTGTGCAGTATGACCATAGCAGTGACCACCTTTTGCTTACATCCATACACTCACCTTTTAACGCGGCTATGGCTTGAAGCGCCTTGAGCGCCCAACGTATCCTTTAGGGTACACAAAGATGATTATCGCAACCCGAACGCAAAGTCATTCTGTTTCATCTCATTCGATGCGTAATCATTCAGTGTTGTAGGAGTGGAGCAATTTTGCCATAACCTGTAATACGTGTTTTTTGCTACACGGCGCTTACCTGAGTTTGTTCATATACTGGCTTGGCCCCTGCAAGTCCCTGAGATGAGCCTCATAAAGCTAGAGCGCATACCATTAAACACCTTTGATTTTGATGCTGTGTACTTACTGAAGCCTGTTCGTATACTGGCTTGGCCCCTGCAAGCCCCCGAGACGAACCTTGAAAGGGTACACATTCCGTCCAGAACCTTTGACTTTGAAGTGTTTTTTAGCCAATGTTGGCAAGATTACTGTATGGAATTCAATGACCTTAACGAGACTATATGTATGCAGTGATGCATTCCCATAGTGGTGTTACGATGCTTTGATAAAAAAGACTTCAAGATGTTGATGAACGGTTTTTAGTAACATTTAACCAAACGGATAGTTACTTCATGTGTGAACTAAGCCAAACCTGACCCCTTGTGCAGTGAGAAGCATGCGCAAGGGGTCTACTCATATTGAATATGCATCAACACAATCTCATAAGACCTCTGCCCTAGGAGGTCAGGCTTTTTCCATCCCCCGTACAAAATCGTATCTACGCTTTGGCAGCCTGTTGCAAACTCCCATATGTTGAAAACACATATGAAAGGCATTTTTCATGAAATAGCTACAAGCTGGTCAAAAAGTGTACAGCATACACACAGCAATTTTGACAAGGCCACTTGCTTTTTTCAGCGGCCAGTTAGGCCATAACCTTCTGTAAAGCTGCAAGTACACGAGCCACATTTTCTTCACGCGCAGTATGCCCCATAAGACCTATACGCCAAATTTTACCAGCAAGTGGTCCTAAGCCGGAGCCAATTTCAATATGTTCTTCCTTAAGCAAGGCAGTACGAATGGCAGCTTCATTGCTCACAGAATCAGGAATTTTCACTGCATTGAGCATGGGTAAGCGCTCTTGTGGCGTAACGAGCATTTCTAGCCCCATTGCACCAAGGCCCTGCACCAAAAGTTCATGCATGGCCTTATGGCGGGCATACACATTTTCCAAGCCTTCATCTAGTACCAATTTCAACGCGGCATATAATGCATATTCCATATTAACAGGAGCTGTATGATGATAGGTGCGTGTGGTGCCTTCCCAATACGATGCAATGAGCGACAAATCTAAATACCAATTGGGAACCTTGGTCTTACGGGCTTGAAGCTTTTGCAAAGCCCGAGGAGAAAAGGAAATGGGAGCAAGTCCCGGAGGGCATGCCAAGCATTTTTGCGTGCCGGAATACGCTGCATCCACATGCCAATCATCCAATCGCACCGGAATGCCACCAAGGGAAGTGACGCAATCCAGAATAAAAAGTGCACCATGCTCTTTAACCAAGGCGCCAATGGCCGCAGCATCAGAACACGCTCCGGTAGAAGTTTCTGCATGAACAAGCGCCACCATGGCATAGCTATTGCCTTCTAGTTTGGCCTTCACTGCCGCAGGATCCACCGCCATGCCCCAAGGGCTTTCCAATACGTCCACAACAGCACCAAGACGCGTAGCCACATCTTGCATGCGCACGCCAAACACACCATTGATAAGCACAAGTACCTTGTCGCCTTTTTCCACAAGATTTACAAAGCACGTTTCCATACCAGCAGAACCCGTGCCGGACATGGGCATGGTGAGTTCATTCTTGGTATTAAATACTGTTCTGAGTTGCTCTTTAATGGCGTCCATGATGGTCACAAAATACGGATCCAAATGCCCTATGGTAGGACGCGCTAGGGCATGGTAAATTTCTTGTGGTACAGTGGACGGCCCAGGCCCCATGAGTAAGGTTGGGGTGATGCCTTGCAGTAAATCTTTCATATCTTTCTCCATATTATATTTTCTCTGTAACACTCTGGGGGAGGCCTTTTTGAAAAAAGGTCTCCCCCAGCCCCCCACTCAAAAACTTTTTTTGGCGGCAATATTCTATCTCTAAAAAACACTTTTTGCCGCATGCTATTTTATTTTTTGATATAAAACAAACATCATATGGTAATAACACATATAAAGCGCGTTTTGGTAGAGGGAGGGGGATATGGGGG
>CAYJHH010000233.1:0-2889 GCA_964369995.1 uncultured Desulfovibrionaceae bacterium
GCGATAACGATGAGCAGTTCCATCAAGGTGAAACCGGACTGTTTGCTTTTGTTACGTAATGTAAACATGTTAAAAAAACTCCTAAAGTTGATACAAAATCGACCGTGCAATCCCCCCTCGGAATCTGCAGCAATCATGTCACAATGACACAATATTTCATCCTAATATAACATGCCTTCTAGTCCCTCTAGACAGGCGGGCCCATAGTATCAATAAAGGTTATTCTTTATTGTATTTTTCGTTAATTCTTTCCACGCGCTCGCAAGTATTACCCTTGGCGCATGTTTCGCAGCAATCCACCGTAAAACGATACTCTCTGCCGCAATTAATCAAAATTTCTTTTTGTCCGCGCTTTAAAAAGCGCATCTCTATGCTCATTTTTCCGTGGCCGGAATGTTCAAACAGCTCTCTATAACAAGTGCTGAGCTGATCTAAAATTTCCTTATGCGCTTCGGAAAAATACTTTGCATCCATCATCACTTAGCCAACTCCATACTTACCGACGTTAAAAGTACTTACCCTTGTTTAAGTCTATATAGTGCACGCTTATTTGCGCCATTATATATTTTCTTCAACAATTTGATAATTTCCACCCACTTTATCTACGGCATACCTTACGCGGTATTCACCAATCCATGTGGTACTATTTACTGAAAACTCCACATCCACTGTTACCTTGGTGCCGGAGGCACTGGAGCTTATGACTGTAACATCTGTAAGGAGCAAGTTTTTCTTTTCCCAACCTTCTTTTTTCATCTCAAAGGCTTTAAGAAGGTCGTCCTTGGTTAAGTAATAACCTCCGCTATCATTAAGCACATAGGTAAGCGAAGTTGGCGCATAGTAGCCCATGAGCCTATGCATATCTCGGCTATTAAACGTTTCCATATAGGAGCGAAAAAAACCGTTTACATCCACAAATTCTTGGCCTGTTATTCTACCTTGTGGTGCGCATCCGCCCAAAGTAAATGCTAAGACCATGAGCAGTATATAACGCTGTAGCTTCAATCTAAAACTCCTTAACCGAAGGTGTACTGTAAAACGGTTTTGAGAATTTGAATGTTGTTTTCAAATTCAATAAAGGCCGTTTTAAGGATTCTTACTTAAATTGTCAAGTATAAAAAAAATTAAAAAGTTTTTTTGCATTAAAACATATAAAATATTTGAATAAAAAAAATTCTATTTTTTAGTATAAATTTCATTTTTCTTAAGTAAAAGTTCCTTATAATTTTATTTTTACGGGGTAAAAAAATAGTTAATTTATGTTAACATTTTGAAAGTTGACAATGCTGTTTGACCATAATTGACATTCATTTTGCTACACATTTTCAATTAAAATGCATATGGAATATATTTTGCTACCTCTTTTTTTCGTACTGTATACGGCTAAAATTTCCTACCTGTAAGGAGGATCATGTCTTTAGTCGTGAATCATAATCTTATGGCTGTGAGCGCAGCGCGTAACCTCAGCACGCATTATGGAAATTTAAATACTTCTGTCATGCGTCTTTCGTCTGGTCTGCGCATTAACAGCGCCGCAGATGACGCCGCAGGGCTTGCCATACGTGAGCTTATGCGCGCAGACATAGCCTCACTTAATCAAGGCATGCGCAATGCCAATGATGCCATTTCCATGGTGCAAACGGCAGACGGCGCCTTGCAAGTTATTGATGAATGCCTCATACGCATGAAGGAATTGGCCATGCAAGCAGCCACAGGCACGTATGACTCCATACAAAGGGGCATGATTGACGCAGAGTTTCAAAGTCAGGCGCAAGAAATAGATCGTATTGCCTACTCCACGGAATTTAATGGCATTAAATTGCTAGATGGATCCCTTTCCGGCGCCCATGATGGAAGCGGCTTAAGTTCCACAGGCGCTGCAAAAATACATTTTGGCACTGGCAATGACAGCGCTGAAGATTATTATTATGTTCATGGAGCAGCGGCGGACACCATCTCACTGGGGCTTTTTGAAACACCGCAACCACTGCCTGACCATCTTGATGTACTCTCTGACAAGCTCACGCCGGGCACTACCCAAAGCTTTACTTCTGGGCAGGTGACCTTTGCTATTATTCCACAAGGTACAAACAATGTTTCTTTTAACCTTGATGACCTAGGACGCAATGATTCCCTGCAATTTTTTACCATGTCAGGTGAGCATATTGTGGGGACGCACATTGGCGGTGATGATTGGACAGGAGCCCGTATTGACACCATTGCGGACATAAATAGTGAAATTGTCACAGAGGCCAATGGTTTTTTGCCTGGGGCTACCTATAACAATGCAAACCTCAATGCAGGGCAAAGCATGAGCTATACTGATGTACCGCCCTATAATCAATTTTCAGTGAACGGCACACAATTTGGCTACTCCGGAGAAATAGTCACAAATAATAATGAATACTTAACCATAGAAGAAGCCCAAGAACATTTATTGGTATTTGTGGTGGGGTCAGGGCGTTTTGATATAACCGCAAACTGGGGCTATATGCCTTCGGAGGAAGATCCCTACATACCGCCCCTCACCATCGAAACCCAAAGTAAAGCGCAACAAGCACTGGAAAAAATCGACGAAGCTATTGTAAAAAAAGATAATATTCGCGCGCACTTTGGCGCCATGCATAATCGCCTTGAAGCCACGGTGAACAACCTCGCCATACAGGCTGAAAATCTGCAAGCTTCTGAATCTCGCATTTCTGACACGGACGTGGGCATAGAAATGACGGCCTTCATCCGCAAGCAAATACTCACGCAAAGCGCCGTTGCCATGCTCACCCAAGCCAATAGCCTGCCTAAGATGGCATTACAATTACTCGGGCAATAAAAAAGGGCTACAATAAAAGCCCCTATGCACAAGCTCACAACCAATCCGCTCAAACAACATTG
>CAYJHH010000234.1:0-2880 GCA_964369995.1 uncultured Desulfovibrionaceae bacterium
GGTCTGGGGGAAGAACCTTTTTTAAAAGGTTTTCCCCCAGAAGATTTTGGAAATACCATAATTTCCCCCATCATTTTAAACGAAGTGTTCAGAGGATACTATGAAATTTGAAGATATATATGAATTACGTGACGCCCTTGGTGACAAGGTGTGCATCATGGGGCATCACTATCAAGGTGAAGAAGTGGTGGAGCATTGCGATATTACCGGTGATTCTTTAGAGCTTGCGCGTAAAGTGGCGGGCATTGATGCGCCCCATGTGATTTTATGCGGTGTGTATTTTATGGCTGAATCTGCGGCGCTTTTAGCTCGCCCTGGGCAACAGGTACATATACCGGATGCGCGTGCCAATTGTGTTATGTCGCAAATGACGCCGGCGCCTTTATTGGAAAAAGTTCTGAGCAAAATACATGCGGATGCCTCGGCTGAAGGGCGTAAGATTGTGCCTTTAGCCTATGTGAATACATCTGTGGCGGTAAAAAGTGTGGTGGGGCGTTTTGGTGGCGCGGTATGTACGTCTGCCAATGCAAAGGTTATGCTGAAGTGGGCCTTGGAAGAAGCAGGTGATAATGGCTATGTGTTCTTTTTACCCGATAAAAATTTGGCTCAAAATACCGCCGTGCAATTGGGTTTAAGTGAAAAAGATTGGCATGTATTAAATATTCAGGGCGGCGGTGCGCAATTGGATATGGAAGCCATTCGTAAGGCAAAAATGCTTCTGTGGCCGGGGTGTTGCGCCATACATGCTAAATTCTCCACGGAGCAAATAGCTGCCATGCGTCAGGATTATTCAGGTTGTCAGGTGGTGGTTCACCCCGAATGCAATCATGCCGTGGTGGGCGCTGCCGATGGTTCTGGTTCTACCACATATTTGATTGAGTGCGTGAAAAATGCGCCCAAGGGATCCACAGTTATTGTGGGTACGGAAGGTAATTTGGTGGAACGCTTGCGCGAAGATTATGCCAAACATTGCAATGTGGTGCCTTTGCGTTCGGTCTATTGTTCGGATATGGCAAAAATCACCGATGAAAAACTTTTTGATACCTTACTTGCCATTCATGAGGGTAAGGCTGAGGTGGTAAGCGTGCCGGAAGAGCAAAAAGAGCCGGCTAAGGCTTCTCTTGATCGCATGTTAGACGCTTGCGCTCGCGCCGGCATATAATGCCCTAGTGGCTCATTTTGCATGTACATTTTTTGAATGCATGGCTCAAATAGATTTTTCAACAGATTGATAAGGAAAAAATATGGAAATCCGCCATCATAGCCCTGTGCTTATTATAGGATCCGGTTTGGCAGGGTGTAGCGCCGCGTTAACTCTTGCCGATGGCGGTGTGGACGTGTTGTTGGTCTCTTCAGAGGCAGAGCTTGGTGGCGGCAATTCTGAATTGGCGCAAGGGGGCATCATTTATCAATCGGCAGAAGCTGATGATGCGCGCGCCTTGGAAGAAGATGTTCTTGTTGCCGGCCATAAATATAATTATGGTAAAGCGGTGGAAAACTTATGCGTCGAAGGCCCCAAGGCCGTGGAGCATTTGCTTATGCAAAGGGTGAAAGTTCCCTTTGATACCACAGATGACGGTGACTGGGATTTAACCCGTGAGGGAGGGCATAGTCGCTCGCGTATTTTGCATACGGCAGATTATACAGGCGCTTCCATTATGCAGGCGCTTATGGCCGCTGTGCAAGAGCATCCTCGCATTACCTGCCTTTTACAATGTCATGCCATTGACCTTTTGACCACGCGGCACCACGCGCGCCGTTCGGAATATCGCTATAGGGTGGAAAACCGCTGTGCCGGCGCCTATGTGTATAATAATGAATTAAAACAAGTGCAAACCTTGCTTTCTCCATGGACAATTTTAGCTAGTGGCGGCGTGGGGTCCATTTTCTTACACTCCACCAACGCTCCGTCTTGTGTGGGCTCTGCCATTGCCATGGCTCATCGCGCTCAGGTGGCTTTGGCCAATGTGGAGTTTATGCAATTTCATCCCACGGCGCTGTACAGTAAAATGCGTCAACAATGTCACCTCATTACCGAGGCCATGCGCGGTGAAGGAGCACGCCTTTTGGATGCAAAGGGCGAACCTTTTATGCATAAATATGATGAGCGTAAAGAATTGGCGCCGCGTGACGTTGTTTCTCAGGCCATGGTTCATGAAATGCTCTCCACGGGGGCGCCATGTTTGTATTTAGATGCCAGTGATATAGAACATGACCTTAAAAAGCGCTTTCCCACTGTGTTTCAAACGTGTGCACAGGTGGGTGTGGATATTCGCAAAGAATATATTCCAGTGGTGCCGGCGGCGCATTATTTTTGCGGAGGTATTTTAACGGATTTACACGGTCGCACCGAATTGTATGGTTTATATGCCATTGGTGAATGCGCTTGCACCGGTGTGCACGGTGCCAATCGTTTGGCTAGCACATCCTTGCTTGAGGCGGTTACATGGGGGTATGCGGCCGGTAAGGATATTGCCGCCCGCAGTCGCGGTGAAGATAGTATTTCTTTGGATTTACGCCAAGCCATTCCGGATTGGGAACATATTGGGCGAGAAAAAAATGATGACCCCGCTCTTATAGCGCAAGATTGGGCCAATGTGCGCCATACCATGTGGAATTATGTGGGCATTACACGCACCACGGCGCGTTTGCGTCGAGCTTTCCAAGATTTACGTGAGCTTTCGCGCCATATTCATGATTTTTATAAGCATACGCATATTACGCCAGAGCTTATTCGGCTTTTTCATGGTTCGCATACGGCCTATGTTATTACACAGGCGGCTTTGCGTAACCGTAAGAGCATTGGGTGTCACTATCGAAAGGATTAGTTAGTCGACACTGAAAAACAACTTAACTATCAGTAAAAATAGAACTTATAAA
>CAYJHH010000235.1:0-2799 GCA_964369995.1 uncultured Desulfovibrionaceae bacterium
ACGCATGTTCCACCTCTTCGGTAATTATTGTACTTATGGCCATGGCTACCTTATTCGGTAACATTATGACCATTGAAGATGTGCCTGGCACCATTGCCCGTACCATCTTATCCATTACCGAAAACAAGTTCCTTATTCTCTTGTTGATCAACGTATTGCTCATCATTGTGGGTACTTTCATGGAAGCCTTGGCTGCCATTGTAATTTTAACACCTATTTTACTCCCTGTGGTGGTTGGTGTTGGTGTAGATCCGCTGCACTTTGGTATCATCATGGTAGTAAACTTAGCCATTGGTTTCGTAACCCCACCTGTGGGCGTAAACCTTTTCGTGGCTTCCGGTGTTGGTGGCGCAAAGCTTGCACAAATTTCCAGCAAAGCATTGCCTATGATTGGGCTCATGCTCTTAGTATTATTGTTAGTAACCTACGTACCAGAAGTATCTCTCTTCCTCGTGGGTAAATAGTATAACCTAAACAAAGATAAGAAGGTTTTAGCATGAAAATCATTGACTTTCGCTTCCGTCCTCATACGCCGGAAATCATCAATGGTATTAAAAACAGTGCCATGTTCAAAGCTGCATGTGAAGTCATCGGTTTTGATAAGCGCGTGCCGCAATCTTTACCCGAAGTGGTAGAAGGCGTGAAGCGCCGCGGTGTAGAACTGTGCGTTATGACAGGTCGCGATTGCGAAATGACCTATAATACACCTACAAACAACGAAAGCATTTTAGAGTTTGTACGTGCCTATCCTGACCTTTTCATCGGCTTTTGGGGCATTGACCCACACAAAGGCATGAAGAGTGTATATGAAATCACTCGTGCTGTGGAAGAGCTTGGCATGAAAGGTATTGCTACCGACCCATACTTAGCTCACATTCCGCCTAACGATGCTCGTTATTATCCTTTGTACACTAAGTGCTGCGAATTGGACATTCCTGTGTTCATCACCACAGCACCTCCACCACAAGTGCCTCGCGCTGTGGTAGATTACATTGATCCACGTCAAGTGGACATCGTAGCTCGTGACTTCCCAGAGCTTACCATCATCATGAGTCATGGTGGTTATCCTTTCGTTAACGAAGCCGTATTTACTTGCATGCGTAATGCTAATGTATATATGGATCTTTCCGAATACGAATTGGCTCCCATGGCTGAAGTGTATGTGCAAGGTCTTAATACCTTCATCGGTGATAAAGTGGTCTTTGCTTCTGCTCACCCCTTTGTGGAACAGCAAGAAGCCATTGACATCTACAATAAAATGAACATGAAGGATGACGTGCGCAAGAAAGTTATGTACGAAACCGCTGCCAAGATTTTAAAGCTTGACGGTTATGGTAAGAGCAAAACTTCCATGGCACCGCAAAGAAATATCCCCATGGGTACAGCTTTGCCCTTTATGCCTTTCTTTCCCTCTGGCCGCTAGGCATTGTGAGAAATAAAGCATGAATAAAGAATCCTTAATCCAAGCTGTGCTGAACGGCGGGATTGTTGGCGAAGGCGGGGCTGGGTTCCCCGCCCACGTCAAATACAATGCCGATGCCGATACAGTCATAGCCAACGGTTGTGAGTGCGAGCCTTTGCTTCACAGTGACCATCACGTGATGGCCCATCACACCGAGTCCATGCTACGTGGGCTTCGTGCTCTTGGTGATGCTGTGGGTGCCAAGCGCACGGTGCTCGGGCTTAAGAAAAAGCATACGGATATCATCCCTATGCTGCAGCAAGCTGCCAAAGCCTATAATATTGAAGTGTTCTTGTTGGATGATTTTTATCCTGCAGGTGACGAGCAAATCTTGGTACGTGAAGTAACAGGGCGCTCTGTGCCTCCTCTTGGTATTCCTTTACATGTGGGCGTGGTGGTTGCCAACGTAGCTACCCTCATGCATGTGGATGATGCCATGCAAGGTAAACCTATCATGAGCAAGACCATCACCGTTACCGGTGAAGTACGCAATCCTTCCGTACTCAATGCCCCCATCGGCACTGCCATGGTAAGCCTTTTAGACGCTTGCGGCGGTGCGCTTCCTGCGCGTCCTGTATTTGTTCTTGGCGGCCCCATGATGGGTAGAGTGGTGGTTGGCATGGACGCTCTCGCTAAAGAAGTGGTCACCAAGACCAGCGGCGGTCTTATTGTGGTGCCTGAAGGGCATCATTTGCACCGCAATGCTACCTTGGATCCTGCTTTCATGCGTCGTCGCGCAGCTTCGGCTTGTATCCAATGTCGCATGTGTTCAGACTTGTGTCCGCGTAACCTTATTGGGCATCCCTTCGAAACCCATAAAGTTATGCAAGCTTTTGCCAGTGGTACTGAGCTTACCAGCACTCAAGCAACTCAAGCCATGATTTGCTGTGAATGTGGTGCTTGTGAGCAGTACGCTTGTCCCATGGGCATGAGCCCTCGTCGCATTAACCAAGTGGTGAAAGGCGGCATGCGCGCTGGTAAGATTAATTATGAAGGCACGAGGGAATTACGTGAATCCGCCACTTCCATGCGCGAATTCCGCAAAATTCCTTCCAAGCGCCTGGCAGCACGTATTGGCATTTTGCCCTATCTTTACTTGCAAACGCCTTTCCTTGGCGAAGTAAAGCCCAAAGAAGTTCGTATTCCTTTGCATCAGCATATTGGTGCGCCTTCTGTGGCTCAAGTGCAAGTGGGAGCTAAGGTGGCCGCTGGCCAGCTTATTGGCGATATACCAGACAAGGCCCTTGGGGCAAAGATACATGCAAGCGTAAGTGGCACTGTAGTTGCAGTTGACACCCACGTGACCATAGCTGCGGAGTAAATATGATAGACTTATT
>CAYJHH010000236.1:0-2781 GCA_964369995.1 uncultured Desulfovibrionaceae bacterium
ACCACCACACAGGGAATTTCTGCCATACAGGCATAACCAATGGCTTCTTGTTTTAAGGAAAAACCAGGACCGGAAGTGGCTGTCATGGATTTGGCACCAGCCAGGGACGCGCCGCACACAGCGCACATGGAGGCAATTTCATCTTCCATTTGAATGAAGGTGCCACCTTTTTGGGGAAGCTTTACGGCGAGCTCTTCGGCAATTTCTGTGGAAGGAGTTATGGGGTAACCGGCAAAGAAATCAATACCGGCATAAAGGGCGCCTTCTACACAGGCGGCATTGCCTTGAACAAAAACGGTGTTGTTCTTACTCATTATGCCACCTCATCCTTTTTTACTTTTTTAGGCTTTTGGCTTTTATCAACGGTAATGGCCAGATCTGGACAGTAGAGCTCGCACATACCGCAGACGATACATTTTTCCACATCATGCACAGCCTTTTCTTTTTGAAGGCTTAAAGCGCTCTTGGGACAAAAGGCAACACAGATACCGCAACCCTTACACCAAGCTGTGTTGATATTTACGGGAACCATAGATTACTCCATTTTTGTGCAATGACTTTTGTGTCATTACTAGTTGTTGGGGAAGCCCCTATTGCTTACCAAACGTTCTTCAACCTGTACGCAATAAAACACATAAGCACAAGCTAACGCTCAAAAAAATAGGTACTTTTCTCCTTGTTTTCGTAGGTCTTCATTTATCAGTGTATGGCCGAGTAAGGCTTTATAACCGGTTAAAAATAAAGAAAATTTATAGGTAATTATTTGTGAAAAAAAGATGTAATAGTTTGTGTAAACAATGAATTGTGAATTGCAGAACAAAGCCGTTTTTGAATTTTGCCTCTTAACATTGTAAAAAAACAGATAAAAATTTCTAATCAAATTAAAAACCAAAAACGACATGCAGAGTTAAAATTTTTTTTGAGAAAATATAATTTTTTTTCCTGACTTTGTGAGAAAAAGCTGCAAACTTAGTTTTATTCGTGAACGTATAAAAAAAACGTGTTTTTTGTCGTTTGAAGTACAAAAAACACGTTTCTATTACTATGATTTTAGAACAGTGGGTTAGTAAAATTCGAGCATTTCGCCAATCTCTTTAAGCAAGGTCTCAAGCCCTGTACGATTTTGCGCAGAAATATGTAAAGCTGTAGGGTGCGCATTGCATAAGAGTTCTTTATCTTCAGGGCTTACGCTATCCCATTTGTTGAGTGCTAAAATACGCGGCACTTCCATAAGTTCCATTTCTGTGAGCACATCTTCCACGGATGTTAGGTGTTGCTCAAGAGTTGGATGTGAGGCATCAGCCACGTGTAAAAGTACATCGGCCGCTTCCAGCTCCTCTAAAGTGGCTTGAAAAGCTTCTTTAAGTTCCTTGGGTAAGTTACGAATAAAGCCCACGGTATCGGCTAAAATAACTTCATGTTCTTCAGGAAAGCGTAAACGCCTTGTGGTGGGGTCCAGCGTAGCAAAGAGCTTATTTTCTGCAATGACCTCTGAGCGCGTTAATGTGTTAAGCAAAGTAGATTTACCCGCATTGGTATAGCCCACAATGGCCACCAAGGGAATGCCCTGACGAGATCTGCGACCACGTGTAAAAGCACGCTGTTTGCGCAATTCATCAAGATTACGTTTAATCTTGGCTATGCGGTCACGCACGCGGCGGCGATCTGTTTCAAGCTTGGTTTCACCAGGCCCGCGCCCGCCAATGCCGCCCATCAGCCTATCCATGGCGCGGTTTTTACCCACAAGGCGCGGTTGCGTATATTTAAGCTGTGCCATTTCCACCTGTAATTTACCGGCGCTGGTCACAGCATGCTGGGCAAAAATATCCAAAATAAGTTGTGTGCGGTCAAGTACCTTACGTTCGGTAATATCCGCTAAATTTTGCAATTGCGCCGGAGACAGCTCACCGTCAAAGACAAGCACCGAAGCATGCCCTTGTAAAGCTTGAACTTCTAATTCAGCAATTTTACCGCGTCCCAAAATAGACTTTGGATTCACCTTAGGCACACGCTGAATCATACGGCCCACCACAGTAAGGCCAGCCGTGAGCGCCAAATCTGCCAATTCATCCAAATGCGCTTCTTGCACCGGACGCGGCTGTGTACTCACGGAAATAAGTATGGCGCGCGTGGTGGACTCTGCTTCCTTGGTGCCATCAAGCTCGCGCCTGAGTTCTTCCTCCAAGGCTTCCACCATGGTAAAGTCTGCCTCAGGTTTATCCCAAGGCATGGCATCATAGACCCTGTAAGGCTTATTTTCAGGATTTGGCGGTAAAAGATGCGCGTATTGCCATTGCATGGGCTCGCCATGGGGGCTTACCGTAAGAACACATACCGCATCAAGGCGCAGGAAAAGCATGTCCATAAGGTCTTCTTGCGAAAGCAATTCCGGCGTTAAATGCGTATGCAAAAGCCGAGCGCCACGCAAACGACCAGCACCGCCACGACCGCGTGTGAGCTCAGGTATTAAAATACCCTTGGTGTCACCCACCATGAGCAAATCCACCTTACCCTTACGGTCTATGAGCAAACCAATCTGCCGCCCAATAGAACGCGACAAAGCCGCCATTTCCTTGGCTTGGTCAAGGCTAAAGGCCTCCTGCACAGGAAAACGACGCGTACTTAGACGAGTGATGGCCTTAATTTGACTTTGCTTTAAGCCTTCTAAATTTCCGTCAATGGTAGAGCTGGCTATGGCTGTACTCCTTGGTGATTGATGTTTTGTTTTTATTTTTGTGGGGGGAAGGAAACCCCTTTTGCTAGCGCCAAAAAGGGGTTTCC
>CAYJHH010000237.1:0-2780 GCA_964369995.1 uncultured Desulfovibrionaceae bacterium
GTGTAAAGAGAGGTCTTGCCTCACATCGTAGGCATAAAAAATATTTAGCTCTTGCCAAGGGCTTTCGTGGTGGCCGTAGCCGCTTGTACCGTACCGCTCGCGAAGCAGTAGAACGTTCCTTACAATACGCTTTTGTAGGCCGTAAGCATCGCAAACGTGAATTCCGTAAACTTTGGATTTTGCGTATTAACGCCGGCGTGCGTGAGCACGGTTTATCCTACAGCCGCTTTATCCACGGCATGCAAAAGGCCGGAATCGAACTTAACCGTAAGGTACTTGCTGATATGGCAGTACGTTCTAAGGACGATTTCGCCAAGGTTGTGGATGTAGTTAAAGCTGCATTGAAATAGTTTTTGTACGCATAATAGACAGCAACGCTTAAGGCTCGTTTACCGAGACAAACAAGCCCTTTGCCAATGGGCAGAGGGCTTGTACTGCAAATAACACTTTGTATTGCATTTCCTCTCTTTTGTCTTAGGCCGTATATAAGGGATGAAGGGAAAGTATGGATCTTCTTTCAGCATTAGATGGCCTTGTGCCAAAGCTTGAGGAAGGCTTAAGTCAAGCCGAAACGTTGGCAGACTTAGAAGCCTTGCGCATCGAATTTTTAGGTCGTAAGGGAAGTGTGGCACAAATTATGGCCGAGCTCCCCAAATTAGACCCCGCCGAGCGTCCTGCCGTTGGTCAAAAGGCCAATGAAGTTAAAATACAGCTCAATAATCTTTTTGATTCCAAAAAAAATAATCTTGAAGCCGCCGCTGAAGCAAAATCACTGGCGCGTTTTGATGTTTCAACCCCTGCGCGCGCACCTTGGCAAGGCTCCTTGCATCCCGTAACCTTGGTTATGGAAGAAATTTGTGATATTTTCAAAAAGCTTGGTTATGATATTATGTCTGGCCCAGAAGTGGAAACGGATTATCATAATTTTGAAGCCTTAAACCTTGCCCCTGACCATCCTGCCCGTGATATGCAAGACACTTTGTACGTGGCTGATACGGTGGTTATGCGCACGCATACTTCCCCTGTGCAAGTGCGCACCATGCTTGCCAAGCGTCCGCCACTGGCCATTATTGCTCCCGGCAAAGTGTATCGCCGTGACTCAGACATTACCCACACGCCCATGTTCCACCAAGTGGAAGGTTTACTTGTTGATAAAAAAGTGAGCATGGCTGAATTGCGTGGCACTCTTACGGCATTTATGCGCGGTGTTTTTGGGCAAAGCACGGAAGTGCGTTTTCGTCCGAGCTTTTTCCCCTTTACGGAGCCTTCTGCCGAAGCAGATATTTCTTGCTGCATTTGTGGCGGTAAAGGACATGTGGGCAATGATATGTGCCGTGTGTGTAAGGGAACGGGCTGGGTGGAAATTCTCGGCTGTGGTATGGTAGATCCTGCAGTATTTAAGGCTGTGGGATATGATAGTGAAGAGTTTACCGGTTTTGCCTTTGGTCTTGGTGTTGAGCGTGTGGCCATGCTCAAATACGGCATTGGCGATTTACGCATGTTCTTTGAAAATGATGTACGCTTCCTTTCGCAATTCGCTTAAGCTAGGTGTGTTTTTGGTCTGTGTGCTGGCGCAGTTTATGTGTGCAGTGTCAGCCAAGGCAGAGCAGCCCTATGCAGCGCCTGATGGTAGTCAGCGTTATAGTTATGGGCCAGATCATCAGGGGTCTGAGAGTAAAAAGCCCATGACGGGAAATTCTGGGCGTATAGATGCGTATGGTAATCCTGTGGTGCCTTATGAAGAAGAAAAGGCGCCCAGTAAGCGGATGCAATTGCCAGAGAAGAAACCTACGCGTCCTTTGCCTGATACGAAGACTGATGCAGGGTGGAAGTTTTAGCTGAGCTAGTTTTGGGCTTATGTTGGGGTAAGGCTACGGCGCTAAGGCTACGGCGCCCTTTGTAGCACTTTTGTGTGCTTTTGCGGTATTTACCTTTTTCCTTGTGACGGCGTCAGAAAAATTTTTTCTTATGCGCACGTACTTGAGTACGCTGACGCAGAAAAAATCTTTCTTCCTTGTCACAAGAAAAAATGAAAAATACACACAAAATCACCCAAAAACCAGCACTACGCGTTTTTTGCTCGCGCCCTGCGCTACGCAAAAAACAACCCTTCGGGGTGACCAGCGCGTAGCTTGTGGTGGTGAGGCAGTTGCCAAGCTTCATGAGCGAAACATGCGCTTTGCAAAAAATAGCCCTGCTGGGTGACAAGTGCGTAGCTTGCGGCGGTGAGGTTGTTGCCAAGCTTTATGGACGAGAGTGCTTTGCACTACGGTACATATAAATTATGGCTGAGTGTTTTGCTTAAGGGGCTAAGGCTACGGCGCTAAGGCGCCCTTTGTAGCTCTTTTGTGTGCTTTTGCGGTATTTACCTTTTTCCTTGTGACGGCGTCAGAAAAATTTTTTCTTATGCGCACGTACTTGAGTACGCTGACGCAGAAAAAATCTTTCTTCCTTGTCACAAGAAAAAATGAAAAATACACACAAAATCACCCAAAAACCAGCACTACGCGTTTTTTGCTCGCGCCCTGCGCTACGCAAAAAACAACCCTTCGGGGTGACCAGCGCGTAGCTTGTGGTGGTGAGGCAGTTGCCAAGCTTCATGAGCGAAACATGCGCTTTGCAAAAAATAGCCCTGCTGGGTGACAAGTGCGTAGCTTGCGGCGGTGAGGTTGTTGCCAAGCTTTATGGACGAGAGTGCTTTGCACTACGGTACATATAAATTATGGCTGAGTGTTTTGCTTAAGGGGCTAAGGCTACGGCGCTAAGGCGCCCTTTGTAGC
>CAYJHH010000238.1:0-2765 GCA_964369995.1 uncultured Desulfovibrionaceae bacterium
ACAAAGCAAAAGCTACCATGTTTTTACGTAACAAAATCGCCAATGTTTGGTTTTTAGGGAATTTCTTTAAATTTTAAGATTTTGAGCGCTGACAAAGAAGCAAGACAAAAATGGAGGCAGAGCGTACTTAGTCGACACTGAAAAACAACTTAACTATCAGTAAAAATAGAATTTATAAATCAAATAACGTAATAAAGATTGCCAGAAATAAACGTATGGAATACGTTTTCTGGCAATCTTTAGACATAAGAAATGCTTTTTTCAGATGTCGACTACTCAAGACATGCCCTTGGCATGGCTTGCCGCGCGTAAAATAAGCCGGAATTTACTTCCGGCGGCCCCGAAGGGGTATTTGGTGCAGGCGTGCCTTTCTTAAAAACGAGTGGAAACACGTTGTTAAGCATTAACTAATTAAGTACGCGCGTTCATTTTTGTCCTGATGATACTGTCAGCGCTCAAAAGATGAATTTTGGAGAAAGTGCACAAAAGTGCATAAACAAGCGAGCTATACTTATAAATTTCTATTTTTCTTGAGGGAGAGAGAGGGAAAACTCACAGCAAACCATTTGAGAATTGTGTAAAAAAAACCGACAAAAGTGTCGATTTTTCTTACACGACTTTTTGTTTTAAAGCTATATTTAGTTATTATTTAAACTAATTAAACTATGGAATATTTTTTGCAAATTTGCCATCGTAGTTATTTGTTATAAACTTAAAAAAAAATTTTGAGGATGATTATGAAAAAACTGCTTACTTCACTTGTTTTAGGACTATTTTTAACTGTAAGTGCAAGCCATGCAAACGCTGCTGCTTTAGAACACTGGACCTACACTTATGATGTGTCGCTATCTGCTATAGCCAGTGAATTTGTTTATGACCAAGGCGATGGCTCAGTCTCTTGGCTTTCGGGCAACAAATTAAGTCATCTTTCTGTTCAACCCACAAGTGCTCTTAATGATTTTGAGAATACAGTAATTATGTTCAGCAGCATAGTAGGTGAAAATCAAGCACATATCATTACATCGTCACATTTTTTGGGACAATCAGTTACTCAAAGTGACATAACAAATACTACAGCAATACCTACGCAGTTAGCCAAT
Source organism: uncultured Desulfovibrionaceae bacterium (assembly GCA_964369995.1). GTDB lineage: Bacteria > Desulfobacterota > Desulfovibrionia > Desulfovibrionales > Desulfovibrionaceae > CAYJAD01. Next base: position 1,101 of record CAYJHH010000238.1, read on the forward strand.
TTAACTGTTACCACTACGGCCAGTACGCCCGATGGTCAAAATCTTCTTAATCTTACATACACAATTCCTCTGTGGTCGTTTTATGATGCATCTAACGATGCCTCTTACGTGTATTATTCTGTAGATGAGATATGGGCATATGGACCTTCAGCTGTAACCTATGAAGGTGAGCGTATAGGATTAACAGGACCAGCTTTATTTTTTAATAACAACCATTTGGAGATTATGCCTGATGGTTCTAACATGTTATACGGTTGGAACTTTTCTTCCATTACTCAAGAGCCACCAAGCCCTGAGCCTACTCCTGAGCCTGCCACCATGCTTCTTACCGGTTTAGGTTTAGCCGGTTTAGGTTATGTGAAGAGACGTCGTAACAAAGCATAAAAGCTAAAAAACTTCTGGAGTTCTTGCTAAATAAAAACTGATTTTAGTGAGACGCAATAAAATATAAAACACTCAAGATTCAAAGTATTATGAATCTTGAGTGTTTTTTTATGGCTTTGAGCCCTCTACAAAATTACTTTGAGCGTGTACTAAGCAAATGCAACAACACCCAGAATAAATAAAATTAAATCTGGCACTAGGCGAACACTTCATGAGGCTGACACCAAAGGTGATGCTTGCACAATTTCTCTCACTGTCCATTGCTGAACAGCATTTCCGTTAAAAATGGCACATGGCGTTTCTAATAGCGCCTCCTCCCCTTGCAATACAGCCCGCACCAAGGGAAATACTTCAAAACTTGGCAGCATGTCTTTAGGGAATTGCCCTAACGCCCATACAGCTAAGCCCTTACAGGCATAATCTTCTTCGGCGCCGCCAATATTTTTCATAAGCCACGGAATTATCTTTGTACACACTTGCGGCCTTGCACTCGCAAGACGCCCCACCGCCCAATAACACGAACGGCGCAATAAAGCATGGTCACAATAATTATCATCACGCCCTGTATCTATAATGTAAGATAACAAAATGCTGTGAAACTCTTGAGCCATTTTTTCAGAGCATACCAAGATTTCAGCAAAGGCTTCGGGTATGCCCCAACCGATATTGCCTGATTCTTCATTCATATGCCACATGAGGCGGCGCATAATATTGCGCGCTTCCTCTGGTTTGGCATCACACATTTTAGCAATGCAAGGCCCCAAAGCACAGGCCGCACGGTGGGTCATGTCTCCGCCTAAGAGCAAAAACGATAACAGTGGCCCTGTGGCTTCTTTGGGGTCCATGGCTTCAATGTCTTGAAGATGATTTTTCCACGCATCACTTTCTAAATATTCACGTAAAACTTTTTTATGTTGACGTAAGCGTGCCATGGGCTGCTCCTTGTGAGTGAAATATATTCATGAAGATAAGAGCGGTATACATATTTGTCTAGAATTTATAACGCACTTTTTGGGCATGTCCGCATAAAAACACTTGCATCAATTCTATCGACACCAATTGTATTTTTATACAGACATGCCCAAAAAGGCTTAGTTCATCCATATTCCGCAGAATTCGTTTAGCCATATAAAGCGCGTTTTGGGGAAGGATGGGGGTGTGGGGGGAAGGAAACCACTTTTTTGCGTTAGCAAAAGGGGTTTCCTCCCCCCCCCAAAAAAAAAAAAAAAAGTAAATGTTTTAAACAAGACCCATTTTTAATAAAAAATTTAAAAAAAAATA
>CAYJHH010000239.1:0-2743 GCA_964369995.1 uncultured Desulfovibrionaceae bacterium
TTGGCGAATGCCGGGAGCTAACAACCGAACCAGCGTACGGCGAAGTTATTCCCCTAGAAAGGGTATTTTATTCCTCGCACTCCCGGCCACATGCCTAGAGTAAGGACGTGACTAGAGAGCCGCTAAACAAGCGAATTGCAAGGATGCGAACCCGTGTAAAGCCACGACCCGCTGGTTGTTAAGGCGTTGTTAGCACCTAGGAGAATATTGTATCAAAGAGGTTAGAAAGGCAAGAAGTAAATGTTAGGAAGGGTGAAGAATATACAATTTTAATTATAATAATATATTGCGCGTAATTATGTATTAGTTGTAGTGTTTTATAATTACTACTTTTTTATCGTATTTAGGTGTACCGACAAAATAAAATCTGCCATAGCTGTTGCAGAGTTAACAAATAGCCGTGCATGATAGTCACTTATGCCAATTCTTTTACCTCCTACACCATGAGCATCACCTTCTTTGTTACGCATTTCAGCAATAGAAGAAACTATTTTTTCTAAACCTGAAAGCAATGTGTTTACTCTTATATCGTTATTTTTATCGGCGTGCATGTTGTATGATTTCTTAACTTGATTGTATAGTTCGCCTATTTTTTCTTTGCCTGTGGGGGGTGTATTTTTCTTTTCAAGAACAAAACAAAAAGTTTCTTCAAGAATTGTCCGTGATTTTGTAATGGCGCTATCAAAGTCCCCATTATGAATGTCATTAATAGCTCTTTCAGATAAGCCATTTATGTAAGCTCTATCAATGACCTTAATGCTAGGGGCTGTAATGGTTACAGTCGAATTTATTTTACGGACTTGAAACCTTGTCCCTACAACATAAAGTTCATTTCCGCCAAAATAAAGCAAGCTATTAATTTTCTCTAAAGCTTTTTCAATTATGAAAGCATGCGCCGTGTCAATAAGGGGGGTGGGTAGCCCTCTTAACCTCTCAGAAAATTTATCTTTTGCAAAAAGATATACTAAAAGGTCATGTGTTTTATTTTCTTTAATGCAATATTCCAAAAGATTTTCAAAATATTGCCACCTACTTAGTGCGCCACCATTTGAAGGATATGATGTAGGCAGTCCAAACGATGTAGATATGCTACACAATACAATACCTTTTAAATTGGGCATTGCTATTGTGATTTCATTTGTGCAGCCATCAAATGTATGATTTCCAAAGTTGGTATCACCAATAAAAATATCTATGATTTCCCTAGTCTTTAATAAAGAAAAATTATTTTGTTTCATATGCATATTGTATATCATTTTTTTTATTTGCGGTTACATTAGTAATGTAATCCAACATACTTGTAAAAAAATGAATGCAAGTAACAGATGTAGGATACATTCTTAATCCTATAAAATTAATATAATTTCAATTGTTATTTAGATGTAATTTTAATTCCTCTTTTTAAAATATTATTAACTTGGTGTGATTCGCTAATTCCTGTTTTACACCAGATAACAAAATGTTCGCAATTATTAAAAATTAAAGAGTAATTTTTTTCATCTAGTTTTGATTTTGCTCTACGTATTGTATCTTCAGGAGAATACAGTTTATATTTAAACATATTTATAATGTGTCCTGGAAGTGTAGCGACGTTTTGGGTAATATTTAATACACCAGGGGATTTTTGTGGCTCGCCATAGCTTGAAGGAAAGTTAAGAATGAAAAATTCTCTTTCTCCTTTCAAAAAAGTTGCGAAAGAAGTTTCTTGAATTTTATTATTGCAGGATATATCAGATTCTGTACTGGTAAAATGAATAACTGTATTTTCATCAACATAGATTCCATAATGATCGTAAATTTTGAAGGATAAATACGCACAATCCAAATCTACTTTCTGTTTTCTACTAACTCCAATAACGTCACCTCTCTTAGGTTTGCGAGGCGAAGGAGTCGTTTTTCTCTCAGATTTATTTAGAATTTCTGGCCATAAAATAAGAGGGGTGAAAAATCGTTTAAGCATAGGGTTTACCCTCCCCCCTAAGTTGTCAGGGGGGGATTGGTTAAGGTTGCTCAAATTGTCAATACCTCCAGAGATATTATCAGTAAGGGTGTCCATATTACTATTGTTTTGAGGGGAATCGGTAGCGAGATTGGCTGAGGGCATGAGCTCTTCACCTAGAGCCGCAAAGAAGCTTTCGCTATTTATTTCTACACCTTCAATGAGGAAGGAAGGCATGTTTTTAGATATATACGTCACATAGAAATTTGTAAGAATAATGGCAGAGCCATCGTCAAAACTTATGGCGAGGTTGTCACCATCACGAGTGAGGTTGCCGCCTACGGAGCAAAATTCAAAAAACAAGCGATCTTCAATTTGAGGGGTAAGAGTTAAAGTTTGGCCTGCAGCTGGTTTCTGCAATAAAATATCAGCCATGATGTTTTACTCCTTTGAAAAAGATACATAATTTAAAAGACAAAAAATAGATCAAATGGAGGATAGGCACTTAGCTGTAAAAAACTAGGCGAATGTAATTATCGTGTCAGCCTGAAGAAAGTTCACAAGTAGGATAACATTAAAAATAGTTATACATAACTGATTATATATATATTAATCTTAGTGGGTAAAGTCTCATTATGTCAAGAAATAAGAGTGTTTATCATTGCACCGCACAGTGAATCTTAATAGTAGTGGAAGTGGTTTTTGTGGTTTGACCTTAAAACTTTCCTCACCTTTACCACCGTGTACCGTGAAATAGCGGGGCAGGAGCGGGGCAAAGTGCCTATATACGAAAAAAGGGCTTAC
>CAYJHH010000240.1:0-2714 GCA_964369995.1 uncultured Desulfovibrionaceae bacterium
CTGGTTTTAGGCAAGAGCATTTCAAGGCTATTATCTTCCATGCCAAGAGCCAGAATCTCAAACCCCAGCTTATGTGCATGGGCCAGAGCGTGCTTGGTGGTGTATAGCGAGTCAGGCACTCCATCAGAAAGGATGAGGATGATTTTTCGCTCTTCTTTCAAGGTGTACATTTGTTGCATGACCCACCACAGGGATTCTGTCAGAGGCGTACAACCGCTGGCTTTTACTTGAAAGCGCGGATGCACTTTCTGCCCATGTTTAAGCATGGGGAAAACAGCCGTTGTGCTTTTCTGATTGCCTGTAATTGTTGCTGGAAAGGCCGTTACGCCCACATTGACGCCCTGGCAGTGTTCCAGAGCCAAGGCCACGCCATAGGTGGCTTTGCAGGCCAATTCCATCTTGCTTCCATCCATACTCCCACTGCAATCTAGGAGTAGATGCACGGCTGTAGATAGGGATTTTTTGTGTCCGTGTTTGAGAAACACGCGCGGATTGTGACTGGCAAGGTGATATAGTTTTGAAGAGCAAAGCTTACCCCGTCTGCCTAAGATGCACGGCGTCTGTGTATTTGCTTGTAAGAGTCCATATAAGCGTGTGCGTAAGGCCGTGCTGCTGCGCTTAATTTCCTCAAGCGTATCTGACGAAAAGGTCGTACAGGTTTTGTGCCCTTCAGTGGCAACGGAGAGGGTATGGCCTTTGTTTTGAGATTTCTGACTTTGAATGCTTGCGCCAAGGCTTTCCCCCATATGCTGAGGCATGGCGTCTGCATCTGCTAGTAGCATTTTCTGTAATTGTTCTTTCTGTGTATCACCTTCATTTTGTAAAATGTTTTGTGTGTATTGTTGCATAACCTTATACAGCTCTAGGGCATAGGCAATGCAATTTTGTGTGCTTTGGCAATGAGCTTTTGCACGCCTCAAGATGGTATCTATTTGAGGCAGGAGTTTGGGGAAATGGTGTTCAATGATAGCCGCTTCCGTTTCTTTTTGCTCTTCAAGACTGGGGGCATCCCACGCTCGAACTGTGAGTAGCACATAGCTTAAAAGAGAGAGAGCCGGGTTTTGCCCAGCTCTCTCATATGGTGTTTGTTTGTCTTTTCCAAAATGCTCTTCAATGAGTTTGTGGAAATTTCCCTTACACCCCGGATATATTTTAGCAAGAGCGTTTTCCACTCGCCAATCTTCCAAGGCATTCCAGAGATACTTTTGTACAGGATTGAGCCTTGCTTGTTTTAAAGCTTCAAAGTTTGTGTAACGAATGTGTGCGGATTCATGGTCTGTGAAACCACGTACTTGTGCTAGCAATTGTGCATCACAATCCAGTGGCATGTCAGGCAGATAGAGGATATTTCCATCGGTGCAAGCGGTATCACCACCTATACGCACTTCAACGCCGTACTTATTACCCAGCACCGTAGCCAGCATAGGCAGTGCCGCCATGATATTTTTGTTATGTATCATAAGTCTATCTCCACTTTACCATAGACCCATGCTTGGAATATGCGCTACCGGTGGCAGATCTGGCATGGGCAATGTTTCTAATATTTCTGTGTTTTCCTCCATGTCATTTGTAGATATAATTGGCTGTGAGTGTTGTAAAAGCGCGTTCAAAAGGCTGGCATCTTCTGTGCCTTGTATGCGCAATTGGGCATGATTCAGCAGGGCTTCTGTATCTCGCAAAAGGCACACAAGCCCTTGTAAGGTTAGAAGTTTGTCACCTAAGATGGGGCCACGTTTTGGCATATGTTGCAAGGCCGTGTTAATGATGTCACCCACAGGTGCCACATGAGGTTCTACAAAGCTGAGTCCCATAAGTTTGTTATGCAGGGTTTTCAGTGGTGACAGAGCTTTATGCGTTACCTCCGTTTTACCAGCGTAAACACGGTTCCAGATATCATTGGCGGTGCGGCTGATTTCATCGAAAAGCGTGTTTCCAAGGTTTTCTACTTCTTCCGTAAGGCCTGCGTGCATAATGGCATCACTATCATCATGCTGCATAAGCGGCGCCACTTTGTACATTTGCCATTTAAAATCCATACGCGCCCGTACATAATCGGGGCTAACCACAGATGAAGCGATAATATTACCCCACTCTTTGTGCTTAGTAATCCAATCCTCAATGGTTTTATGGTATTCTACGAGAAATTGCTCTTTGGCTACCATGAACTCATCGCGTATGCCCATGAGCTCACGCATGATATCAGCGGCCTTTTCTTCGGGAATGGCCCAGCCGGACATGAAGCGCACGCCATGCCTATCAAGGTAATTGAAGGCTCGTGCTTTAAGCGTACCAAAAATACGCAGACTCTCGGGCGGAGCAATGCGCTTGCTTCCGAGGGTGGCTAAATCGTCAGGTGGAAGCTCCACATTGCCGAAATCTTCCAAAGTTAACTTCTTTCGCGCAGACCACAATGAAACGTCGAGATTTAGGGCTAATAAGCTGTCTAAAACGCGCATTTCAGCGGGGTGTGGGGTGTTCCCTTTGTGTGGGGTATTTTGAGTGTTCATATGTTCTCCTTAAATTTTTGTGTTTGTGGCGTCCAAAAGGTAGCCGCCGTTGAGTTTAGATTTTATTCGGCTGATGCACTCAAGAGCCGGGTCATGTTGTTTGCATTGGTTGCGATCAATGATGAGGCTTTGTCCATGAGTACCCAATTTCCCCCATGTGATAAGCACAGAGTCGGCTTGTAATTCTGCTTTCCAGAATTTGCCCCC
>CAYJHH010000241.1:0-2707 GCA_964369995.1 uncultured Desulfovibrionaceae bacterium
ATGGGGAGGGAAAGAACCTTTTTTCAAAAAGGTTTTTCCTTCCCCATAAAAAATTCTCGTAGTTTAATAAAAAACTAACTAAAGGCATTATATTGTACAAGGCTTTCGCGCGCTGGTTTAGGCAGAGCTTGACCGGGCTCTGCGGGCTTACCTAAGCTAAAGATGGCCTTAAGTTTTTTGCCTCTGGGGAGATTGAGCAATTTTGTTACGGGCTTTGAGAATTCGCCATAGGTGAAGAGAATGTCATTGAGGCAAGTGGCATAGCCAAAGGCTGTGACGGTTAGTAAGATATTTTGCGCAGCCACGGCAAAGTTTTCGTCTTGGAAATTTCGGCGTAATTTATTGGGTATATCTTCACTTAGGGCAAAAATAGCCACGGGTGCGGGGGGGAGTTTGGTGACTTTATAAATTTCTTCCAGCAGGGCGGCGTCGGTAACAACCACATAGGATGTGGTACGAATATTTACCCCTGCCGGAGCGGCTATGGCAGCATCTACTATGGCATCAATATGCTCTTGCAAGGGCATATCCGGTAAAAATGCACCGCGATAGGAATAGCGACTGTGAATAGCTTCAAATAACTCCATGGGTACCTCTCTCTTGTAAAATATGTAACACTGATAAGGCACAGATACAGCTTTAGACTTATTTATGTACTAGCAAAGTGTTTTTTTGTCCAGTAAGGGGTAGAGGAGCTTGCTTGCTCTTTGGAAGGAGGTGTATTATTGTGCAAAAAAATGTTTGAATTTATTCCTTTTACCTAATGATTTTATTACATAATATCCTTTAAAAATAGTAATAGTAGAATGACTATAGTAAATCCACCAAAAATTATAGAGCTGTTTGCCGGTGCTGGCGGCTTGGCTTTGGGCGCTGAAAGAGCTGGTTTTGAAAGCCTTGGCCTTATAGAAATTGATAAAAGCGCATCGGAAACATTAAGAAAAAATAGGCCGCAATGGCGTGTGATAAATGAAGATATAGAACAGATTTCACCGTTGGATTTAGAACAGTATTTTTCCATTGCCAAGGGGCAGTTGGATGTTCTTTCTGGAGGTGCTCCTTGCCAAGCTTTTTCTTATGCCGGTAAACGCCTTGGTTTAGAAGATGCCAGAGGTACGCTATTTTATCATTATGCATTATTTTTGGCTAAATTGCAGCCAAAGATGTTTTTATTTGAAAATGTGCGTGGCCTTGTGACTCATAATAAAGGGCAAACTTTTTCTACCATAATTGATATCTTTACAGAGCAAGGTTACGCTATTCAGTGGAAAATTTTGAACGCGTGGAATTATGGCGCAGCACAAAAAAGAGAGCGACTCATCATCATAGGTATACGACAGGACTTAGCGCATAAGGGTAGCTATGAGTACCCCAAACCTCATGAATATAAGCCTGTACTTCGTGATATTTTACTTGATTGCCCACCTAGTGAGGGCTCTCAATATTCTCCTCATAAGCGAGCCATCTTTGAACTGGTACCGCCTGGTGGCTATTGGCGTGATATTTCGCCCGAAATAGCTAAGGAATATATGAAGTCTTGTTGGGAGATGGGAGGTGGTAGAACTGGTATTTTGCGTCGGTTAAGTCTTGACGAACCATCGCTCACAGTGCTTACATCACCTAGTCAAAAGCAAACAGACCGTTGTCATCCTTTGGAGGCAAGACCTTTTACAGTACGAGAAAATGCACGCTGTCAAGGTTTTCCTGATCAGTGGGAGTTTTGTGGTAGCGTTGGGCAACAGTACAAACAAGTGGGCAATGCTGTTCCTGTACCTATGGCGTGTGCAGTGTTAGAGCAAATTGTGGAGGTGCTAAAAAAATTATGAGCTGGGATCTTACATTTATTTCAGAAGAAGATTTTACTACGCATGTGAAAGAAACTATAGAAAAATATGGAGAAAAACTTAATGCTTTTAATTTGGAGAAGTTAAACAGAAATATCATTGACCCTGTAAAACTTATTTTTGACAAAATGGTATATAAAGCTTCTTGGAATGAAATCATAGGTAATGAAATTTTTCGTCAAAGAGATAAGTCTAATAATAATGATATAGGCTATTTTCATCAAAAGATTTTTCAATATTTACCCCATTGTCGCGTACCTGCCTCTGGTTGGGATATTATTTATGGTAATACCAATGGTGTGGAGGTGCAGGGACAAAAAGTTCATACAATTTATGTGGAATTAAAAAATAAGCATAATACTATGAACTCAGCTGCTGCCGGTAAAACGTTCATAAAGATGCAAAATCAAATTTTACACGATGATGACGCTGCTTGTTTTTTAGTAGAAGTTATTGCTAAGCAATCCCAAAATATTAAATGGGAACCTATGGTTGATGGTAAGAAAGTGGGGCATAAACTTATCAGGCGGGTAAGTATAGATGAATTTTATGCTTTGGTAACGGGGCAAGAAGACGCTTTTTATAAAATTTGTATGGCCTTACCAAATGTTATACAAAAGGTACTTTCTACAGAAATGGATGTAATTACACCTGAAGATACGGCCATGCAGGAACTTGAGCAGAAAGCGGCAACCATGAATTTAGAAGATAAAGACCTCGCCATAGCCATGGCGGCATATATGCTTGGCTTTGCTTCATATAAAGGCTTCACTTCTTAAAGAAACATGTGGAAATGTCCCTGTTATACATAAGATTTTTGTCGCCATGAAAGTTTTTTGGAAAGGGGAGGGGGGTATGGGGGG
>CAYJHH010000242.1:0-2678 GCA_964369995.1 uncultured Desulfovibrionaceae bacterium
ACCCAAAACTGCCCCTTCCCCCCTCAAACTCCCCCCATCCCCGCAAAACGCTCTTCATATGGGCGTATTTCATAACAGAAAATTATCCTATAAACACTTACCTTTCCCCCTTGTGCGAAGCACTGTAAGGGGATGTCACGGCATGAAGCGATAGCGAAATACAGTGACAGGGGGTTCACTCGAAGCTTGGCGATTTTGTCTCCGCTTACAGGATACAGAGCAAAAATCACCATGATTTCATGCAACAAAATCGCCAATGGTTGGTTTTTGAGGAATTTCTTTAAATTTTCAGATTTTGAGCGCTGACAAAGAAGCGCAGAAAAAAATGAAGGCAGAGCGTACTCAAGTACGCGCGTTCATTTTTTTACGATGATGCCGTCAGCGCTTAAAAGATAAATTTTGGAGAAAGTACACAAAAGTGCACAAGCACCAAGAAACAAAAAAATAAAAACTTGATTTTAAGAAACTTCTTTAAATTTTTAGATTTCAAGTGCGCAAAAAAAAGGCTTCCGAAGAAGCCTCCATTTTCATCTTAAAAATTATAATATTCTGCAACCCTCTTCTTCCACCAAAACCATAAACTCCCGACGAACTCCACCCCATTCAGGATAATACAAACCGGGCTCCACGGTCACCACCATGCCAGGCTGCAGCACAGTATGACAACGAGGACTCAGCGACGGCGCCTCATGGGTTTCTAAACCAACACCGTGCCCAAGCCCATGGGTAAAGGCCTCTTCCACACCTTCATCTTCAAACACCGCCCGCGCTACTTTATACACATCACTGCATACAGCTCCCGGCTTCACAGCGGCTATGGCGGCTTCCTGTGCTGTACGCACCAATTGCTGCGTCAGCATAAAATGTATGGGTGTATCAGAATCTCCCACCCAAAAGGTACGCGTTTGATCCGAGCAATAATCTCCCAAACGGCAGCCCACATCTATAAGCACTGGAGAATTATCAGTAATCACGGTTTGACCGGGAATGGCATGCGGCAAGGCAGCATTGGGGCCCACTGCCACAATATTGCTAAAAGCCAATTCTGAAGCTCCATGTTCTCTGAAATATTTTTCAATGGCCCAAGAAAGATCTGCCTCCGTGCGACCCACATGCAGCTCTGTATACACCCACTCCATAAGCCGATGATTAAGCTCACAAGATTTTTCCATAAGACGAATTTCGGTACTATCTTTAATGATTCGTAAAGATTCCACAAGATTTTGCGCAGAGCTTAAAGACAAACCCGTGGCCATTTTTTGATAAAAATCGGCCGAGACAATGCTCTTTTCCACACCAATGCGCCCTTGCACTGTATCTTTCAAAAGACCTCGTATGTCTGCAGCCGCATTGCCACCATAAATGAAAATACGCTCTTCTTGCCAAAGCCTGCGAGCCGCGTCTACATATCGCGCATCGGTGCATAGCCAATCCTTACCATCTGCAGTGATAATAAGACGTCCAGCACTTTCATTAAATTGAGGGTCATGCAATTCAAATCCAGATAAATAAAATCGGTTAGCAGCATGACTGATGAGCATGGCATCCAAGCCTGCCTTATGCATTTTGTGGCGTAAAGCTTCACGTCTTTGAGCATAAACCTCTGTATTCATGTATATTCCTTATGACAATGGTGTATGGTACTAGGTCAGCATGTACCTTAATTAACGGGCTAACCAAGTAAGTAGAGCACGATGTAACATCTGCGCCGAAATGGGCTTACCCACATGGTCATTCATGCCAGCATCTTCGCAAGAGCGCCTATCCTCATGCATAACATTGGCTGTCATGGCAATGATGGGCATTTCTTTAAAATATGGATCTGTCTCACCAAGGGCGCGAATATTCTTGGTGGCATCAAGGCCATTCATAATAGGCATTTGCAAATCCATGAAAATTAAATCATATTTTTTCTTTTGCACGGCTGCTACAGCTTCTTCCCCATTATTGGCAAAGTCCAAATCAAGTTCATATTCTTCTAGCATGGCAGCAGCAATTTCTTGATTTATAAAATTATCCTCAGCAACAAGAACAGATTTTCCCTTTAAACTGGCCACTTTTTTCGCTTCATCTTGAGCAGCATTTTGTTCTTCTAGGCTTTTTTGTGCCACTTGCAAAGTTTTGAGATCTTCATCATTGGCTTTGCGTACCGGAACTATGCAAGTGAAAGTGCTGCCCTTACCAAGCTCAGAGCGTAACTCAATATTACCACCCATAAGCTGAATAATGCGCTGACTAATAACAAGCCCCAGCCCCGTTCCACCAAAGCGACGAGAGGTAGAAGTATCAGCCTGCGTAAAAGGCTTAAACAAATTATACGCTTGCTCTTCAGATAAACCAATACCTGTATCACTGACACTGCATTCCAAGACAAAGTGCTCTTCGTCTATTTGCTCATGCAGCCCAATATGTAAGGTTACCGAACCCTTTTCTGTAAACTTAATAGCATTGCTTAAAAGGTTGAGCAGCACTTGATTTAAGCGCTCGCCATCACCCATAACAAAGGCTGGCACCCTTTCATCCATGGAGCGCGTAAAGGCAAGCCCTTTATCACTTGCCGTAAAATGCATGATGCTATACACCGCGTCCATATTCGCCACGAGATTAAAAGGCACATATTCTAAATCCATTTTATTGGCTTCAATTTTAGAAAAATCTAAAATATCATTAATAATGCG
>CAYJHH010000243.1:0-2601 GCA_964369995.1 uncultured Desulfovibrionaceae bacterium
TAAAAAGCTAAAACAATGCATCCAAGCCATAAGCCAAGTTCAGCTTCGTGCGGCCAACGAAAAGGCATAATAAGAAAATTATCTAGCCAAGAAGGGATATTGTTTTGCATGTTTGAAGCCCTTTTAAAGGTTTATTTTAAGATGTTTCTGGGGAGAATTTTTATTGTTAGCTAACATTCTCCCCAGAAAAACTTGATGTTTACCACAATCGCATATCAAAGAAGCCACGTAATACATAGTTAATGCCAACCACAAAAGCTAATACAATGAAGAGGCGCTTGAGCCATACATCAGGTAAATATTTTGCAGTAATGGGGCCTACCCATGAGCCCACAACTATACCGGCGAGTTCTACGCCAATAAGTGGCCAATACACAGGAGTGCCGCCAAACATAAAGGTAGAGATGGATACAATCATGCCTATGAGCACAGCAAAAGCGGAAGTGCCGGCTGCCAAGTACATGGGGAGTTGAGATATGCTGGTTAAGAAAGGCACAAGCAAGAATCCACCGCCAACACCAAGGAAGGAAGCTACAGCGGCGATGATAAATCCCCCTATGACAGGAATAAAGGTACTGAAGGAAAACTCTACACCGCAAAAAGTAAAGACTACGCGAGAAACAGAGATACTCACCACTTGGACGCGAGTTTTTTCGCCGCTGGAATTATGATCTTTAGAAGCTTCCTCAAAAGCTTTGGCAGCGGCAGCGGCTTTTTGTTTTTTGGCTTTGGCCGCAGGGGTTGTTTCATAAAAAAGATAACAGCCAAGACCTAAGACAAAAAGTCCAAATACGCCTATATAGCTAGAAAAATCCACTTTTCCGCGTGTAAGCATGGGAATGAGAGTGGCACCTGCTAAAGAACCAATGCCAAGAGCAATACCAAGCGGCAACACGATGCGACCTATGGTCCAGTATTTAAAAGAAGAAATGAGAGCAGAACAGCCCACAAGCCATTGATTGGATACACGGATGGAATCTGTAATACCCTTGTTTAACGCCATGTCTTTGCTAAAGGAACCTGCATAATCGCCAAGGCCAAAAACATTGATATGACCCACTGAGGCCATGACACCGCCAAAGGCTCCCACCGTGGAAAAAATCCAACCTACCCAAATGGCCCAAATAAAACCCAGTACGGGGCTGATGCTAGGGGCGCCAGGAATACCTAGAAAACCTGTGGGGGAAGCGGGATCCACCTGCTTGGCTTCCACTGCAGCAGCTATGGCTGAGGCCAAGGGGCTTGTTTGAGCTGTATTTTGTTCTGCACTCATGGCTGGAAGGGTAAAGCAGAGTAAAATTGCCATGAATAAAGGCAAAACGCGTATTATAGAAGATACATTTTTCATATACATTTCCTCGAGGCTAAGGGCTTATGATTATATGTTCTCACAATTTTTACAAATATCGCTGTCGCCTTTTTTAAATATGATAAGTGGACAGTTTTTACAGATGTCACCGCCAGGGAAATAATCTCCCGGACGGGTAATGGAAGCAGAACCCTTATTGGCAGCCATGCGTTGCATCATACGTTCCACTGTGAGGCCAATGTGTGGACCCGGAATAAATACATTTACTTCACCACGTTCAGTTTTTCCGGCATTGTAACTTCCGGAGCAGGCAGGACAGCAGTTAAAAGTAGTATTCAAATAAGAATAAACGGAGCCGCCGCAAGCAGAAGAGCTCATGGTAATCATGGTGGGCAAGGGGTGAATGTCGGTGGCGGCAGAGTAATCTACGGCAAAGTGATAAGATTGAATATTATCACAGTAAAAATGCACCACATGCGGATCCATGACAGCCTTACCCAAAGGACCCACGGCAATGGCTTTGAGGGAGTCCATGGGCATTTTAGGTTTAGAGCGCATGAAGCGTTCAGCTTGTTCAAGGTCGACACAGTATTTTTTTTGGCTTTTGATTTCTGCCTCATCGATTTCTTTCCAGCCAAAACTGACACGGGAGTTGGAACAAGCCAAAGTTTCTTTGGTACCAAGAACTGTTTGACCTTGCATGCGCGCGGCAACTTCCCATTGGCAATAGGTGAGAGCTTTTACAGGAACCACGTGCGCTGTACATTGTTTGAATTTTTCCACATCATCATCGGTAAAGAGAAAGGTTACAGCTATAGGGTGATGATATAAGCGCATAGAATCCATCAAGACTTTTTCCATTTCTGCATAAGATAAAGACATGAGACCTCCTAATTTGTTATGCTTTCTACCTAAGCGTGAATACAATTACTGTTTGTACAGTAAGACCCCTTAAAGACAATGCTTAAAGTTTTATTTCACAAGCCCCACTAGAGTAGAGTAGTAATTATTACTAGTCAATATGAAATGAAAAAAATTGTTAACACTATTTATTACTTATTAAATAAGTAATGTTATTTTTATTAATAACATAAGACTTTTAAAGTTTGAATAAGCTATTTTAAAATTTTAGTGTAGACGAAAATAAATAAAAAAAACTCTTGAGAAAAAAATCTCAAGAGGTAAAAATGTCTCTGTAAATACAAAATTAATGTTTTTTAGTTTTTCTTTATTTTACCTAGTTAATGCTTAAAAACGTGTTTCCACTCGTTTTTAAGAAAGGCACGCCTGCT
>CAYJHH010000244.1:0-2592 GCA_964369995.1 uncultured Desulfovibrionaceae bacterium
CGCGAAAATTTTCTCGTGGGCATTTCCTTAGATGGTAAAGCTCATGTGCATGATACCTACAGACATGGCAAGGCGGGCGGGCAAAAAAGCACCACCCATGCCCAAGTGGAAAAGGCCGCCAAAAGCTTACTGGCCGCCAAGGTAGAATGTAATGCTCTTGCCTGTGTTACGTCGTACAGTGCGCCGTATTTGGTAGAAAGTTATGCATATTTACGTGATCTTGGCTTTACCTATATGCAGTTCATTCCTGTGATAGAAAAAGATGCTCAAGGCAATATTGCCGATTTTTCCGTAAGTCCTGAAGCCTATGGTGAGGCTTTATGTGCTCTTTTTGATGCGTGGAAAGGGGATTTTGCACAAGGAAAGCCCACCACATCCATTCGTCTTTTCGAAACCACCTTTTTTACCTTACTTGGTACCATTTCACCTGAATGTGGTAGCCGCAAAACCTGCGGTACTTATGTGACCGTAGAACATAATGGAGAGGTGTACCCTTGTGACTTTTTTGTGGAAAAAGCGCACCTTTTGGGAAATATTCGAGAACATAATTTACAGGATTTATTACAAAGTCAAAAGCAACGTGTTTTTGGTAATGCCAAAGCTCGCGTTCACGATGCTTGCCTCAAATGTCCTTGGCTATCCCTCTGCGGTGGTGGTTGCCTTAAGGATAGACGTGTAAATCCTGAAGGTTTTGGACGCACGTATTTCTGTAAAGCTTTACAAAAATTTTACGCACATGCCGTTCCATCTTTAAAAGAGCTTGCGCAAAAATGGCAAGGATAGAATAAATTTTCCATTTTCTTTCTTTTATTATGGACAGAAAAAAACTTCTGTGCAACTGTTTGCTCACCTTTTCACTTCATAGTAATTAGGTAAACAATCAAAAAGAGCATACAGACGTTCTTTAAAGCACGAGGTTTTTCATGGAGTGGCAGTATTTAAAAGGCTTTTATACCATAGCGAAACTTGGCAGCGTTACCCGCGCCGCAGATGCTCTTTTTCGCACACAATCAGCCTTAAGCCAACAAGTTGCCAAGCTAGAACAAAGTTTGGAATGTACGCTCTTTCAACGTGTGGGAAAAAATTCTTTACAGCTTACCACCGAAGGAAAAGAAGTCTTTGCTTTTGCAGAGAAAATGTTTCTGCACGAGCGTTCGCTTACAGAAAAACTTAAAGCCTTAAGCCAAAATTACGAAGGCTATATTTATCTTTCTGCCCCTTATGCTGTGCATCAATATATTCTGTCTCAAGTGCTATGCACCTTTTTACAGCAATACCCCAATATATTACTCCATATTTTTGATTACACGCCACATCGCTGCATAGAAAGTGTGCAACGTGGACAAGCGGATTTTTGCATTGTGCATGAATCATCTGTTCCCAGTAGCATGCATATTACCCCTTGGCTACGCGGACAATATATGGTGGTGGTACCTAAAGGACATCCCTTAGAAAAATTAGAACGCATTGAATTGGAAGATATTGTACAATACCCCCTTAACTTGCCACGTCCCAATGTAAAAGCATCAGCTCGCGATAAATTAGATAGAGCCTGCGAATTGGCAGGGCTCAGCTTTCATACCATTGTGGAATCTCCCAATGCTGCCATTAACATCACCTATGCCACCAAGGGCGTGGGCATTGCTGTACAATTATGCTACCCTCACACCATTGCGCACTTTAAGGATAGAGCTTCCTTTTTACCTTTGACACATATTTTCCCTGATGAAAATCTTGTCATTGCCATGCGTAAAGAAGGCGAAGCCAATGCGCAAAAGGACGAATTTTTACGCTTTCTTTTTGAAGAAGGTATGGAAATTTTAGAAAAAAGCATAAGCTAAATATCATGTTATCATGAAAAAGCGCTTTCTTTGCCATAAAGAAAGCGCTTTTTATTGTAAGGGCCCCCCAGCTCGCTGGGGGGGCGTATAATAAAAGGGATCTCGCAAGATTCCCTCTTATGTCAGTATTACTTGCTTGCACGAATCATATATACGGGGCTTTCTCCCTGCACATCCTGCCAAGAGCCTTTATGGCCGCTCACAGTATTTACATAGCACCATTGCGTATAGCCTTTTTCTTGTGCCATAGCTTCAAAAGCCTTGGCGCAGCCCTCATCCCCTTCTTGTTCAGAGAAAATAACACCTACGAGGCTCTTCCCTTGCATGGCACAAAGGGTGCGTGCCTTAGCATCTTCCACACATGCCAAATCCTGCAAGGAGCCCTCTTCTTCATGCAAAAAGCCATACATATGCGCTATAACTTGCGCTGCCATGCGCGGATTACAAATGCTGTCTAACACTCCATGACGAGGAAAATAGCCTCTGTCCACATCCACCAAGGTATCAGCAAAAACATGTATGTCTGTAGAGGCTGTGCAAAATAAAGCCTCGGCCAAGCGCTGGGCATTAAGCACATCATCGGCCGCAGAACAATTATTTTCTGCCGGATTAAAGCCCGCCATACGAATATGTACCGACACAGGGCGCTGGCACTCTTTTTCATATACGGCAATGGCTTGTAGGCAAGCGTACATATCTTCATGGCGCATAATGCGGAACACATAGCCCACCTCTTCCAAATCAGAAAGGG